>NZ_JBEXDB010000017.1:0-197273 GCF_040605575.1 Streptomyces sp. NPDC005566 | reverse complement strand
GAGGAGTTGTCGGGGTTGGGTGCGCGGGTGACTGTGGTTGCTTGTGATGTGGCTGATCGCGACGCTCTGGCCGCGGTGATCGCTGGTGTTCCGGAACAGTGGCCGCTCAAGGGAATTGTGCATGCGGCGGGTGTGGTGGATGACGGGTTGTTGGAGGGTTTGTCGGGGGAGCGTTTGGTGTCGGTGATGGCGCCGAAGGTGGATGGGTTGGTGAATCTGGACGTGGTGACGTCGGGTTTGCCGGTGGAGTGGTTGGTGGTGTTCTCGTCGTTGGCGGGGACGGTGGGTAGTGCGGGTCAGGGTAATTACGCGGCGGCGAATGCGTGTGTGGATGGGTGGGTGGAGTGGCGTCGTGGGCGTGGTTTGCCGGCGGTGTCGGTGGCGTGGGGTCCGTGGGCTGAGGGGGGTATGGCTGCTGGCGGTGTGGTGGTGGAGCGGTTGCGGCGTGGTGGGGTGCGTCCGTTGGGCGTGGAGGGTGCGTTGCGGGTGTTCGGTGAGGCGGTTCGTGGTGGTGTGGATGTGACGGTGGCGGATATCGACTGGGAGCGGTTTGTTCCCGGGTTCGTGTCGGCGCGTCCCAGTCGTCTGCTGGCGGAGCTTCCGGAAGCGGTCGCTGGCGTACCTGCGTTGCCGGCCGATGGCGGTGGAAGGAGCCTGCGGGAAGAGCTTGAGGGTGTGCCGGAGGGCAGGCGGCGTCAGGTGCTGCTGGATCTGGTGCGAGGTCAGGCAGCTGCGGTACTAGGTCATTCCGGGGTGCAGGCGGTGGAGCCGGATCGTGCGTTCCGGGATCTGGGCTTCGACTCGTTGATGGCGGTCGAACTGCGCAACATGCTGTCCGCGCGGACCGGGCTGCGACTGCCCACCACCCTCGTCTTCGACCACCCGACGCCTGAAGCCCTCGTCGACCACCTCCGTGCGGAACTGGCCGGTACGGGAGTGGCGGCGGCGTCCGGTGCGGTGGCGCCGTCGGCGGGAGCCGATGAGCCTCTTGCGATCGTCGGGATGGCGTGCCGCTTCCCGGGCGGGGTGGGATCGCCCGAGCAGTTGTGGGATCTGGTCGCCGATGGGGTGGACGGGCTGTCCGTGTTCCCGGTGGACCGGGGATGGCCGGCGGGGGTGTCCGGCGTCGCGAGCGGTGTGGGCGGGTTCATCCATGACGCGGCCGAGTTCGATGCGGGCCTGTTCGGGATCTCGCCGCGTGAGGCGCTCGCCATGGATCCGCAGCAGCGGCTGCTGCTGGAGACCGCGTGGGAGACGTTCGAGTCGGCGGGGATGGATCCGCGATCGCAGCGTGGCCGCAGTGTGGGGGTCTTCGCCGGAACCAACGGCCAGGACTACGCACAGGTCCTCGCTGCATCGCAGGACGCCGGTGACGGCCACGCGGCTGTCGGGAACGCGGCGGCAGTGCTGTCCGGCCGGGTCTCGTACGCGTTCGGGCTCGAAGGCCCCGCAGTCACGGTGGACACGGCGTGCTCGTCGTCGCTGGTCGCACTGCACTGGGCGGGGCAGGCACTGAGGGCCGGTGAGTGCGAACTCGCCCTGGCCGGTGGTGTGACGGTGATGGTCACCCCGGGAGCGTTCGTGGAGTTCGACCGGCAGGACGGTCTGGCGTCGGACGGCCGGTGCAAGGCGTTCGCCGCGAGTGCCGACGGGACGGGCTGGGGTGAGGGAGTCGGTCTGCTGCTGGTGGAACGGCTCTCCGACGCACAGCGCAACGGACACCGGATCCTTGCGGTGGTGCGGGGCAGTGCGGTGAACCAGGACGGCGCGAGCAACGGTCTGACCGCACCCAACGGCCCTTCCCAACAGAGGGTGATCCGACAGGCCCTCGCCAACGCCCACGTCACTGGCGCGGACGTCGACGTCGTGGAGGCGCACGGCACCGGAACCCGTCTCGGCGACCCGATCGAGGCGCAGGCGCTGCTGGCCACCTACGGCCAGGACCGTAGCGAGGGCGACGAGCCGCTGTGGCTCGGCTCCGTCAAGTCGAACATCGGGCACACCCAGGCGGCCGCCGGCGCGGCGGGCGTGATCAAGATGGTCATGGCTCTGCGACACGGTCTGATGCCGGCGACGCTCCACGTCGACGCCCCCTCCCCCCAGGTGGACTGGTCCGCGGGCGCGGTGGAACTCCTCACCGAGGCGCGTCCGTGGCCCGAAGCGGACCGTCCGCGCCGAGCGGCCGTGTCCTCGTTCGGCATCAGCGGCACCAACGCACACGTCATCCTGGAGCAGGCTCCGGAGTCCGTCGAGCGGGAGCCGGTGGTCGAGCCGTCGGTGATGCGTTCCGGGCTGGTGCCGTGGGTGGTGTCGGCGAAGTCCGATGCGGCATTGCGGGCGCAGGTGGAGCGGCTGCGGTCGTTTGCTGCGGAGTGTCCGGAGCTGGATCCGGTGGATGTCGGCTGGTCTCTGGCGACGACCCGTGCCGCGTTGGAGCACCGCGCGGTACTGGCCGGGGACACGACGCTCGCCACCGGTATCGCCCGAGAGGGCCGGACCGCCTTCCTCTTCACCGGTCAGGGTTCGCAGCGCGCAGGGATGGGCCTGGGGCTGTACGAACAGTTCCCGGTGTTCGCCGAAGCCTTCGACGCGGTCTGCGCACGGCTCGACGTACGCCTGGAACGTCCGCTGCGTGAGGTCCTGACCGACGGCGTCGACCTGGACCACACCGTGTGGGCCCAGGCCGGCCTGTTTGCGCTTGAGGTTGCGCTGTTCCGGCTCGTCGATTCGTGGGGCGCGACCCCGGACGTACTGCTGGGTCACTCCCTGGGCGAGATCACCGCAGCGCACGTGGCCGGGATCCTCGACCTGGACGACGCGTGCGTCCTGGTCGCGGAGCGCGGTCGGCTGATGCAGGCGCTACCGGCCGGTGGCGGGATGCTCGCCGTGCAGGCCACCGAAGCCGCCGTCGCGGACTCCGGCCTGGACGTCGCCGCCGTCAACGGCCCGAACTCCGTAGTCCTGTCCGGCTCCACCGAGGCCATCGAGTACTACGCAACCCAATGCGCCGCCCGCGGTCTGCGGTTCAACGTGCTGTCGGTGTCGCACGCGTTCCACTCCGCGCTGATGGAACCGATGCTGGACGAATTCGCGACGGTCCTGTCCGGACTGACCTTCCACCCGGCCGAGATCCCGGTGGTGTCGAACCTGACCGGTGCGGTCGCCGAGCCCGGTGTCATGCAGCGGCCGGAGTACTGGCTGAGCCAGGTGCGGCAGCCGGTGCGTTTCGCCGATGCCGTAACGGCGCTCGAAGCGATGGGTGTGACGCGGTACGTGGAACTCGGCCCGGACGGCGTTCTGTCGGGCATGGCCCAGGACACCGCCGCCGACGCTCAGTTCATCCCCGTCCTGCGCAAGGACCGCGATGAGACCGACACTGTGGTCACCGCGATCAGCCGTTTGTGGGCGTCCGGAGTCGATGTCGACTGGACGGCGCTGTTCGCTGGTTGGGGCGGCAGGGTGGTTGATCTGCCGACCTACGCCTTCCAGCGTGAGCGGTTCTGGCCGGAGCTTTCGGTGACGGCTGCTGCGGGTAGCGGTGGCGGTGAGCTGGTGGATGCCGCGTTCTGGGACGCGGTGGAGCGTGAGGACCTGGAGGAACTCGCGGGTCTGGAGTCGGCACTGCCGGCCTTGTCCGCGTGGCGACAGCGCCACCAGGAACAATCGACGCTCGACTCGTGGCGTTACCGGATTTCCTGGAAGCCGTTGGACGGCCTGGCGTCGTCGGCGGTACTGACCGGGGTATGGGCGGTCGTCGGCACCGAAGACCCCGAGGTGTCCGCCGCATTGGAGGCCGCGGGCGCGACCGTGGTCGGTCTCCCGGCCGAGGAGGTGTCGGGGCTGCCTGACCTGGCCGGCGTGATCCTGACTGCGTCCGGGGTAGCGGAGACGCTCGCCGTGGTGCAGGCGCTGGGCGAGGTCACAGCTCCGCTGTGGGTGCTTACACGGGGTGCGGTGTCCGTGGGTGGTTCAGACCGGCTGGTGGACCCCGGCCTTGCCTCGGTGTGGGGTCTGGGCCGGGTCGCGGCGCTGGAGGTGCCGAGCCGCTGGGGTGGTCTGATCGACCTGCCGGCACGGCTGGACGCCCGGGCAGGTGCCCGGCTGGTGGGTGTTCTGGCTTCTGGTGGTGTTGAGGATCAGGTGGCGGTCCGCGAGTCCGGGGTGTTGGCCCGGCGGCTGGCCCGTGCGACATCTGCCGCAGTGGCGGGGACCCCGTGGAACCCGGATCCGTCCGGCACCGTGCTGGTCACCGGCGGCACGGGCGCTTTGGGTGTGGAGGTGGCCCGCTGGCTGGCGGGTCGGGGTGTGCCGCACCTGGTGCTGACCGGTCGCGGCGGTGTCGCCCCGGCCGGTCTGGTCGAGGAACTGGCCGAGCTGGGCGTACGGGTCACGGTCGCCGCCTGCGACGTGGCCGACCGCGATGCCCTGGCTGCGGTGATCGCTGGTGTTCCGGAACAGTGGCCGCTCACCGGCATTGTGCACGCGGCCGGTCTCGACCTTCCGCAGCGGCTCGAGGAAGTCACCCCCGAGGCTTTCGCCTCGGTGCTGCGGGCCAAGGTCGACGGAACCAAGCACCTGGACGAACTGACCGCGGATCTGCCGCTGGACCTGTTCGTGGTGTTCTCCTCGATCGCCGCGACGTGGGGCAGCGGAGGCCAGAGTGCGTACGCGGCAGGCAATGCCTTCCTCGACGCCTGGGTGCAGCACCGCCGCGACCGTGGGTTTGCGGGGACGTCGGTGGCGTGGGGCCCGTGGGCAGGGGCGGGGATGGCCGCGGATCCCGAGGCGGCTCAGAGTCTGCGCCGCCGGGGCCTGGCACCGATGGACCCGGCCCTGGCGATCCGGGCCCTGGCCGAGGCCGTCGACCACGGTGACAGCAGCCTCACCGTCGCCGACGTCGACTGGACACGCTTCGCCGAAGCCTTCACACTCCTGCGGCCCAGCCCGCTGCTCCGCGACTTCACCGGAACAGCGAAAGCCCTGAACGAGTCCCGGGACGAGGACGGTGGTGCGAGCGCCGCCGATCTGCGTGCACGACTGGCTTCGATGAGCCCTCAGGAGCAGGAGGCGGAGCTGTTGGAGATGATCCGCCGCGTCATCGGTGCCGTGCTCGGTTACAAGTCCGTGGAGGACATCGACAGTCGGCCGTTCCGGGATCTCGGGTTCGACTCGCTGACGGCGGTCGAGTTCCGCAATGTGCTGGCGAAGGACAGCGGGCTGCGGCTCGCCTCGACGATCGTGTTCGACCATCCGACGCCGGCCGTGCTCGCGCGTCACCTGCTCGACGAGCTGGACGGGAGCGGCGCCGACGCGGCCGAGCCCATGATCAGCGCGCTGGACGAGCTCGATGCGGCCTTCGCCGACGGCCGGACGGACGGACTGGTCCGGGCACGGGTGACGGTACGGCTGCAGGCGTTCCTGGAGAAGTGGACGGCAGGCGAGGTGGCGGACGGGGGCGAGTCCCTGGCCGCGCGGATGGACGCGGCCGGTGACGACGAACTCATCGCCCTCATCGAGAAGGAGCTCAGCGACGGCGGGGAGTAACCCGGCCGGACGCGCAGGCGCCCGCCACGGATACGAACCGTGGCGGGCGCCGTCGGCGTGTCGGTGGAAACAGGCGTGTCGACGGAAACAGGCGTGTCGGTGGAAACAGGCGTGTCGGTGGGAACAGCGTCTCCGCCGCCCGCTAAACGGTGCGCGGTGGCGTGGCGAGCGCCGGATCCTGGTCGAGGATCGCACGGTACCGGCGCTGGACCTGCAGCCCCGGCTGCAGGCCGAGGTCGTCGCGGAGACGTTGGCGCAGCCGGTGGAACACGTCGATCGCCTCGGCCTGCCGATCCGCCCGGTACAGCGCGAGCATCAGCAGGTCGTGCAGCCCCTCGCGCAGCGGATGCTGGGCGGCCAGGCTCTTCAATTCGGAGGCGACCGCGTGCTCTTCGCCGAGGGCCAGCCGAGCGGCCATGAGATTCTCGTGCACGGCGACGCGGCTGTCGTTGAGCCACAGCATCGCGGACCGGCAGTGCGCGCCCGGCCCGGCGTCCAGCAGGACCGGTCCCCGCCACAGGCGCAGCGCCTGTTCGAGGTGTTCGACCGCGGCCTGCGGGTGGTCGGCGATGCGCTGGGCGCCGCTGGAGGCGAGGCGGTGGAAGCGATCCGCATCGATCGCGTCGGGGCTCAGATCCAGCAGATATCCCTGGCTCACCGTCCGCAGGGCGTCCGGGCAGCCGGCCTCCTCGAGCAGCCGGCGCAGCCGGGCGATGTGGGCCTGCAGGGTGTTCTTGCTGGTGCGTGGCGGGCGGTCGTCCCACAGTTCGTCGGCCAGATCCTGGTAGGACACGACGGATCCGACGTTGAGGGCGAGCAGAGCGAGGATCGCGCGCACCTTGGTGCCGCTCACCGGGAGACGTCGTCTCCCGGTCACTGTCAGCGGGCCGAGTATGGCTACTTCCATCGGAACTCTCCGCCTGGCCGATGTTGTCATTGGCACGCCGACGCATGATCGACGTAGCCCATGCTTGTCGGAAGGCGGAGGCGTCGTCAACAGCCGACGCCCCGTATATCCACCGGTGGACCCCCCTATTCACGGTCGGGGTCCGTCACGTCGGCGGAGGCATCGAACGGGCGTCGGGGAAGCTCGCGGCCTGCCGCGTCCGGCCCTTCTACAGGGGGATGTTGGTGTGCTTGCGGTGCGGCGGTGTCATGCGTTTGGTGCGCAGCGCCCTGAGCGCGCGCAGCACGGCCGACCGGGTCTCCGACGGCAGGATGACGTCGTCGAGGCTGCCGCGTTCGGCTGCCATGTAGGGGGTGAGTACGGTCTCCTCGTACTCCTCGATCAGCTCGTCCCGCAGCACGACAGGATCGTCGGCGGCACCGAGTTGGCGGTGGCACAGCATGTCGACGGCGCTGGCGGCGCCCATCACACCGATCGACGCGGTGGGCCAGGCGAAGCTCATGTCGGCACCGAGCTCCTTGGATCCCATCACCGCGTACCCGCCGCCGAACGCCTTGCGGACGATGACGGTCACCTTCGGCACCGTCGCCTCGATGTAGGCGAAGCCCAGCTTGGCGCCGCGCCGGACGATGCCCTGATGTTCCTGGGCGGTGCCGGGCAGGAAGCCGGGGACGTCGACCAGGGTCACGATGGGGATGTTGAACGCGTCGCAGAACCGTACGAAGCGCGCGGCCTTCTCTGCGGCCGCGATGTCGAGCGCCCCGGCCAGGTGCAGCGGCTGGTTGGCGACGACGGCGACGGTGCGCCCCTCGATCCGGCCGAACCCGCAGATGATGTTCGGCCCGAAGCTCGGGTGCACCTCCAGCAGGTCGCCGTCATCGACCACACGTGCGACCACCTCGGACATGTCGAACGCTTCCCGCTGCGCGTCGGGCAGTATCGAGTCGAGCTCGAGGTCGTCGGGCGTGACGTCCACGACCGCGGCGGACCGATATGCCGGCGTCTCGTCCAGGTTGTTGGACGGAAGGAAGGACAGCAGGTCCCGTACGTAGTCGAGCGCCTCGGCCTCGCTGTCCGCCACGTAGTGCGCGTTGCCGGTGACCGAGGCGTGCACCTGTGCGCCCCCGAGGTCCTCCAGGCGGACCGGCTCGCCCGTGACTGCGCGGATGACCTCCGGGCCGGTCACGAACATGTGTGACGTCCGGTCGACCATCACGACGAAGTCGGTGCAGGCCGGGACGTAGACGGCGCCGCCCGCACAAGGGCCCATGATCAGTGAGATCTGCGGGATGACGCCGGAGGCGGTGACCACCTTGTTGGCTATCCGGCCGTACGCGGCCAGCGACAGCACACCCTCGGCGACGCGCGCGCCACTGGAGTCGTTGATGGCGACGACCGGGCAGCCGGTCTGCAGGGCGAGGTCGAGCAGTTTGCCGACCTTCTCGCCGAAGACCTCGCCGACGCTGCCGCCCAGGGCAAGTGCGTCCTGGGCGTAGACGCACACCTTGCGGCCGTCCACGGTGCCGTAGCCGGTGATGACGCCGTCGCCGCTGGGCCGCTCCGTGTCGGCGGCGAAGCCGGTCGAACGGTGCCGGGCGAGCAATCCGGTCTCCACGAACGAGCCCTCGTCCAGCAGGTGTTCCAGGCGGTCCCGGGCCGTCATCCGACCGAACCGGGCGAGGCGGCGGACCGTGCGGTCGGGGACGTGACGGGCCGCCTCGCGCCTGGCCCGCAGGTCGGCGACCTTGCCGGCGGTGGTGCCCGACTCCTTCGAAGGTGCCGGGCCCTCGCTCCCGTTCACCGTTCCCCGACCGGAGGCGCGATGTTCTCCGGCCGCGCGCACTTCGAGGTAACCGGGTTCGTCCATAGTCGTCTCCTCGCCACACGAGCATGCTGGCGCACCCCGCTGTCCGCTCTCTGACCGGCTGTGGAAAATTCGCTGACACAACGCTGAAAGCGGTCACGTGTCAGAGGACCGTCAGCCGAATTTCAGCGCCCCCTGCCATTCTTTGGCGCATGACGCGTGCCGCGGTAATCAGTGGGCTGGGCGGCTGGTTGCCCCCTCGGATGGTGATGAACGGCGATCTGCCGGCCGAACTCGGCACCTCCGACCACTGGATCCGCACCCGTACCGGAATCACACGCCGTCACTACGCCGCACCCGGCTCCGCGACGTCCGACCTCGCCGTCGAGGCCGGGGCGAGGGCCCTGGCCTCCTCCGGCGAGCCGACGGTGGACGCCGTGGTCCTGGCCACGACCACGCCCGACCGGATCTGCCCGGCCACGGCACCCGAGGTCGCGACACGGCTGGGCCTCACCGGCGCCGCGGCCTTCGACATGAACGCCGCGTGCACCGGGTTCCTGTACGGACTCGCCTGTGCGGCCGGTCTGATCGCCACCGGCGTCGCCGACCGGGTACTTCTCATCGGCGCCGAGACGTACTCCGGCATCCTCGACCCGCGCGACCGCGGAACGGCCCCCATCTTCGGCGACGGGGCCGGCGCGGTGGTGCTCCGGGCGGGCACCCCGGACGAGCCGGGCGCGGTCGGTCACATCGATCTGGGCAGTGACGGCGACGGCGCCGGACTCATCGCGGTCGACGGCGGCGGTTCCCGGCAGCGGTTGTCCGGCAGGCCGGAGCTGGAGGGCGAGCGGTATCTGACGATGGCCGGACGTGAGGTGTTCAAGCACGCCGTCACGCGGATGGCCGACTCGTGCCGGATCGCACTGAAGCGCGCGGGCCAGGATGTCGCCGACATCGACCGGGTCGTGGCCCACCAGGCCAACATCCGGATCCTGCACCAGCTCGCCGACGAGCTGGGCGTCGACCGGGACCGCGTCGTCGCCAACATCGACCGCGTCGGCAACACCGCAGCCGCCTCCGTCCCGCTGGCGCTGCTCCACGGCGTCGCGGAGGGCGCCCTGCGGCCCGGACAGCGGACCCTGCTCACCGCGTTCGGCGCGGGCCTCACCTGGGGCTCGACGCTGCTGACCTGGCCCGATCTCGCGCTCTGCGACTAGCTGAGCGCGCTTTACCGACTGTGATGAGGAGTCATCCCATGGGGAACTCGTACGAACGGCTCACCGACATACTGGTCAACCAGTTCGAGGTACGGCCCGAGGGGATCCGACCTGACGCCACTTTCGAGGAACTCGAACTGGACTCGCTGTTCCTGGTGGAACTCACGCTGGTCGTCAAGCGGGACCTCGACGTGGAGATCGACGAGGACGCTGCGACCCCGCGCAGCACGGTCGCCGACGTCGTGAAGCTGATCGAAGCCCAACTCGACCCCGCGTCATGACCACCGGTGTCGTCGTCACGGGCCTGGGGCTGGTGACCGCCGCAGGCGTCGGCACCGAACCGGCCTGGCGCGCGGTGTGCGCCGGGAAGTCGACCGCTGCCACCGACCCGGCGCTGGCCGGGCTGCCGGTCGACTTCTCCTGCCGCGTGCCCGAGTTCGACGCCCGCGCACTGCTGGGCCGTCGCGCGACCATGCTGTACGACCGATTCGTGCAGCTGGGGCTCATCGCCGCGGACGAGGCCGTCGCGGACGCCGGGCTGGATCCGGCCACGTGGGACGGTACCCGGGTCGGCGTCGTCGTCGGCTGCGGCGTGGGTGGCGCCGGTACCTGGGAGACGCAGCACGCGACGTTCCGCGACGACGGGCCCGATCGGGTGTCGTCGTTGCTGATGCCGATGATGCTCCCGAACATGGTCGCCGGGCACATGGGCATCCGGTTCGGGGCGACGGGCCCGAACCTCATGACCGCCACGGCGTGCGCGTCCGGGGCGACCGCCATCGGCGTGGCCCGCGACATGCTGCGCCAGGGCGTGTGCGACATCGTTCTGGCGGGCGGCACCGAGGCTGCCGTGGTGCCGCTCATCGTCACCGGCTTCAGCCGGATGCGCGCGCTGTCGACCCGCGGGGAATCGCCGGCGACGGCGTCGCGCCCGTTCGACACCGACCGCGACGGATTCGTCATCGGGGAGGGGAGCGGGATCCTCGTCCTCGAACGCGCCGACCACGCCGCGGCGCGCGGCGCCCGGGTCCGGGCCAGGCTCGTCGGTTACGGCGCCTCCGCCGACGCGTACCACGCGACCGCCCCCGACCCGACCGGCGCCGGTGTGGAGCGGGCCGTCCGCGCCGCCCTCCTCGACGCCGGTGCCGTTCCGTCAGACGTGGACCACGTCAACGCGCATGGCACGTCGACGCCGCTGAACGACCTGGCCGAGGCCAGGGTCCTGGCCCGCTGCCTCGGTCACGGCCCCGCGGTCACCTCGACCAAGGGCGTCCTCGGGCACACGCTCGGCGCCGCCGGGGCGATCGAGGCGGCCCTGGCGGTGCTGACACTCGAGAACGGGCTGATCCCGCCCACGGCGAACCTCGAGAGCCAGGACCCGGAGATCGACGTCGACGTGGTGGCCAAGGAGGCCCGGCCCGGCCCGATCGGACTGGCGCTCACGAACTCCTTCGGCTTCGGCGGGCAGAACGCCGTCCTCGCCTTCGCAGCGCACTGATCGGGGGCCGCGCCGGGCGCAGGAGCACAGGCCACGGCCCTCAATAGGGGTGCGGTACGGGTTTGCGGTGCCCAACTCCCCGCCCGGAGCCCGTGCGGTAGGGGGCGGCGGCCTCGCCGCGTTCCTTCCCCGCTCGTGCGGACCGGGGAGGAGCGCGGCGGCGTCTGCCGCTGAACATCCCGGAAGAGAGCAGTCGACCCGATGACCAGTGGGAACGGTCCGCTGCGGGTCCCTGACCCGGGCCTTCAGCACTTCAGCAAGCGAGATCTCGTGTCCTGAGCTGCTGGTTGTCGTTCTCCGGGTATGGACGAAACGCCTGAAGACGAGTGCTGGAAGCCCGAGTCGGAATCGGATTTCGCTCGGGCTGCGGGCAGGTTCGGGCAGGCGAATCTGCGGTGGCGCATGCGTGACCACGTGCGGGAACCGCTGGCACCTGTCGGGTGGAAGAGCGGCTGGCAGCGGGCTGGATGGGGCCGGAGACCGTGATCCGGCGGCCCTGCGGTGCGGTCACCTGCAGGGCCCTCCCACGGACCAGCCGACCGTCTGCTGCCGCCGCTGCCGCTCCGGTCCCGTGCCACCGCCCGCGGCCTGCGGCCAGGCCCGTGTCGTGTTCCTCGGCCGGATCACACACTCAGCTGAAGACCGCCCGCCCGTCGGGCAGTTACCGGTCCGACGATCACGTACGAGGACTTGTCCGGACCTCGAGGGTGAAGATCAAGACAGGCGTGTTTTAGATGTGCAGTCCCGTTACGGTGGCTGCTTGTTCCCCTATTCTTGTGCCATGACTGCCGAGCTTCCAGAGCCCTTGCCGCGCCCTGCTCCCGCAGGAGGGCTCAGAGCCTCTCATGATGACCGGGAGACGGTGGTGGAGCAGCTGCGTGATGCTGCAGCCGAGGGGCGAATCGATCTCGACGAGCTGGGCTCGCGCCTTGAGGTGGCGCTGAAGGCCAAGACGCATGGCGAGTTGGCCGTACTGACAGCTGACTTGCCGAAGCTGAACCCCGAGGGGCAGTCGCCGCTGGTGCTCAGGGGCGGCATGCACGGCGTGTCTCGAGGCTCCGGACGCTGGGAGGTGCCCGGGCACGTGGTTGCTTACGGAGGCTGGGGCGGCGTGAAGGTCGACTTCACCAGGGTCCAGTGCCGCCTCCCCGAGGTCGCGGTGGAGGCGTACGGCGAGATGGCCGGTGTCACGATCGTCATCCCCGACGCCTGGGGCGCAGACACCAGCGGGATGGATCCCGGCGTCGGAGGCTTGACGGACAAGACCACGCCCGACAGGCTCCGGGGAACTCCGCTGATCCGGCTGACCGGAGCCGGTGGCATGGCCGGAGTGGTCATCCGCCACCCCAACCGATGGGAACGGCGTAAGTTGCGCCGGAATCCGCCCAGCTACTAGAAGGCTGATGGGGATCTCGGGGCGGGGCCCTCGTGCGTCCGGGCGGGACTCGGCAGAGGGTAATGCGTTCGACTTCGGGTGGTCCTGCTCCCGAGAATCGGAGCATGACCCTCCTTGTGCACACCTACGTCTACGACGCCGACGGCACACGCGACTTCCTGGAAGATCCCGAGTACGCCGACACCATGGCCGGATTCGAGAGCACCCGCAGCCGCCTGTGGGGATCTGAAGCGATCCGGGCTCTGGGGGCGCGGTTCTTCCCCCAGTTGGACGGGAGCGACCTCTACGTGGAGCCTGCGGAGGTCGACGACTTCCTCGCCGAGTGCGAAGTGATACGCCCACACTTTGATCATCTCGCTGAACTGAGCGGCTATGACGCCGATTACATCTCCGCGCGCTTCGACAACATCGTTGCCGCCGCCGTGCGAGCAAAAGCCGAGGGCGGTGGAGTCATCGTCTGGTGACGGGGGCCGGTGCGAAGAAATCGTCCGACCGTCCCCGACACGCCAGGCGCTGTGACCACATCTCGATCAGTCCCGGCAAGGTCCGGAACAAGTGAATTACTGACGGGGTGCGATGGGGTATTCGCCCGCGCCCACCGTGAACAGGGAAGATGCTCGAAAGAGACCGGGACCTCTGCGGGGGTTATGTTCGTACATCGTCCCGGAAATAACCAGGTCAGAGGCTGCAGCTCCCTTAGTGCGAGTGGGTGAAGCAATGCGGAAACCCGAATGCAGCCTTATTCCCCGTTGCGCTGAATGCCTGGTCGGGGCGGGCGGTTGGTGCCCCTTGCCGCTATGTCGAGCAGGCTGATTTCCTGCGGCTGCGCAGCCGGATTCTCCAGGGAAAGCGTGCTGCCGCGAAGCCGGCGCGGTGACCGGGCCCCGGCCCGTCGATCTGCAGGGAGTGGCGCCGTATAGCCTGGGGAAATGCTGACCGAAGTCACCGCGACCCGCTACGTCACGCCCCTGCGTGAGGGTGGCTCGCTCCCCGGGATCGTCGAAGCCGACGACCTCGGTACGTACGTCATGAAGTTCACCGGCGCAGGGCAGGGACGCAAGACCCTCGTCGCGGAGATCATCTGCGGAGAGCTCGGCAGGCGGCTGGGGCTGCGGGTCCCCGAACTGGTGACCATCCAGCTCGATCCCGTCATCGGGCTCGCGGAGCCGGACCAGGAAGTGCAGGAGCTCCTCAAGGCGAGCGGCGGGCTGAACCTGGGCATGGACTATCTGCCCGGCTCGCTCGGTTTTGATCCGCTCGCCTACGAGGTGGGCCCGGCGGAGGCCGGCCGGGTCGTCTGGTTCGACGCGCTGATCAACAATGTGGACCGGTCGTGGCGGAACCCCAACCTGCTGGTCTGGCACGGCGATCCGTGGCTCATCGACCACGGAGCCACGATGATCTGGCACCACAACTGGCCGGGAGCGCAGGCGTCGGCGGCGAAGCCGTACAACGCCTCCGATCATGTCCTCGCCCCGTTCGGGCCGGACGTCGCGGCCGCGGCCGCGGAGCTCGCCCCGCTCGTCACCGAGGAGCTGCTGACCGAGGTGGTCGCCGACGTGCCCGAGGAGTGGCTGGCGGGCGAACCCGGTTTCGACTCGACGGACCAGCTGCGCCGGGCGTACGTGGCGCCACTGCTGGCACGCGCGGGCAGTGTCCACGAGCGGATCACGATGGAGGCGCCCACGAAGACACGGCCCTCCCGGGCCCCCGGCTGGCTCACCGAGCGCCTCGCGCCGCGGCCGCACCTCACCCGTGAGGACCGCGCGGAGCAGGCGGACGCCGGACAGAGCAGCAAGGACGGCAGCCGATGAGCGAGCGCACTGTCTTCGAGTACGCGCTGCTGCGCGTCGTTCCGCGGGTCGAGCGAGGCGAGTGCTTCAACGCGGGCGTGCTGGTCTACTGCCGGGCGAAATCCTTCGTCGCGGCACGCACGCATCTGGACGAGCGCAAGCTGAAGGCCCTGGATCCGCACGCCGACGTGGTGGGCGTCCAGGCCGCCCTGCGCGCGGTCGAGGGGGTCTGCTGCGGTGGTGACGCCGCGGGACAGGCCGCCGGTGACGACGCCGGGCGGCGCTTTCGCTGGCTGATCGCCCCGCGCTCCACGGTGGTCCAGCCGGGCGCCGTGCACAGCGGTCTCACCACGGACCCGGAGGCCGAGGTCGAACGGCTGCTCGACCTGCTGGTGCGCTGAGCCGGCGGCCGATGGCGCCGCTCGCGGCAGGACCCGCGGCGGCGCCTTCCGGTGTGACATGCGCCCCTGCCCCCGTGGGCCGTTGACACCGGGTGCCAGGGCTTCTAGCGTCTCGTCTGCTGAAGGTACTAAGCGGTTGCTCAGTTATCGGGAACTTCCTGACGTCCGCTGAGCCGCGATCCAAGGGCGAGGAGAACCAAGCATGTCCACCACCGAGCAGCGCGTCGCCATCGTGACGGGAGCGGCGCGGGGCATTGGCGCCGCCACCGCCGTACGCCTGGCGGCCGAGGGCCGCGCCGTCGCCGTACTCGACCTCGACGAGGCGGCCTGCAAGGACACGGTCGAGAAGATCACCGCCGCGGGGGGCACCGCCCTCGCCGTCGGCTGCGATGTGTCGGACAGCGCCCAGGTGGAAGCCGCCGTCGCGCGCGTCGCCGCCGAGCTCGGCGCCCCGACGATCCTCGTCAACAACGCGGGCGTACTCCGCGACAACCTGCTCTTCAAGATGAGCGAGGCGGACTGGGACCTCGTCATGAACGTGCACCTCAAGGGTGCCTTCCTGATGGCGAAGGCCGTCCAGGCGCACATGGTGGAGGCCAAGTTCGGCCGCATCGTCTCGCTGTCCTCCTCCTCGGCCCTCGGCAACCGGGGTCAGGCCAACTACTCCGCCGTGAAGGCCGGTCTGCAGGGCTTCACGAAGACCCTCGCCAAGGAGCTCGGCAAGTTCGGCGTCACCGCCAACGCCGTCGCCCCCGGCTTCATCGTCACGGAGATGACCGCCCAGACGGCGGCCCGCGTCGGCATGGGCTTCGAGGAGTTCCAGGCCGCGGCAGCCACCCAGATCCCCGTGCAGCGCGTGGGGTGGCCCGAGGACATCGCCAACGCCATCGCCTTCTTCACCGGCGACGACGCGGGCTTCGTCTCCGGTCAGGTCATGTACGTCGCCGGCGGACCGCTCAACTGACCCCGGAAGGGCAACGGACATCATGACTGTGCAGGACAGTGGCAAGGTCGCACTCATCACGGGTGCGAGCAGGGGCATCGGCTACGGCGTCGCCGAGGCGCTCGTCGCCCGGGGCGACCGCGTCGTCATCACGGGCCGTGGCGAGGACGCCCTCAAGGAGGCCGTCGAGAAGCTCGGCGCCGACCGGGCGATCGGGATCGCGGGCAAGGCGCACGACGAGGCACATCAGGCGGCAGCGGTCGAGCGCGCCATGGAGGTGTTCGGCCGGGTCGACTACCTGATCAACAACGCGGGTACGAATCCGGTCTTCGGCCCGATGGCCGAGCTCGACCTCAACGTCGCCCGCAAGGTGTACGAGACCAACGTGATCTCGGCGCTCGGCTTCGCCCAGCAGACCTGGAAGGCATGGCAGAAGGACAACGGCGGGGCGATCGTGAACATCGCCTCCGTCGCCGGTGTCTCCGCCTCGCCCTTCATCGGCGCCTACGGGATGAGCAAGGCCGCCATGGTCAACCTGACCCTCCAGCTGGCGCACGAGTTCGCGCCGGTCGTCCGGGTCAACGCGATCGCCCCGGCCGTGGTCAAGACCAAGTTCGCGGAGGCGCTCTACGAGGGCCGGGAGGCGGAGGCGGCAGCCGCCTACCCGCTCGGCAGGCTCGGTGTTCCGGAGGACATCGGAGGTGCCGCGGCTTTCCTCACCTCCGCCCAGTCCGACTGGATCACGGGGCAGACTCTCGTGGTCGACGGAGGTATTTTCTTGAATGCCGGCGTGGCCTGAGTGCGGCCTGAGCCGGTTTGGCCCTGAATGAGTCAAGCGCCCCGCCGGGCCAGCGGATTGACCTGGCGGGGCGCTGCGGTATGGTCTGCCGACCCATGGCTGATCGAGGAGCGTTCACGTGTTCTACCGGGCCAGTCTGCAGGCTGCTGCAGCCCTTGCATCTCTTTCCCTGCTGGCCGGCTGCGGTTTGCTGTCCGACAGCAGTTCGGAAACCGACCAGCAGATAGCAGTCGGGACGACGAGTTCGCCCTCGACACTCGATCCGGCAGCGGCCTGGGACGGTTCCTGGGAGCTGATGAGGAACGTCTTCCAGACCCTGGTGAGCTTCCCCACCGGCACGATGAGCCCCGAGCCCGACGCGGCGGAGGACTGCCAGTTCACCGATTCCACGAGCATGGCCTACCGGTGCAAGCTCCGTCAGGGCCTGAAGTTCTCCAACGGCGAGGCGATCAACGCCGAGGCCGTCAAGTACTCCATCGACCGGATCGTGAAGATCAAGGTCAAGGGTGGCCCGGCGGGTCTGCTCGGCTCCCTGGACCGTGTGGAGACCAAGGGCGACGACACGGTCATCTTCCACCTCAGCAAGGCGGACGCGACCTTCCCGTTCATCCTGGCGACTCCGGCGATGTCGCTGGTCGCACCCAGTGACTACCCCGCGGACAAGATCCGTGACGACGGGAAGGTCACCGGCTCCGGGCCGTACGTCCTGGAGTCGTACGAGCCCGGGAACAAGGCCGAGCTGACCAAGAACCCCAACTACAAGGGCTTCGCCAACCGCAAGAACACCGCCGTCACCATCCGCTACTTCAAGGACTCCGCCCCCATGGTGGATGCCCTGAAGAAGAAGGAGATCGACGCCACCTACCGCGGTCTGACCGCCGAGGAGGTCGTCGGCCTCGAGGACAACAAGAAGGACAACGCCGGTCTGCAGATCGTCGAGACCGTCGGCGCCGACATCCGCTTCCTCGTCTTCAACCCCAAGGACCCGGCCGCAGGCAAGCCCGCGGTCCGGCGGGCCATCGCGCAGCTGGTGAACCGTGACGCCCTGGTCGCCAAGGTCTACCAGGGCACCGCGGAGCCGCTGTACTCCATGGTCCCCAAGGGCATCGCCGGGCACACCACGAGCTTCTTCGACGCCTTCGGCGACGCGAACAAGACCAAGGCCCAGGCCATCCTCGCCGAGGCGGGGATCAACGAGCCGGTCGAGATGACGTTCTGGTTCACCACGGACCGCTACGGCTCCTCCACCGCCCCCGAGTTCGCCGAGATCAAGCGCCAGCTCGAGGATTCGGGCCTGTTCAAGATCACTCTGAAGAGCGCGCCGTGGAAGACCTTCCAGGAGGGCTTCACCAAGGGCGAGTACCCGGTCTTCGGCCGTGGCTGGTTCCCCGACTTCCCGGACCCGGACAACTTCATCGCCCCCTTCGTCGGCAAGGACAGCGTCACCGGGACGCCCTACCTGACCGCGGAGATCGACGAGCAGCTGGCGTCGTCCCGCCAGGAGAGCGACCGCGGAGCGGTTTCCACGCAGTTCAAGAAGGCACAGGAAGTCCTCGTCGAGGACGTCCGGCTGCTGCCGCTGTGGCAGGGCAAGCTGTACGTGGCGGCCGGCGAGGACATCGGCGGCGGCGAGCGCGCCCTGGACCCGCAGACGGTCATGCAGATGTGGGAGCTGTACCGCAAGGCCAGTTGGTAGGCCTCGGAGCGGTCGTTGTCAGTGGCCCCCGGTAGGTTCTGTGGTCAAGAACCGATTGTGTACCGGAGGTTGTGGACGTGACCGACACCGACCTGCTGCCCGAATCCTGGCGCGGCGTCCTCGACGAAGAGCTGCAGAAGCCGTACTTCAAGGAGCTCACGGAATTCGTCGAGGAGGAGCGGGCCAGGGGGCCGGTGTATCCGCCGCGCGAACAGGTGTTCGCCGCCCTGGACGCCACCCCGTACGACCGGGTCAAGGTGCTCATCCTCGGCCAGGACCCGTACCACGGTGAGGGGCAGGGGCACGGGCTGTGCTTCTCGGTGCGGCCCGGCGTCAGGACGCCCCCCTCGCTCCGCAACATCTACAAGGAGATGAACGACGAGCTCGGCCTGCCGGTCCCGGACAACGGGTACCTGATGCCGTGGGCCGAGCAGGGCGTTCTCCTGCTCAACGCGGTGCTGACGGTGCGTGCCGGCGAAGCCAATTCGCACAAGGCCAAGGGCTGGGAAAAGGTGACGGACGCGGTGATCCGCGCCGTCGCCGAGCGGCCCGACCCGGCCGTGTTCGTCCTCTGGGGCAATTACGCCCAGAAGAAGATCCCGCTGATCGACCAGGAGCGCCACGTGGTGGTGAAGGGCGCGCACCCCTCGCCGCTGTCCGCGAAGAAGTGGTTCGGCTCCCGCCCCTTCACCCAGATCAACGAGGCGATCGCCGCCCAGGGCCACGAGGCCATCGACTGGCGCATCCCGGACCTGGGGTGAGGTGCGACCCGGTCGGCGGTTCCGGTCCGCGCCTGAGCGGGTTTCCCGGCAGCTGCGGCTAGCGTTCGACCGACCGGAACGGGCTGTACGGGCGTACCCAGGGAGACGCGGTGGCGGAGCAGCAGGAAGCGTCGAAGGACGCCGTCATGACCAGGATCGGCCAGGCGATCATGCTGCTGCACGGAGGGGACAGGGAAGAGGCCCGCAACCGCTTCGGGGCCATCTGGTCGGAGATCGGCGAGAAGGGCGATGCCCTCCACCGCTGCACCCTCGCGCACTACATGGCCGACACCCAGGACGATCCCGGCGATGAGCTCGCATGGGACCTCCGGGCGCTGAGAGCCGCGGAAGGCCTGAGCGGCGGGCCGGTCGCGGAACACCGGGACGCGACCGCGGTCCGGGCCTTCTTCCCCTCCCTGCACCTCAATCTCGCGGCGGACTACCTGAAGCTGCAGCGCCCCGAGTCCGCCCGGATCCATCTGGACCGGGCGTGGGACGCCGCCGGTGTGCTCGGCGACGACGGATACGGCGGGGGCGTCCGTGCCGCCATCGGGCGCCTGGAACAGAGGATGCGGGGCCGTACCGCGGGGGAGTGAGGTGGGCCCGCCTCGGACCTGGCGGGCCCACCCCGTACGGGCTTGCGCGGCTCAGCGGCCGTACGTCTCGTCGCAGATCAGGGCCTGCGGGCTGCCCGCAGGCCAGCGCCCGTAGCCGCGCCCGAGCCTGCAGACATCGCTCCCGGTGACGACGGAGCCCGGCACGGCGGGCAGCGCCGCGGGCGGAACGGCGGACAGCCGACGAGGTGTCCGCCCCCTCGGGGTGTCGGCCGGTTCGTACTGCCGTGGGGCCGCCCGTGCCGTGGTTCTCCGGGCCGGGGAGGGTGTTCCCGGGGCCACGGCCCGTACGGACGCCACGGGGTCCGGCAGGGCCTCGAGGGAGTCCCGGACCGGCGGCTGCACGATCTGCGGGGCCACGTCCTGGACGGGTCTGCCGGCTCCGGAACGTGGCGCGACGGTTCTCTTCGAGGGTTCCACCGACACGCAGCCGGAGACAGCTGTGACAGCAATCCCCACCAGCAGCGTTGCTGTGATTCTGATTCGATGCACCCGGGCAACTCTGCTCGGTCGGCCCGCCCGGTGACAGCCGGTGAGCAAGGATTGGCCCGCACGAGTGACCCGGTCAGCGGCGTGCCCCAGAACCTGGCGCGGAGCGTCAGGGGGCCGTGGGATGAGCGCCCCGCAGCGTCACTCCCCGGTCGCGCCGTCGATCCGTTCCCGAACGAGGTCCGCGTGACCGTTGTGCCGGGCGTACTCCTCGATCATGTGCGTGTAGATCCAGCGGAGGCTGAAGGGCTTGCCCTGGCTGCTCAGGCCGACCGAGAGTCCGTCGAGTTCGAACGTCGCCGAATTCAGCCGTGACACTTCGATCTCTGCCAGCCAGGTCGCATGTGCCTCGTCCCAGGTGTCCGCCTCGGTGAGGTGGAACTCCCCGTCCGGGTCCTCGTCGCTGCCGTAGATCGGCGGTACGTCCTCACCGACCAGCACCTCGCGGAACCAGCCGCGCTCGACCTCCGCCAGATGCCGCACGAGTCCGAGCAGCGTGAACTCCGAAGGAGGCACGGACGCCTCCCGCAACTGGGCGTCGGTGAGGCCCGCGCACTTCATGACCAGCGTCTCGCGGTGGTAGTCCAGCCACCCCTCGAGCATCTGGCGCTCGGCGGCGTCGAAGGCGGGTTCGGTACGTTCGTCTGTCGTCATGCCGGTCATCCTCACTCAATGATCATGGGCATGGCCAGCGATCAGGGATTCCGGGCGGCCTGAACGCCGAGCATCCCGCGCAACAGTTCGGCGCAGCCGGTGCGCAGTTCGTCCTCGGTCGGAACGGAGTGGTGGTACGAGCCCGCGGCGCAGGCGAACATCATCCCTTCCGCCCAGGCCACGAGGGACAGCGCGTGGCGCTCCGGTTCGGCGGATCCGGCTGCGGTCATCAGGGCGACGAGGGGCTCGCGGAACTGCCGGCCCGCGGCATCGTAGAACGCCCGCAGTTCGGGGCGCCTGGTGGCCTCCAGGGCGAGTTCGTAGCGGCAGACCAGGAGTTCCGGATGGCCGGTCAGATAGCGGTGCAGCGCGCGGGCCAGTCCGGCGGCAGCGGAGCCGGGGGTGCCGTCCGCCGGAAGCTCTCCGGGGGCCAGCACCTGTGCCTCGCGTTCCGCGAGGCGGCGCACGGCGGCTTCCAGCAGCGCCTGCCGGGTGCGTGCGTGGTTCGACGTCGATCCCTGGGGGAGTCCGGCCCGCTCGTCCACCGCGCGATGGGTGAGACCCCGCATTCCGCGCTCCGCGAGCAGCGTGAGCGCGGTGTCGGCGATCAGGCCTGCGCGTGGGGTGCCGGGTGTCCCGGTGGTGCGTGGGGGCATGGGGTCAATCTACCGCCGTCACTACGGCTGTAGTACGGTGGATCTCGCAACTACAGGTGTAGTTTCGAGGAGGATCGGTCATGACGACACCCCACGCGGTGATCATCGGCAGCGGAATCGGCGGACTCACGGCCGCCACGGCGCTGCACCGGTGCGGCTGGCATGTCACCGTCCTGGAGCGGGCGCCCTCGGTGGAGCCGGTCGGCGCGGGCATCAGTCTCTCTCCCAACGCCCAGCGCGCCCTGGACGTCATCGGCCTCGGCGACACGATCAGGTCCCTCGCGGCCTGGCAGGGCGACGGCGGGATGCGCACCCCGGCCGGCCGCTGGCTCGCCCGTACGAACAGTGCGGCCGCGGCGGAGAGGTTCGGCGGCCCCCTGGTCCTGCTGCACCGCTCCGTCCTGATCGACCTTCTCCGCGCCGGGATTCCCGACACCGCCCTGCACACCGGCACACCGGCACAGCTCGTCGGCACCGGCCGCGCGGGCGGCCGCCGGGCCGTCGTGAGGACACCCTCCGGGGACATCGAGGCCGACCTCGTCGTCGGGGCCGACGGCATCGGCTCGTCCGTACGCTCCACGCTCTTCCCGCACCACCCGGGACCCGCCTACAGCGGATTCACCACCTGGCGTGTCATCGCCCCCGCCCTCGGCAGCCCGGTCGGCTCGCAGGAGACCTGGGGCCGGGGTGCCCTGTGGGGCAGTCACCCGCTGAAGGACGGCCGGATCTACGCCTACGCCGCGGCCACCGCCCCGGCCGGAGCGGTCGCACCCGACGACGAGAAGGCGGAGCTCCTGCGCAGGTTCGGCGACTGGCACGCCCCGGTTCCCGGGATCATCGACGCCGTCACGCCCGAAGAGGTCCTGCGGCACGACGTGTACCACCTGACCGACCCGCTGCCCTCCTTCCACCGGGGGCGGACGGTGCTCGTGGGCGACGCCGCGCACGCCATGGCACCCACGCTCGGTCAGGGCGGCAACCAGGCGATCGAGGACGCCATCGTGCTCGCCCACCACCTCACACCGGACGGCGACGTGGGGGAGGGGACGGCCGCCTACAGCGCGGCCAGGCTGCCCCGTACGACGGCGATCGTCCGCAAGGCCGCACAGATCTCCCGGCTGATGCAGCTGTCCAGCGTGCCGGCCGCCGCCTTCCGGAACGGGCTGATGTCCACCGTCTCCCGCCTCGGCCCGGGACTCGTCCTGAGGACCTTCGACGGGATCGCCGACTGGAAGCCGCCGCAGCGCACGTATGCTGCCGGAACCAAGGACGGGCATATGACGCGGCCGTGACACGGGCGTGCGTGGACGACAGGGAGACACTGGTGAAGGTCGGCTGCATCGGGCTCGGCGACATCGCGCAGAAGGCGTATCTGCCGGTTCTGACCGCACTGCCCGGGGTCGAGCTGCATCTGCAGACCCGTACACCGGCCACCCTGGCGGCCGTCGGGGAGACTCATCGGATTCCCGTCCGGCAGCTCCACGCAGACCTCGACTCCCTCCTGGCCCAGGGACTGGACGCCGCCTTCGTGCACGCACCGACCTCCGTGCACCCGGAGATCACCGGCAGGCTGCTCGAAGCGGGTGTGCCCACCTACGTCGACAAGCCGCTCGCCCATGAACTCGCCGACTCCGAGCGGCTGGTGGCACTGGCCGAGGAGCGGGGCGTCAGCCTCGCCGTCGGGTTCAACCGCCGTCTCGCCCCGTCCTACGCGCAGTGCGTCGAGCACCCGCGCGAGCTGATCCTGCTCCAGAAGAACCGGGTCGGGCTGCCCGAGGACCCACGCAGCATGGTGCTCGACGACTTCATCCACGTCGTCGACACACTGCGCTTCCTGGTGCCCGGCCCTGTCACCGCTACCGTCGTGCGGGCGCGGATCATCGACGGTCTCATGCACCACGTGGTGCTCCAGCTGTCGGGAGACGGCTTCACCGCCATCGGCATGATGAACCGGCTCAACGGATCGACGGAGGAGATCCTCGAGGTCTCCGGCCAGGACTCCAAGCGCCAGGTCCTCAACCTCGCCGACGTCGTCGACCACAAGGGCCAGCCCACCGTCCGGCGGCGCGGTGACTGGGTACCCGTCGCACGCCAGCGGGGCATCGAGCAGAGCGTGCTGTCCTTCCTGGACGGGATCAGGGCCGGAGAGGTGCTCAGCGCCCAGGACGCCCTGGAGACCCACCGTCTGTGCGAGCGGGTGGTCCGGGACGCGCTGGAGCAGGCGTCCTGAGGGACCGCACCCCCGCCACGGCGAAGAAGGCGGCCAGCACCGCCAGCGCCCCGTACACCGGCCACGCACCGAGGCGCACATAGAGCGTCGTGCCGCGGGCGAGCGGTACGTCGAACACGGCGGCCTCGCTCGCGTCCGTACCGATCCACGTCCCCACCCGTTCGCCCTCGGGGCCGTACACGGCGCTGACACCCGTCAGGGTGGCGTGCACCATCGGGCGGCCGCTCTCGGCCGCGCGCAGCGCCCCGAGCGACGCGTGCTGCTCCGGCGCCCAGCTGTGCTGGAACGTCGAGGTGGAGGACTGGGCGATCAGCACCTGCGCGCCGTCCTTGGCGAGCCGTCTGCTCATGTCGGGAAACGCGGACTCGAAGCACACCAGCGGCCCGAGCCGCAGCCCGTCCTCACCCGGCAGGCGCATCACCACCGGACGGCTGCCGCGCAGCCGGTCCTCACCCGCGGCCTTGCCCACCGAGGTCGCCCAGCCCAGCACCGCGCGGGCCGGGACGTACTCACCGAACGGCACGAGACGCATCTTGTCGTAGCGGTCCCCGGTCGGCCCGTCCGGACCCACCAGTACCGCCGACTTGAAGATCCCGGCGCGGTCCGGGTCGCCCGTCCGCCTGGCATCCATGTTCACCAGCACGTCCGCACCGACCAGCCGCGAGAGCGCCGCGATCCGAGCCGCCGTCCTGGGACTGCGCGAGAGGTCGACACCGACACTGCTCTCGCCCCACACCACCAGGTCGACATCCCGGCCGGCGAGACCACGGGTCAGCGCCTCGCTGCGCGCGAACCGGCGCTCGATGCTGCCGGGGCCTTCGACGACACCCGGTTGCACGACGGCGATCCGGGCCGTTCCGGTGCTCTCCGGCCGCGGTGCCCACACCCAGAGCGCGCCGACGAACAACGTGCACGCCACCAGAGAGGCGGCCGCGGCGGTACGGGCCCCAGGTACGGCGATCAGCAGGGCGACCGCCGTGTTCACCGCCAGGACGAGCAGACTGACCAGCCACACACCGCCCACGGACGCGGTCCGCAGAGCCGGCGCGAACTCCCACTGGCTGGCGCCCAGCAGTCCCCAGGGGCCGCCGAGCCCCTCCCAGGAGCGGACGAGCTCGATCATCAGCCAGCCGGATGGCACCACCGCGACAGCCGCGACCGAGCGCAGCACGGATGGGGATCCGCCCAGCAGCCTGGCCACCAGCAGGCCCCAGGGGGCCCACAACAGGCCGAGCAGCGCGGCGAGGACCACGATGAACACGTGCAGGCTCGGAACCAGCCAGTGATGCACGGCGAGCATGAAGCCCATGCCGCCGAGCCATCCGTCGAGGGCCGCCCGCCGTCCGGTGTCAGCCGACCGGATCAGGAGCAGCCAGGGCACCAGTGCGACATAGGCGAACCACCAGGCCGACGGCTCGGGAAACGCCAGGGCGGGCAGTGCGCCCGCGAGCAGGGCAGCGACGGCGCGCCACCCGGGTGAGCTCAGCAGATGTACGCCGGGCCGGAACCCGGTGGCGGGGCCGTCCGTCACCCGGTCTGCCGGAACCCGCCCGCCCCGCAACGGCATACCGTGTCCTCCCTGCCGGTCCGCCCACGTGATCCCAGTGTGGGGCAGAAGATCGGCAGCGCACAGTGGGCGTGCCGACCGACACGGCGCCGCGGGCCCCGGGACCGGCCGGTGACGACGGGTGCCGGGCGCGGGTCAGCCGGTGGCGCCGGTGCGGGGCGCGGGGTTTCGCCGGTGACGCCGGGTGCGGGGTTCAGCCGGTGGAGGCCCGGGGCGCGTACCGCCACATCTCATGGGCCTCGACGGTACGGATCCGCCAGCCCGGCTCCGTACGCAGCAGATCGAAGGCGAACCTGCCGGCGGAGACGAAGGCAGGTGCCGTTCCCCGTTCCACGGCTTCCGGGCCCATCGGATTCAGATAGTCCGCCCGCACCCGTGCCTGGTCACCGGAGTAGCCGCCAAGATCCTGGAGATCGAGCCTCCGGTTGACGATCAGGTGCTGGCGGACCGGGGAGGCGCGCAGGGTCCGGGCGAGCCACTGCGCGACCTCTGCGGCCGTGCCCTCGATCCCTCCCGCACCGCGGTAGTCGGCGCGGCCGTCCTCGGTGAACAACGCGTTGTAGTCGTCCCAGGTGCCGTCGTCCACCGCGACCGCGTAGTCGGTGATCAGTGCATCGATGGAGAGCCGGTCCATCACCGTCGCGAGAGCCACGCGCTGTGTCATCGCGCAAGTCTCCGCCAGCGGGAGCGGCAGGCCAAGGGTCCGGCCCCAGCCGTGGCCGGACCGTGCTCCGGCGGAACGCGATCGCGGAACTCCGGGTGGCTGACGGACGCGGCTCACGTCACAGCGCGCCGAACCACATGTCCGCGAGCGAGTCGAGCGTGCCGTCGGCGGGAGCGGGCAGTTCCCGCAGGTACCAGGGAAGGTTGCCGTACACGTGCAGCAGCGTGTACGCCAGGAGTTCGGGCGGTTCGAAGGTCCGGCCGTACGCCTTCAGCATCCGCCCCATCAACTGCGGGTCCCCACGCGTCACGAAGAGTCCGACGGCCACGAAGTCGTAGGCAGGGTCGCCGATCATGGCGGGTTCGAAATCGAACAGCCCGGTGAGTCGGTGGCCACCCGCATCCACGAGCAGGTGCTCGCGCATGAACTCCGTGTGCAGGACGGCGGATCGAGGGGCGGCCGGCAGCCGCACCCGGTCCAGGAAGCCGGGGATCTGCTCCGACCAGGCTTCCGCCAGCCCTCGCTTCCGCTGCCGCTCGACCGCGCCCGCACGCTGCCGGGCCACGAACGCACTCCAGTCGCCGGGACCGAGCACGTCCGCGAGCGGCTCCGTGTCGAGTGCGTGAAGAGCGGCGAGCGTCTCACCGGCTTCGCTCACGATCCGCTCGTGGTCCGCCCGCGGCATGCGGTCCCAGGCGACGGCGAGGCCTTCACCGCGCAGCCGGGACATCAGGACGTACCTCCAGCCGTTCTCGTACGCTCCGGAGCTGCGCACCTCGGGCGTGGGGACGGGCAGCCGGCACTGGACATGGGCCAGCACCCGTCCTTCGGCGATGCCGTCCTGGGCAGCCGCGCCCGGGAACAGCTTGAGCACATGCTCGTCCCCGACCGCGTACACCGGCTGGGAGCCTTCAGGGAAGCGGGCGAGAAGGGCTCCGGCGAGCCCGAGCCGCGCACAGAGGTCTTCCACGCCGGGACGCATCACGGCCTCGTCCGGAACGACCGCGTCCCACTCCTCGTCCGTGTTCACTTCGGGCAGCATGCGCTGCACCGTATGGAGGCGGAGAACGGATGGCAACGGGGTTTCCCGGCGGCCGTGCGGCACGGCGGAGTGCCTCGGACTGCGGTCGGCCGTAGCGTGGACGGAAAGTCTCCGAGTGGACGGCAGGTACCCGCGATGGCCGGTGAGGTCTCCTTCTTCGAACTGGGTGCGGGCGACCCCGAGCAGGCGCGGACGTTCTACGCCGGGCTGTTCGGCTGGACCTTCGATCCCGGCCCTTCCGGCGGCGGCGGGTTCGCGATCGGTACGCCCAATGTCCCCGGCGGGCTGCACGGCGGGGACGCGGGCGCGAGCCCGTACCTGTTCTTCGCCGTCGACGACATGGCGTCCGCCGTGGCACGCGTCCGTGAACTCGGTGGGCGGGTCGACGACATCGACCTGGGAAGCGATGAAGGTTCGGTCGTCCGGTTCGGCCGCTTCCAGCTCTGCCACGACGACCAGGGTTCCCCCTTCGGACTGCACCAGCCTCCGGAGCGAAGCTCCTGACGCCCGGACCGAATGTCAGGCCGCCTCGACGCCGCCCTGAACCGAGGCCCCCCACTCGACCAGCAGCCGTTCGTACTCCCGGCGGGACTCCGGGGACATCAGGCCGCCGTCGACGAGCGCGCGGATCTCCGCGTTCAGCTCGGTGAGTGAGCGGACAGGCGTCGGCTCGGAGGGCGGGGTGGGCATGTGCAGATTGTACGGGCGGTCGAGGCATCAAGGCAGCGTCGGGGTACAGGTCGCCGCTGACCTGGGCGTCGTGGTGGCGTCGGCTCCTGCCGTGGCCGACGGGGCTGCGCAGGCCGAAGTGCCGTGCCGAAATCGAGGTGCGAACGGGTTCGGGAGAGTGTCACAGTCCCTGGCGTGACCCTGATGGACGTACTTGTCGACTTCTCCCGCACCGGACGGATCGGGCCGCTGAGCTGCGGAATGTCCCTGAACGAGGCGGAGGACCTTCTCGGCCCCGGGCGCCCGCACCCCGCCCACATCCTGCTGGGACCCGATACCGACGGCTATCCGTACTCCTGGCACGGGCTGCAACTGGTCATCACCCAGCGGGCCGTGAGCGGCCTGTGGATCAACCTTCGGCCCGGCTCCACCGCCAAGCTTCCACCGCTGGTCCTGCCTGACTCCGAGTCCTTCGAGACCACCGTCCTCCGCGAGGATCTGATGGCCGCCCTCGACGACGCCGACTGCCGGCATGCGGTCAACAGCACCCTCACCTTCGGCCGGCAGTCGAGCCTCATCACGCGGCCCGCCGAGGTCTGCGCGGTCTTCAGTCTGCCGGGACGGGACAACCGCGTCCCACACCACGATCGGCACTACCTCGATGTGATCCACAAGCACGCGGCTTGACGCAGCAGCGCCTCGCCGCGAACCGTCCACGGGCGGGCGAAGCAAGTCAGATAGTGACCTATTCGTACAAAAATCTATCAAGACGCCCACATCGGGGGACGTATCGGCGGACGGTATGGATGATGAATCGAATGAGAGCCACAGTCGGTACCGTCCTCGTCGCCCTCGCCGCCACCCTCGCCCTGAGCGGTTGCGCCGGCGACGGCAGCAGCAACAGTGGGGGAAGCGACGGGGTCCGGGACGGGAACAAGGCCGCCGCTGTCGCCTACAAGATCACCGAACGGGAGGAGGCCGGCGCCGTCAGGAGCGTCCTCGTCCAAGTCGACAGGGACGACCAGCTCCGTGCCGTCTTCGACGCGGTGAAGGCCGAACTCGTCGAAGAAGCCGTCTATGTCGTCGGCATCGAGTGCACGACCGGCGGGGACGAGTACGACCGGCGCCTCGCCAACGGGCGCTACGTCGTCGGGGCAGCCGGATCGGCGGAAGCGGGACTCCCGGCCGGTACCACCGAATACGAAGTCGCAGGCGGCGAATGCCCGGCCTGACCCTTCACCGTACGGCGAAGCCCCGGGCCTGGAGGGACGGTCCGGGGCTTCACGCGTATACGACATCCGCCCCGCAGGGCCCTTCTCAGCCCGCGGATTCACCGGCGTGCGGGCTCAGGACACCCGCGCCGATCAGGATGAACAGGACGATGCCCAGAATCACTCGGTAGATGACGAACGGCATGAAGCTCTTGGTCGTGATGAACTTCATGAACCATGCGATGACCGCGTAGCCGACCACGAACGCGATGATCGTCGCGAAGATCGTCGGCCCCCAGGAGACATGTCCCTCGCCCGCGTCCTTGAGCTCGAACGCGCCCGAGGCCAGCACCGCAGGAATGGCGAGGAGGAAGGAGTAGCGGGCCGCCGCCTCACGGGTGTAGCCCATGAGCAGCCCACCGCTGATCGTGGCACCCGAGCGGGAGACGCCCGGGATCAGGGCCATTGCCTGGCAGAAGCCGAAGATCAGGCCGTCCCTGACGCCCAGTTCCTTCAGCGACTTGCGTTCCTTGATCGCCCGGTGCTTGCCGCCGGTCTCGTCGCGCGCCGCGAGGCGGTCCGCGATGCCGAGCACGATGCCCATGACGATCAGTGTCGTCGCGATCAGACGGAGGTCCCGGAAGGGGCCCTCGATCTGGTCCTTGAAGGTCACGCCGAGCACACCGATGGGGATCGAACCGATGATCACCAGCCAGCCCATCTGGGCATCGTGGTCGCCGCGCATCGAAGAGTTGGTCAGTGACCGGAACCAGGCCGAGACGATCCGGACGATGTCCTTGCGGAAGTAGATGAGGACCGCAGCCTCCGTCCCGATCTGCGTGATGGCGGTGAACGCCGCGCCCGGGTCGTGCCAGCCGGCGAACGCGGCGGTCAGCCGCAGGTGTGCGCTGGAGGAGATCGGCAGGAACTCGGTCAGTCCCTGAACGAGGCCCAGGACGAATGATTCGAACCAGCTCATGGGGCTTTGGCCATCCCGGAGGTGATCATGCAACGTCCGACGGAGACTCAGGCCGTCGACAGCGTGCGGAAGCGGTCAAAAGGAAAAAAAGGGGCAGGTTGCTGCGCCCTGGAGATCGTCATTCAGTCGCGCGCAGCGTATCGCCTGTACGTGAACGGACTCCCGGCTGCCCCCGCTACACCGCCCGGACACCGTTCAGGCGCCGCCCAGCCGGTGACGCTTGCGCCAGGCGAGCAGGGCCGCACCCGCCCCCGACAGCACGATGAAGCCCATGGCCGCCAGGAAGGCGGGTGAGGTCGGCGAGGAGGCCTCGCTGCCGGCGATGACGTACGCCGCCGTATTGGGGATCGAACCGAGCCCGGTGGCCAGCAGGAACGGCGGGTACCCCATCCGGGAGGTCGCCGCACAGTAGTTGGCGGCGGCGAACGGCACGCCGGGGAAGAGCCGCAGCGCCAGCATGGAGCGGAAACCGTGCCGGCTCAACAGTCCGTCCGCGGCCTTCATCCACCGTCCGCGCAGGAGCGTCCGGAGGGCGTCCTGTCCCAGTACCCGACCGAGCATGAAGGACACGCCCGCGCCGAGCACGGTACCCGCCAGAGCCGCCGCCAGACCGGCCTGCGCACCGAAGAGCGCGCCGGCGGCGAGATTGAGAAGGGGACGCGGTACGAACGCCACGGTGCACACGCCATAGGCGACGCCGAACAGCATGGCCGCGGCCGAACCGGTCAACTGGGGTGGCCAGCCGGAGGCGAGCAGCCGCTGTGGTTCGAACAGCAGCATCGACGTGGCGGCAGCCAGCAGCACCGCCACGAGCAGGGAGAACCGGGACCAGGGCGAGAGCAGCACCCTTGTACAACGCACTGCGAGACCGCCGGCGGGCCGGGCGGCGGGGACGGGGTCGAACATCTGGGGAGACTAACCGAGATGGGTGTGTGATCGCCGTAATGTGCGGGGACGCGACACACCGGTTCCACCGCCTCCGGCTGCGTTCGTGCCGGTCGAGTCGGCGCAGGGAGGACGGGCAGGTGCCCTCAGCCTCCGCCGGTTGTGCCCGTGCCCGTCGGGATGCCGAGAGGGAGCGGGCGTAGCGAACGGCGCGGGGTGCGCGGTTGTCGGATGTGAGGGGCAATGCAGAGCGCTGGGGCTCGGGATGGGGCGAAACCTCCTGCGAGGACGAGTCCTGGATCATCGTCCGTACGCCTAAAGTGCAGGCCATGAGGCCCGCACCGCACGCCGCGCCCACCGTGCCGGACAGCGAGCTCGCCGACACCGTGCTCGAACGGCTCACGGCCGTCTATCCCCGGGCCGCCGACCCGGAACGAGCGGTGTCGGCAGCCGCGTACATGAAGAACATCGCCCCGTTCCTCGGCATCGCCACCCCGCAGCGACGGTCCCTTTCGCGGACCGTGCTGGCCGGTACGGGTCGGCCGGACGAGGCGGACTGCACGGCGATCGCCCTGCGCTGCTGGGAGTTGCCGGAGCGCGAGTACCAGTACTTCGCCGTCGACCTCCTGCGCCGTCATGTGGCGTGCTGCTCCTCGGGATTCCTCCCGGTCCTGCGCCACCTCGTCTCCACCAGGGCCTGGTGGGACACCGTCGACCTGCTCGCCGCCCACGTCGCAGGGCCGCTCGTGACCGCCGATCCGGTGCTTGCCACGGCGATGGACCGGTGGATCGAGGACGACAACATCTGGATCGCCCGCACGGCCCTCCTCCACCAGCTGCGCTACACGGACCTGACCGACACCGGGCGGCTGTTCGGCTACTGCCTGGCGAGGGCCGACCACCCGGACTTCTTCATCCGCAAGGCGATCGGCTGGTGTCTGCGCGAGTACGCGAAGACCGACCCGGATGCCGTGCGCGACTTCGTCGAGGGCGCCCGGGACAGGTTGTCACCGCTGTCCGTCCGCGAGGCGCTCAAGAACGTGCGCTGACCGCCGCGAGCTGAACTCCCCTGTGCGGCGGGTCCGTCCCGCCCGCCCGAAAACCATTCGACGCCGCCGCACCGCTCCGCCATGATCAGGGCATGTTCCGGTACGCCTTCCTCGCAGCGCAGTCCGCAGTCGCGGACACGCCGAAGGCTGCCGTGACCACCGCGGTCGCAACCGCAGCAGCAGTCGACGCAGCGTTCCTCGCTGCAGCAGCGCCCATCGGCGGCGCCCGAAGCTGACCCTCCCCCGACAGTCCGGCGGACCCCGTAAGGGGAGGGTCGGCGGGGCCCTGGGGTCTTCTCTTCTCAGCTTCGAATTCCAAGGAATGAGCCATGCCCAAGACGGCATACGTGCGCACCAAGCCGCACCTGAACATCGGCACCATGGGCCACGTCGACCACGGCAAGACCACCCTGACCGCCGCCATCACCAAGGTGCTGAGCGACCGGGGGACCGGCACCTTCGTGCCGTTCGACCGGATCGACCGGGCGCCCGAGGAGGCGCAGCGCGGCATCACCATCAACATCTCGCACGTCGAGTACGAGACCGACACCCGGCACTACGCGCACGTCGACATGCCCGGCCACGCCGACTACATCAAGAACATGGTCACCGGAGCGGCGCAGCTCGACGGGGCGATCCTCGTCGTCTCCGCGCTCGACGGGATCATGCCGCAGACCGCGGAGCACGTCCTGCTGGCCCGTCAGGTCGGCGTCGACCACATCGTCGTCGCCCTCAACAAGGCCGACGCGGGTGACCCCGAGCTGACCGACCTGGTCGAGCTGGAGGTCCGTGAGCTGCTCTCCGCCCACGGCTACGGCGGCGACACGGTGCCCGTCGTACGGGTGTCGGGCCTCAAGGCCCTGGAAGGGGACCCGCGGTGGACGGCGTCCATCGAGGGGCTGCTCGACGCGATCGACACGTATGTGCCGATGCCGGTGCGCTACATCGACGCGCCGTTCCTGCTGTCCGTGGAGAACGTGCTCACCATCACGGGCCGCGGCACCGTCGTCACCGGCGCCGTGGAGCGCGGCACGGTGCGCGTCGGGGACCGGGTGTCGGTGCTCGGTGCGGACATCGAGACGGTCGTGACCGGCCTGGAGACCTTCGGCAAGCCGATGGAGTCCGCGGAGGCCGGGGACAACGTCGCGTTGCTGCTGCGCGGAGTGGAGCGCGACCGGGTGCGGCGCGGCCATGTGGTGGCGGCTCCCGGGAGTGTCAGTCCGAGCCGGCGCTTCACAGCGCAGGTGTACGTCCTGTCGGCCCGGGAAGGAGGCCGCACCACTGCGGTCACCACCGGCTACCGGCCGCAGTTCTACATCCGTACGGCGGACGTGGTCGGCGACGTCGACCTCGGCGAAACGGCCGTGGCACGGCCCGGCGACACGGTCACCATGACCATCGAGCTCGGCCGTGACATCCCGCTGGAGTCCGGTCTCGGCTTCGCGATCCGCGAGGGCGGCAGGACCGTCGGCGCCGGTACGGTCACCGGCCTGCTCTGAGGCCGGGGAACCCGCCTCCCGCATTCCGTGGGGGGCGGGTTCCGCATGTCCGGCACCCCCGGGAAGGTCCGTCACGCCCGGGAAACAGGGAACAATGGGGGCGTGAACGAGCCGATACCCGTCATCCGCGCCGCCGACTTCGGCACCGCCCGGCTGCTGCCCGACGTGGACAGGGACCGGGCGTGGCTGCTCACGGTCGACGGCGCCCCGCAGTCGTACGTCGACCTCGACGATCCGGAGTACCTCGAATTCGAGTACGTGCAGCGGCTCGCCCATGTCGTGGACCTCGCGGGCGAGCCCGGTGCGCCGCTGGACGCCGTGCACCTCGGCGGCGGCGCGCTCACGCTGCCCCGCTACGTCGCGGCGACCCGCCCCGGCTCCCGGCAGGACGTGGCCGAGGCCGACCGGGGACTGATCGAGCTGGTGAACGAGCACCTGCCGCTGCCCGACGCGGCCGGGATCACCGTGCACGGCACCGATGCCCGGGGCTGGCTGGAGCAGGCACCGGAGGATTCCGCGGACCTGCTGATCGCCGACGTCTTCGGCGGCGCACGGGTACCGGCCCACCTCACGTCCGTCGAGTACGCACGGGCCGCCGGGCGGGTCCTTGGGGCGGGGGGAATCTACGCGGCCAACCTTGCGGACAGTGCGCCCTTCGGCTTCCTGCGCCCGCAGCTCGCCAACTTCGCCGAGGTCTTCGACGAGCTCGCGCTGATCGCGGAGCCGGCCGTACTGCGCGGCCGGCGCTTCGGCAACGTCGTGCTCGTCGCCTCGCGGAGCCCTCTCGACATCGCACCGCTGACGAGACTGTGTGCCGCGGACGCGTTCCCCGCCCGGGTCGCGTACGGGACGGCGCTCACCCGGCTCCTGGGCGGCGCCGAGCCCGTACGGGACGCCGACGCGGTCGCCTCACCCGAGCCCCCCGACGGAGCCTTCAGCATCGGCTGACACCCGGCGCTCCTGTGCGGGCGGCACCGGCGTCGCGCCGCCGGAGGCCTTCACCGTGCCGCGCCGGGTCAGGTTCCGTACGTCCGGGACGAGCAGCACCGCCGCCGTCACCACGACGATGAGCGCGGCGCAGCCCCACAGGGCCTCGCTGCGGCCCACCAACGTCTCCACCGGACCGGCCGCCGCCGTGGCCAGCGGCACCATCGCGACGGAGCCGAACCAGTCGTACGCCGAGACCCGGGACAGCTTCTCCTCCGGGATCTCCTGATGAAGCGCCGTCATCCAGGAGACGCCGAACACCTCGATGGCGACCCCGGTCACGAACATCACCGCGCAGAGACCGGCCACCGGCAGCGGCACGGCGAGGCTCGCCGAGGGCAGCGCCAGCGGGAACACGCAGAGCGTCCCGGCGAGCAGCAGCCGTCTGGGCTTCCAGCGCATCATCAGCAGCGCCCCGCCCAGCGTGCCGACGCCGAACGCGGCGAGCGCGAACCCCCATGGGCGCGCCCCACCGAGCTCGTCCCGGGCCACGAGGGGTCCGTACACCGCCTCGGCGGCGCCGATGACGGCCACGACCACGGAGAACTGCAGCACGATGGCCCAGAGCCAGGGGCGGCTCGCGACCTCCCGCCAGCCGTCACGCAGATCGGCGAGCAGCCCGCTGCCCGGAGCGCGCTTCGGAATGTGACTCACGTCGAGGAAGGCCCGCAGCGCACCGGCCACGGCGAACGCCGCCGCGTCGGCCGCCAGCACCCAGCCGGGGTCCATGGCGGCGATCATCGCGCCGCCGAGCGCTGCACCGCCGATGGCCGCACCGTGCATGGACATCCGGAAGAGGGCGAAGGCGCGGCTCGCCTGTTCGCCGCTGACGCTGGACATCAGCATGCCCTCGGCAGCGGGGCTGAAGAAGGCCTGCCCGGTGCCGCACAGCGCGGTCAGGAGCATCATGTGCCACAGCTGGGCGTCGCCGGTCAGGACCAGCCAGGCGAACACCGCCTGGGAGACGCAGTTGAGCGAGTTCGCCGCGACCATCACCCGGTGGCGCGGCAGCCGGTCGGCGATCGCGCCGCCGATCAGCAGGAAGAGCACCAGCGGCGCGGTACGCGCGGCGGCGACCAGGCCGACGTCGCCGCCGTCGCCGCCCGACTCCAGAACCGCGAACGCCGCCGCGATCAACGCGCCATGGGTACCCAGGCTCGTGATGATCGCGGCGGCTGTCAGCAGACCGAAGTTGCGGCCCGTCCGCAGGGAGCGGAGCGAGGGGGGCGGAGATGCGGCGGCGGAAGTCACCAGGGGACTATCCCCGCCGCGGCCCCTCGCTGCCAAATGGGCCGGCTGTGCCGAGGGCGTGGAGGGTCAGGACGTGCTCTCCGCGAGCCGGACCGTGCTGAGGATCTTCTGGATGGTGGCGTCCGGGAGTTCGTCGTCCACGCCCGCGTTGGCGTAGAGGATCCAGGACGAGTACTCGGCCTTCGCGTTCTTGAAGGTGAAGGCGATCGACTTGCCGTCGGTGTCGCACTTGTCCTTGTTGGCCAGGCCGGTCGCGGTGGCGGTCACCACGCTGCCGGAGAGGCCGGACTTGGTCGTGTACGGCTTGGGCTTGCCGATCTTGACCTTTTCCTTCGGGTCCTTCTGGGCGTAGGCGGCCCACACCCAGTTGGCGGCCTCGTTCGTGGCGGCCTCGTCGGTGCTCTTGGCGCCCTGACCGCCCTTGGTGCCGACGCCGGCCAGGCCGGTGTCCTCCTTGGTGCCGTCCTTGTCGGCGTCGTCGATGCACCACTTGCTCTTGTAGTAGGCCGGCGCGGAGAAGCCGACGGCGGGCGGGCCCTCAGGCTTCTTTACGCTCTCGAAGCCGGAGAACACGCCTGCGCCCGAGACCTCCCAGTCGCCGGGCACGTCGAACTGCGTGCCCCACTTGGGGTTCGTGACGACCTTCCAGCCGGGGATCGTCGGCGCGGCGTCCTCACCGCCCCGCGGGTTGGCCGCGGGGGAGGAGGCGGTGTCGGAGGGCTTCGCGGACGGCGACGACTTCTTGTCGTCGGCGACGGTCTTGCCGCCCTTGTCGTCGTCCTTGCCCATGACGACGACGCCGGTGACCACGGCCGCCACGACGACCGCCGTGGCGGCGACGATCGCGACGATCGTCGTCTTCTTCTTGTCGTCCGGCTGCGGGCCTCCGGGCTGCCCCGGCACCGCGTACTGCGGCATCGTGGGCTGCTGGTAAGGGTTCGGCTGAGGGTAGCCCGGCTGCTGACCGGGCTGGCCCTGCTGCGGATAACCCTGCTGCTGGTATCCCGGCTGCTGATAGGGATTCGGCTGCTGGTACCCCGGCTGCTGGTACGGGTTCTGGTTCTGGTCCTGCGGGTTTTGCTCGCCCCCGGGCGGCTGCTGTCCTGGCCACATGGCCAGTAACCATAGAGGGGTGCGGCGCCCCCTGCTACGGCCACCCCTGTGAGGAGATGGTCAAAGCCTCGTACTCATGAGTAACATCCCCGTTCATGAGCACTGAAGAGATGACAGTCGGCGAGATGCTGTCCGCGACCGTTCCGATGGTCAGGACCCTCAACCTGCAGTACCTCGAAACGAGCCCGGAGCGGGCTGTCCTCTCGCTGCCGGACCAGGCCGAGTACCACAACCACCTCGGTGGACCGCACGCCGGAGCGATGTTCACCCTGGCCGAGTCCGCGAGCGGCGCGATCGTCGTGGCCGCCTTCGGCGACCAGATGGCACGGGCCGTGCCGCTTCCCGTCACCTCGGAGATGTCCTTCAAGAAGGTGGCCATGGGAGCCGTCACGGCGACCGCGACGCTGGGCCGCCCGGTGGCGGACGTCATCGCCGAACTCGACGAGGGCAAGCGGCCGGAATTCCCCATCACCGTGGAGATACGGCGAGCCGACGGCGCCGTGACGAGCGAGATGACCGTGGTCTGGACCCTGCGTCCGAACCGCTGACCCGCAGCCATCCGCACCGGGCCGCCGCACACCCGCCGAGGGGAGCGGCGGCCCGTCGCGCTGTCCGGGCCAGGTAGGCTGCCCGCCGTGCGCCGGCGGAGTGCACAGCGGCAGGATTTCTTACGGAGGGACCGGCGTTGCACGTCCAGGAGTGGCTCGAGACCGTACCCGCGGTCAGCATTTACCTCCTGGTGGGGGTCGTCATCGGGCTCGAGAGCCTGGGAATTCCGCTGCCGGGCGAGATCATCCTCGTCAGTTCGGCGCTCCTCGCCTCCCAGCACGGCGACATCGACCCCGTGGTGCTCGGCGCCTGTGCGTCGGCCGGAGCGATCATCGGTGACTCGATCGGCTATGCCATCGGCCGCAGGGGAGGTCGTCCCCTGCTCGCATGGCTCGGCGCCAGATTCCCCAAGCACTTCGGTGAGGCCCAGATCGCACTGGCGGAGCGGTCGTTCGAGAAGTGGGGCGTGTGGGCGGTCTTCTTCGGCCGCTTCGTCGCACTGCTGCGGATCTTCGCCGGACCGCTCGCCGGCGTCCTGCGCATGCCGTACTGGAAGTTCCTGATCGCCAACGTGCTCGGCGGCATCGTCTGGGCCGGTGGCACCACGGCCGTCATCTACTCGGTGGGTGTCGTCGCGGAGGCGTGGCTCAAGCGCTTCTCGTGGCTCGGCCTGGTGGCCGCCGTACTGATCGGCCTGACGTCGATGCTGGTGCTGAAGAACCGGGCGAAGAAGGCCGCACAGCAGTCGGCGGCCGGCTCCCCGGCGGCAGCCGAGCCGGACCCGGTACCTGCCGTCGACTGAGCGGTGCCTGCCGTCGACCGGACCCGGGCGCCGGCGGCCCGCTCCCCGTCCGGGGATTCCGCCGGGAGCCCGGCTGCCCGCATCAGGCCTGATGGGCCTTCCGGTGCGCCTTCGCCAGTTCCACGTAGCCGACGGCGTTGAATCGGATGTTCGCGAGCTCCTCGGCGGTCAGTTCCCGCTTGACCTTGGCGGGCACACCGGCGACGAGCGAACCCGGCGGCACCTGCATCCCCTGCGGTACGAGGGCCTGCGCGGCGATCAGCGATCCGGCGCCGATGTGGGCCCCGTTGAGCACCGTGGCGCCCATGCCGATCAGGACGTCGTCCTCGATGACGCAGCCGTGCAGGACCGCGTTGTGGCCGACGGAGACCCGGGCGCCGACCGTGAGCGGGAAGCCGGGATCGGTGTGGACGCTGCAGTTGTCCTGGATGTTGCTGTCGGGGCCGAGAGAGATCGGGCCGCAGTCGGCGCGCAGCACGGCCTGGTACCAGACGCTGGACCCCGGGGCCAACGAGACCTCGCCGATGACGACGGAGGTCGGCGCCACGAAGGCGTCCGGGTCGATGTCCGGCTCCTTGCCGCCGATGCCGGTGACCAACGCCTGTTCTGTCATCGTGTGCTCCTCGGTTGCGGGTGCGGTGAGGACGCGTCCTCCCACCGCTGAAACCGTAAGCGACGTCCTCCTCGTCCCGCCGGGCCGGGGTGGGGTGAACATCACAGCCTGGCGCGAGGGCCGGTCCCGTCGCGGCCGACTACCGTGAGCGGGTGCCGAAGAACAGAAACACGTTCTCGTCCGTGGCCCTCTGGCGGCGCCGCGTCCTGTCCCGTGCCGTCCACCGGGGCTGGGCCTGGGTGCAGGAGTCCGGCGCGGTCACCGCGCAGCACCCGGGGCGGCTGCGGTTCGGCCGCATCGGCTCCGGGACCCGGCTCGCCTTTCCGCAGGGCACCGTGTTCGGTGAGCCGTGGATCGAGCTCGGAGACCACTGCATCATCGGCGAGCAGGTGACGCTCACCGCCGGGATGATGCCCGATCTGGACCTGGGGTCCGAGCCGATCCTGACCCTCGGCGACGGTGTGGTGCTGGGCCGCGGCAGCCATGTCATCGCCGACACGACGGTGACGATCGGCTCGAACACGTACTGCGGTCCGTACGTCTACATCACCTCCACCAACCACAGCTACGACGACCCCCACGAGCCCGTCGGCAAGCAGTGGCCCCGCATGGACCCCGTTGCGATCGGCCCCGGCTGCTGGATCGGCACCGGAGCGGTGATCCTTCCGGGGGCCAGGCTCGGGCGCAACGTGGTGGTCGCCGCCGGAGCCGTCGTACGGGGCGAGGTGCCCGACCATGCCGTGGTGGCGGGAGCACCCGCCCGGGTGGTGCGGAGCTGGGACCCCGAGAACGGCTGGCAGCCGCCGCTGCGCACACCCGCACCGGTGCCGATCCCGGAGGGTGTCACGCCCGAGCAGCTGCTGGCCGTGGCGCAGCTCGAGGACACGTCCCGCGGCTGAGGCGCCTCCCGCGGCTGAGCCGCCTCGCGCGGCCCTTATCCCGTGGCCAGCAGGACCGTACCGAGCAGTGCGAGGCCCGCGCCAGCGGCCTGGACCGCGCGCAGCCGTTCACCCAGTACGACGCGTGCGCCCAGCGCCGTCACCACCGGATACAGCGAGGCCAGGACCGCGGCCACGGTGACCGGGCCGTGCTGGGCCGCGATCGAGTAGGTGCCGTTCGCGGCGACATCGGCGAGGCCGACGAACGCCAGCGCGGGCAGCGCGGCGAGGACGACGGCCCGGCCACCCTCCTCGGGCAGGGCACGCCCTCCGCGGCGCACCGACACGTACAGGGCCGTGCCGCCGACGGCGATATTGGTGACGCGCTGGACGAAGAGCGCCAGGAACAGTCCGGTGACCGTGGTGGACGCCTCGGCGATCAGCGCCATCACCGCTCCGAAACCGAACGCCGCCAGCAGGGTCAGCACGACGGCCTGGCGCTGCACCGGGGCCCCGCGCAGTTGCGGGCCGCCTGCCAGGACCACGCCGGCGACGGCCACGGCGACACCGGCGAACTGCAGCAGCCCCGGCTGTTCGCCGACGATCAGGCCGACCCCGACCGGAACGGCGACACCCAGCGCGCCCAGGGGGGAGACCACGCCCATCGGTCCGAGGGCCAGAGCCTTGTAGAAGCTCAGCATCGCCACGGGTCCGACGGCGCCGGCCGCGACCGCGAACCAGAGCCGTCCGTCCAGTTCACTCCAGGCGCCCGTCGCCGTCACGACGACGCCGAGCACCACAGCGGCGATGCACTGCGAGACCACCACCACGGTGAGTGCGGGCGTCCGCCGGGTGAGCAGCCCGCCGCCGAAGTCGGCCAGCCCCCACAGGAGGCTCGTGGCCAGGGCGAACAGTGCTGTCATCGCGTGCCTCGCAGTACAGTGCGGTGATCGGGTGGGTACACCACACCGTAGTGCAGTATTTTCGACCCTGTCATCCAAAATATTGGACGGAACGTGTCTGACCTCGATCAGCTCACTCAGTCGCTCGCACGCAACCTCAAGCGCTGGCGGGGCGAGCGCGGCTTCACCCTCGACGCACTCGCCGCCCGCGCCGGGGTCAGCCGCGGCATGATCATCCAGATCGAGCAGGCACGTACGAACCCGAGCGTCGGCACCACCGTCAAACTCGCCGACGCCCTCGGTGTGAGCATCACGACCCTTCTCGACTACGAGCAGGGGTCCCAGGTACGCCTGGTGCCCGAGAGTCAGGCCGTGCGGATGTGGTCCACGGAGGCGGGCAGCTCGACCACGCTGCTCGTCGGCACGGAAGCCCGGGGGCCGATCGAGCTCTGGTCCTGGCACCTGATGCCCGGCGACGGCAGTGCCTCCGACCCGCATCCGGAGGGCACCGTCGAGCTCCTCCACGTCACCGCGGGCGAACTGACCCTGATCGTCGACGGTGCGGAGCACTCCGTACCGGCCGGCACCTCCGCCACCTTCGAGGCTCACGTGCCGCACAGCTACCGCAACGACGGCACCGAGCCGGCCGAACTGACCATGGCCGTCTCGATCCCGCCGGTACGCCGGGACGGCAACTGACCTCGGCCGACGGGCTGTTAGCGTGACCGCATGCGCGCACCGCTGGGCACCTTCGAGGACGCATCCCCCGCCGCCGACCAGCTCGGTCTGCTCCCCCCGCCTGTAGCCGAGGCGGTGGCCAGAGGCTGGGGAGACATCCCCGCCGACAGGATCGTCCACGTCGACACGGATCCGGCGATCGCCGACACCGCCGCCTTCGTCGAGCACTACGGCCCCGAACTGCTCGACCGGTCCGCCAACTGCGTCGTCGTCGCGGGCAAGCGGGGCGGCGAGGTCACCCTGGCGGCCTGCCTGGTCCTCTCGCGCACACGCGTCGATGTGAACGGTGCGGTACGCAAGCACCTCGGCGTACGCAAGGCGTCCTTCGCCCCGATGGATGTGGCGGTCGGCGAGTCCGGCATGGAGTACGGCGGGATCACCCCGATCGGCCTGCCCGCCGGCTGGCCGCTGCTGCTCGACCCCGCGGTGGTCGACGAGGAGTGGGTGCTGATCGGCAGCGGCCGGCGCCGCGGCAAGCTGATCGTCCCGGGCAAGGCGCTCGCGGCGCTGCCGGGTGCGGTACTGGTCGAAGGCCTGGGGATCTGAGGCCCGTGGCGGGAGGGCGCGGACCGGCCCGCTTCAGGTCCGGACGCGGTGGTCCTTGAACCAGCCGGCGGCGAAGTCCACCGCCGAGGTCAGCCGGATCAGCCGGCTCTGCGCCGAGCCCACCCGCCCCCGTCGTACGGCCCCGCCGGTGTCCGCCCGTTCGAAGTCGCGCCCCAGTGCGGCGAAGTCGCTGTCGTCCAGCGCCACGTCCTCGTACTCCCACCACTGGCGCCTTCCCTCGGGCGCCACCACACAGCGGTAGAGGCGGCGCGGCGGGTCGGGGAGCCGGTACTCGGCCAGATGAAAGGCCGTGCACGTGTCGAAGCCCGTGCCCAGGAGCAGAATCCGGGCGTCGAATTCGTACAGACGGGCGAGGGGGGAGTCCTCGCCCAGATGGCAGGCCGGACGGTGCCGGGCGAGCAGACTCCGGGCCGCCGGGCCGATCGCGGCGAACGACGTCTGGGGGTGTGCGCTGCGTTCGGCGCCCGGTGCCAGACGGACCGTCTCGGCCAGCGTGCCCATGCCGGTCGCGGGCGATGCGGCCCGGTCGAACGGGGGCATCGACGCGCGCACGGCCGCCCGCGCCGCATCGCTCAGCCCCCGTACCCGGTCCAGGTACGGGGGCGAGGTGTCGGAGTTCTCCGTGGTGAACGAGGGGACGACCAGCGTCCCCTCCGGTCCGAGCGCCTGCCGAATGGCGTCGACCATGTCGACGGCGTCACCGCCCACCGCACGCATGGAGGTGTGGACCAGCAGGACACCGCCCCGCTCCACCCCGAGCCGGGACAGCTGGGCCACCGCCCGGTCACTGCTGATCAGCTGCTCTGTCACGGCAGACATTGTCCCCGTCGCGGGACGGGGACGACACCGTCCTGTCAGGAGCGGCGGGCGAGTGTCGGAATTTCGATGGCGGGGCAGCGGTCCATCACCATGTCGAGCCCCGCCGTGCGCGTGCGCTCGTACGCCGCCTCGTCGACGACCCCGAGCTGGAACCAGACCGCCTTCGCACCGGCTGCGACCGCCTCGTCGGCGACCGTGCCCGCCAGAGCGCTGTTGACGAAGACGTCCACCACATCGACCGGGAACGGGATGTCCGCCAGCGCGGTGTACCCCTGCTCACCGTGGACCGTTGCCGCCCTGGGGTGCACCGGGACAACACGCTTGCCGAAGCGCTGAAGGACCTCGGCCACCCCGTACGCCGCCCGGGAGCGGTTGTCGGACAGGCCGACCACCGCCCAGGTGTCGCCCGAGTCCTGAAGAATCCTGCGGACCGTCTCATCGTCTGCGTACATGCCCGGGACAACGGACGGTCCCCCCGGACCATTCCCGTACGGCCGGGGGAGGGGCGGTGGCCGGACGGCGCATAGGGTGGCCGGATGCAGGAGCAGTACCGGACAGTCGCTCGCGCGGGTGTGCACGAGACCGAGGTCAACCGATCGCGCTTCCTCTGCGCGCTCGCCCCCGCCGCCACCGAGCAGGAGGCGCAGGAATTCGTCGCACGCATCCGCAAGGAGCACCCCACCGCCGGCCACAACTGCTTCGCCTACGTGATCGGCGCCGACGCCTCCGTACAGAGGGCGAGTGACGACGGGGAGCCGGGCGGCACCGCGGGCGTCCCCATGCTCCAGATGCTGATGCGCCGTGAGGTGCGGTACGCCGTCGCCGTCGTCACCCGCTACTACGGTGGCGTCAAGCTCGGCGCCGGAGGGCTGATCCGGGCGTACGGGGGCGCGGTCGGGGAAGCGCTCGACACGCTGGGCACGATCACCCGGCAGCGCTTCCGGCTGGCCACGGTCACCGTCGACCACCAGCGGGCCGGCAAACTCGAGAACGATCTGCGCGCCACCGGCCGCTCCGTGCACGATGTGCGGTACGCGGAGGCGGTGACGATCGAGATCGGGATCCCGGACGCGGACATCGAGGACTTCAGGGCCTGGCTCGCCGATGCGACGGCCGGCTCGGCGACGTTCGAACTGGGTGGCGAGGCCTACGGGGATGTACGGGCCGAATGAGGGATCAGAGGCCCCGCGGCATTAGCGTGGTCGGGCCGACTGCGGAAATCCGCGGCGGGCGGGGTGCGGGGCCGGTGCGGCTCCGGGGCGGAGGAAGCGGAAAATGCAGGTCGGAGCCGTCGGAGTGATGTCGTGAGGATTCTGCACACCTCGGACTGGCACCTGGGGCGGTCGTTCCACCGTGTCCCCATGCTCGAAGCCCAGGCCGACTACCTCGACCACCTCGTACGGACCGTACGCGAGCACGAGGTCGACGCGGTCCTCGTCGCGGGCGACGTCTACGACCGGGCCGTGCCGCCGCTGGCGGCCGTCAGACTGTTCGACGACGCACTGCACCGGCTCGCCGCCGCCGGCGTGCCGACCGTCATGATCTCCGGCAACCACGACTCGGCCCACCGGCTCGGCGTCGGTGCGGGCCTGATCGCACGGGCCGGCATCCACCTGCGTACCGATCCGGCGGACTGCGCCGACCCCGTCGTGCTGCAGGACGCACACGGAGACGTGGCCTTCTACGGCTTGCCCTACCTGGAACCCGCGCTCGTCAAGGACACCCTGGGTGCCACGAAGGCCGGACACGAAGCGGTCCTGACCGCCGCCATGAACCAGGTCCGTGCCGATCTCGCCGACCGGCCCGCCACCACCCGCTCCGTGGTCCTCGCCCACGCGTTCGTGGCGGGCGGCGAACCCAGCGACAGCGAACGCGACATCACGGTCGGCGGTGTCGCCGCCGTCCCTGCCGGAGTTTTCGACGGTGCCGACTACGCGGCCCTCGGGCACCTGCACGGCTGCCAGACCGTCACCGAACGCGTCCGCTACTCCGGCTCCCCGCTCGCGTACTCCTTCTCCGAGGCCACCCACCGCAAGACGATGTGGTTGATCGACCTCGGCGCCGGCGGAGAGCTCTCCGCCGAACGCATCGACTGCCCCGCCCCGCGCCCGCTCGCACGGCTCCGTGGACGGCTCGACACCCTCCTCGACGACGACGCCCTGGAACGGCACCAGGAGTCCTGGGTCGAAGCCACCCTCACCGACCCGGTACGCCCCGACGAGCCGATGGCCCGCCTCCTGGCCCGATTCCCGCACACCCTCAGCCTCGTATTCGAACCGGAGCGTGCCCCCGAGGACCCCCTTGCCTCCTACGCCCAGCGGCTCCGTGGCCGCGACGACCAGCAGATCGCGGAGGACTTCGTGACCCATGTGCGCGGCGGGAGCGGACCCAGCGAGCAGGAGCGCACGGTACTGCGCGCCGCATTCGACGACGTACGGGTGAGCGACAGCGTGCACGAGGTGTCCCGTTGAGACTGCACCGGCTCACCCTCACCGCCTTCGGCCCCTTCGGCGCCACCCAGGAAGTCGACTTCGACGCGCTCTCCTCGGCCGGGCTCTTCCTGCTGCACGGTCCGACCGGCGCGGGTAAGACCTCCGTCCTCGACGCCGTCTGCTTCGGCCTGTACGGAGCCGTACCCGGCGCCCGGCAGAGCCCCGGCACCTCCCTGCGGAGCGACCACGCCCCGGCCGACCTGCCGACCGAGGTCCGGCTGGAGCTGACCGTCCAAGGGCGCCGCCTGGAGGTCACCCGCCGGCCCGCCCAGCCCCGCCCGAGGAAGCGGGGCCACGGCTTCACGACAGAAAAGGCACAGAGCCTGCTGCGCGAGTACGGCCCCGAGGAGGGCTGGCAGGCGCTCAGCCGCTCGCACCAGGAGATCGGCGAGGAGATCAGCCGGCTCATCGGGATGAGCAGGGACCAGTTCTGCCAGGTGGTCCTGCTGCCCCAGGGAGACTTCGCGCGCTTCCTGCGGGCCGACGCCGAAGCGCGCGGAAAACTCCTGGGAAGGCTCTTCGACACCCGCCGGTTCGCCGCGGTGGAGGAGCACCTGGCCGAGCTGCGCCGCAGGGCGGAAGCCCAGGTCCGAACCGGCGACGAACACATCCTGGCCCTCGCCCAGCGCATCGCGCAGGCCGCCGGAACGGCCGCCCGGGAATCGCCCCTGCCCGAGGACCGCCCCGGTGAACCCGGGCTCGCCGAGGGCGTACTGCAATGGGCCGCCGTCGCACGCAGTGGAGCACGCGAGCGGCTCGACACCGCCCGGTGCGCCCTGTCAGCGGCGGAGGCCCGGAACGACGCCGCGCGCGACGCCCTTGACGCCGCGCGCGAGCTCGCCCGGCTGCAGCAGCGGTACGCGGAAACGCGCCGCCGCGCCGCAGGACTCGAGGAGCGCCGCCCCGAGCGCGACCGCTGCCACGAACAGCTCACGCGCGCACGCAAGGCGGACCTCGTCGCTCCGGCGCTCGAGCTGCGCGAGGAGGCCGAACGCGCCCACCGGGCGGCGAGCGGGGCCCGTGAACGCTCTCGCGCGGAGCTGCCCCCGGAGCTGGCCGACGCAGGCGTCGAACAGCTGTCCGGCGCGGAGCGCACCCTCCGGTCGGACCTCGGCGCTCTCGAGGCAGCGCGCCGCGCCGAACGGCGCAGCAGGCAGATCGACACCGAACGGGCGGGGATCGAGCGGCAGTCCCGTGCCGACGACGAACTGATCCAGGAGGCGGCGGACTGGCTGGCCGGCTGGGACGGCATCCACGGGGACTTGCGGGAGCGCATCGAGAACGCGCAGGAGGCGGCGACCCGGGCCGAGCAGCTGGCCGGCCGGCTGGACCCGGCGCGCCGGAGACTGGACGCGGCGCGGCGGCGCGACGCACTCGTCGTCCGGGAAGCGACCGCCGGCGACAGTCTGACCGCGGCCCGCGAACACGCACTCGCCGCGCACGAGACCTGGCTGGGGCTGCGGGAGCGGCGGCTGCGCGACATCGCGGCGGAGCTGGCCGCGGGGCTTGCCGACGGCGTGGCCTGCACCGTGTGCGGGTCGGCCGATCACCCGGAGCCGGCCCGCCCGGGAGACGGTCATGTGGACCGCGCGACGGAGGAAGCGGCGCTCGCCGGCCACCGGCGTGCGGAGCAGTCCCGCGCGGAGGCGGAGCGCGAGCTCGGGGTCCTGCGCGAACGGCTCGCCGCGGCGCGGGCGGAGGCATCGGGGGACCTGCCGGGGGACCTCATGGAGCCGGAGGACAAGCGGGCGGTGCAGGCTTCCGGCGGGGGTGCGGCATCCGTCGCGGAACTCGAGGCGGTCGTCACCCGGCTGACCGGGGAACACGCGGAAGCGCACCGGCTGGCCGCCGGGATGCACGGCGCCCGGGAGGCACTCGCCGCCGCCGAGCGGGAGCACCTCGGGCGGCTCGAAGCCCGGCAGCAGGCCGAACGGCGCGCGGCGGCCCGTACCTCGCAGCGGGAAGCACTCGACCGCGAACAGGCCGCACTGGAGACCGAACTGGTGGTGGCACGGGGGGCGTCGGGCTCCGTCGCCGCACACGCGGACCTGCTGGAGCGCCGGGTCTCGCTGCTCGCCGATGCAGCCGAGGCGCTGCGGGCCGAGCAGAGCGCCGCGCAGCGCCGCAAGGAGGCCGACGGCACACTCGCCGACGCCGCCTTCCGGGCCGGGTTCGACACCCCGCAGGCCGCCGCCTCGGCGCTCGTCGACGCCACCGCCCAGCGGGAACTCCAGCACCGGATCGACGCCTGGCAGGCGGAGGCCGCAGCCGTCGCCGACCGGCTCGCCGAGGAGGACTCCCGGGCAGCCGCGGCGCACCCACCCGCAACGCCGGAGGCCGCGCAGTCGGCGTACGACTCGTCCGGACGGCAGCTGCGCGACAGCGCATCCGCCCTCGCCGCTGCCCAGGAGCGTTGTACGGAGCTCGGCCGACTCTCCCGGCAGGCCACGGACGAGGTGCGCAGGATGGGGCCGCTCCGACAGGAGCACGAACGGGTGGCACGCCTCGCCGGGCTGACCGCCGGTACCTCTGCCGACAACGAGCGCAAAATGCGGCTCGAGGCGTATGTGCTCGCCGCCCGGTTGGAACAGGTCGCCGCAGCCGCGACAGCCCGTCTCCAGCGCATGTCGTCGGGCCGCTACACCCTGGTCCACTCCGACGCGAGGAGCGGAGCCCGCAGAGCAGGCCTCGGGCTGCACGTCGTGGACTCCTGGACGGGCCGGGAGCGCGACACGGCGACCCTGTCGGGCGGCGAGACGTTCTTCGCGTCGCTCGCCCTCGCGCTCGGCCTCGCGGATGTCGTCACGGACGAGGCGGGCGGCGTACGGCTGGACACGCTCTTCATCGACGAGGGCTTCGGCAGCCTGGACGAGCAGACCCTGGACGAGGTGCTCGACGTCCTGGACTCGCTGCGCGAACGCGACCGCAGCGTCGGCATCGTCAGTCATGTCGCCGACCTGCGGCGCCGTATCCCGGCACAGCTGGAAGTGGTCAAGGAACGGCACGGGTCGGCGGTGCGGCACCGCACCGCGGGCACGCTCAGCGGCTGATCGCCCGGCGGGGGAGAGGCGAGGAGTACACGATGCTGGTGGTCACGGAGCCGAGGGTGCCGATCCTCCCCGTGACCTCCTCGAGGTGGCGCATCGAACGGGCGGTCACCTTCAGCACGAAGCAGTCGTCCCCCGTCACGTGATGTGCCTCCACGATCTCCGGCGTCGTGTCCGTCAGGTCGTGGAACGGCTTGTAGTTGCCGTTCGGATAGCGCAGCCGTACCAGGGCCATGATCGGCATACCGAGCCGCTCGGGATCGACCACCGCGGTGTAACCGCTGATCACCCCCATTTCCTCGAGGCGGCGCACGCGTTCGGTGACGGCGCTCGGCGACATGGCCACGGCGCGGGCCAGCTCGGCGAAGGTCGCACGCCCGTCACGTTGCAGGACGTCGAGGATGCGCCAGTCCGTGGCGTCCGGGGAATAGTCGGTCATGCGCTCAGACAACAGTGCAATCCCTGGTAGAGCAAGAGATGTGCCGGGGATCTTCGCTTCCGGCGGAGGAGTACCGACCGTAGATTTTCGGGCATGACCTCACAGCTCACCACCACGGACAACCCCGTCCTGCGCGTCGCGCCGGCCTCCCCCGCAGCCGCTGCCGCGTACTTCGGTGCCTCACTGGCCTTCCACGCCGACGCCTCCGACGTGGCCGCGGCACTTGCGGCGGGCGGCGACCCGGGCTTCGTCGTGCTGGACTCCCGGTCCACCGCGGCCTGGGACCAGGGACACGTTCCCGGCGCGGTGCACCTGCCCACCGCACTCGTGGCGGAGCAGGCACAGGGACTCCTCGACCCGGCGGTCCCCGTGATCACCTACTGCTGGGGCCCCGGCTGCAACGGTGCCGCCCGCGCCGCACTGGCCCTCGCCGAACTCGGTTACCAGGTGAAGGAGATGCTCGGCGGATTCGAGTACTGGGCGCGCGAGGGCTTCGAGTTCGAGACCTGGCAGGGCCGGGAACGGCGCGCCGCCGACCCGCTCACCGCACCGGCAGGAGCCGACGACTGCGGTTGCTGAGCAGGTGAACCCGTGCCGATGACTGCGGTTGCCGAGCAGGCGCCCGTGCCGACGACTGCCGCTGCCGGCCACCGGCCGGTCAGCGCCCGTCAGGCCTGGCCGCGGCGTCGAGGAGGGCAGCGAACACGCCCTCCCCGTCGTCGCCGGCAGGCAGTCCGCTGACCTGCCCGTCGCCGACCTCCACCACCCGCCACACCCCGTCGTCGCGCAGGGCCATGTCCGTCGTCACCCAACGGCAGGCGAGACCGCGCACCGCCTCACCGACGGCATCGAGCCCGGGGGAGGGCACCTGGGCGGGCGTGTCGGGGTGGGCGGTCACCAGCACCGGCTCACCGTCCACCCACCACACCCGGGCCTCGCCGCCCGGAACGAACGACTCGTAGGCCCGCAGCACCACACCACCGGCCAGGAAATCGCCCTGCAACTCGACGAACCGCCCGACGACCGAGGCGAGCCGAGGAGCGTCCGACAGCTCCGGTACGAAGCAGGCCTCGTCCCACTCGTGCTTGCGGGACTTCACGAAGTCCTTGACGATGCCCGCCCCGGAGCCGAGAGGCCCGGCGAGGTGTGCCCAGAACTCCGTGCCGGCACAGGTGGCGGCGTCGGTGGTCAGCGCGCACCAGACACTGCGCGGTGTGAGACCGGCGAATTCCCCGTACCAGCCCGGCAGTTCATGCGCGGTGCGATAGGCGGCGGCATCCGTGAGGAGCGAGCAGCCGCGCCCTGTCAGCGCCCCCTCCAGTTCCTCGTACCGCTCCGGCGGAATCATCCAGCCGCGATACCAGTACGCCCCCGAGTCCCGCCGGACCCGGCCGACGGACCCTTCCGGGTCCCCGGCGAGCAGCGCGTCGTGGTCGACCAGGGCGACCTGCGCACCCGCCCTGCGGGCAGCGGCAACCTCCGGGGCGAACTGGGGGTCCGGGCGTCCGGGGCGCAGGGGGTCGGAGCAGAACAGGAAACCGGTCGGCGTCATACGGAAACCGTTCGTGAGCATTCGCTCGGGACTTGGGCGGAAACGGAAGAGCGCGCACCGACGGAGGCGTCGCGAACGGACAGGGCCGTGCTTCCACCGGCCCCGTCGGCCGCTCATCGAATCATGGAACCGATCGCGGATCAGATCCACGACGTACGCCCGGGCGTCAGATCCGGGACAGCTCGTCGACCAGATCGTCGAGGCCGAGCGAACCCTGCGAGAGAGCCGCCATGTGCCAGGCCTTGAGGTCGAACGCCTCACCGTGCGCCTTGCGTGCGTTCTCCCGGCCCAGCAGCCAGGCGCGCTCGCCCAGCTTGTAGCCGATGGCCTGCCCCGGCATCGACAGATAGCGGGTCAGCTCGCTCTCCACGAAGTCGGCAGGCCTGCCGCTGTGGCTGCCGAAGAACTCCTGGGCCAGTTCCGGCGTCCACCGCTCGCCCGGGTGGAACGGCGAGTCCGCGGGGATCTCCAGCTCCAGGTGCATGCCGATGTCCACGATCACCCGGCAGGCACGCATCATCTGCGCGTCCAGATATCCGAGCCGCCGCTCGGCGTCGGGCAGGTAGCCCAGCTCGTCCATCAGCCGCTCCGCATACAGTGCCCAGCCCTCGGCGTTGGCACTGACATGGCCGATCGACGCCTGGTAGCGGGAAAGGCTGTCGGCGACGTGGGTCCACTGGGCGATCTGCAGATGGTGGCCCGGGACTCCCTCGTGGTACCAGGTGGACACCAGGTCGTACACGGGGAAACGCGTCTCGCCCATGGTGGGCAGCCACGTGCGGCCGGGCCGGGAGAAGTCCTCGGAAGGGCCGGTGTAGTACGGAGCGGCGGCACCTCCCGCCGGTGCGATCCGGGACTCCACCCTCCGTACCCGCTCGGCGAGTTCGAAGTGGGTTCCGTCGAGCGCGTCGATGGCTTCGTCCATCAGCTCCTGCAGCCACTCACGTACCTCGTCCACGCCCTCGATGTGTTTGCCGTGCACATCGAGATGGGCGAGAGCCTCCCAGGGGCCGGCGCCCGGAAGGATCTTGTCGGCCTCGGTCCTCATCTCGGCCAGCAGCCGGTGGTACTCGGACCAGCCGTACGCGTACGCCTCGTCGAGATCGAGGTCCGTGCCGTTGTACTGGCGCGCCCAGCGTGCGTAGCGCTCACGGCCGACCGTGTCGGGGGCGCCCTCGATCGCGGGGGCGTAGACCTCCCTCAGCCACCCGCGCAGCGCGAGGAGCCCCTCGGTCGCCCGGCGTGCGGCGTCGTCCAGTTCCGCGCGCAACGACTCCGGTCCCGGGGCCACGAAGTCCTCGAAGAACCCGGTGCCGCCCTCCCCGGCCCAGGCGCCCAGTTGCTCGATGAACGTGGCTGTGGGGCGAGGGCCCGCGAACAGCTTGCGATCGAGACCGAGAGCGAGTGAGGCACGGTACCCCTCCAACGCCGCGGGAACCGCGAGCAGTCGGTCCACGACCGCAGCCCAGTCCTCGTCCGTGGCGGTCGGCGTAGCCGTGAACACGTCACGCAGGCTGTGCGCCGGTGAGTGGATGTTGGAGATGACCCGCAGGCCCTCCTCGGTGTCGTGGATGGCGAGTTCGGCCGTCAGGCGCTCGCGCAGCAGCCGCGCGCAGCGCTGCTCGGCGTCGGTCTCCGCGCCCGGCGCCCGTTCGGCGGCGTCGAGTTCCACCAGCGTGCGGCGGATCAGCTCGGCAACGGCCTCCTGGCCGGCCGGAGAGAAATCGGGCAGCAGGCGAGAGCTTTCCGCGACACCGAGATAGGTACCTGTGATCGGGTCGAGTTCGATGTACGCGTCGACGTAGGTGTCGGCGACCTGGCGCGGCAGCGTGCTGCTCGATGTGTCTGACATGTGGACATCCTCGTACGGCGGAGGGCTCCGCGTCACCCGGATAGGACCTAGGTCCCGTGGAGATCCTTTACGGCGTTGTGGATTCGGGGTGAGCCTCGTTCGGGCCTGCGGCGGGCGGCAGCAACGGACCGCACTCCCATTGCTGGAAGATCAGCCGCGTCTCCACCCGCGCCACCTCACGCTGCGAGGTGAACTCGTCCAGGACCAGGCGCTGCAGGTCCGCCGTGCCGGCGACGGCCACATGGACGAGATAGTCGTCGGGCCCGGTGAGGTGGAAGAGCGCGCGCGACTCGGGCAGTGCGCGGATCCGCTCGACGAACGGTCCGATGAGTTCCCTGCGGTGCGGCCGGACCTGCACCAGGAGCAGTGCCTCCAGGCCCCGGCCGAGCCGCGCCGGATCGAGGCGCAGCTGATGCCCGAGGATGACACCGGAGCGGCGCAGCCGGGCCACCCTGTCCAGGCAGGTGGACGGTGCCACCCCGACTTCGGCGGCCAGCTCCCGGTACGTCATCCGTGCATCGTTCTGCAGCAATCGCAGAATGTGCAGATCCACCGGGTCCAGAGCGACAGATTCAGCCATTGGGCGAACGTAACACGGGATATTCGCGAGGTCGGCCGCTCAGTGTTCAGAGTAGTGACATGGACACCGAAGCCTCCTCGCTGATATCCCCGGCCCCCCTCCGGTCCAGGGCGCTCGCCACCGAAGCCGTGCACGCCGGACGCGACGATCTCGCCTCTCTCGGACTGCACGCCGCGCCCATCGATCTGTCCACCACCTACCCGTCGTACGACTCACGGGGTGAGGCCGAGCGGATCGATGCCTTCGCCGCCACCGGCGCCAAGCCGGACGGGCCGCCCGTCTACGCCCGGCTGGACAACCCGACGACCGCCCGCTTCGAGACGGCACTGGCCCGTCTGGAGGGGACCGAGAGCGCTGTGGCCTTCGCCAGCGGAATGGCGGCGCTCACCGCCGTGCTGCTGGCCCGCGCGAGCATGGGGCTGCGCCATGTCGTCGCCGTCCGGCCGCTGTACGGATGCAGTGACCACCTCCTCGGCGCAGGGCTGCTCGGGACCGAGGTGACCTGGACCGATCCAGCGGGCATCGCCGAGGCGATCCGCCCGGACACCGGGCTGGTGATGGTCGAGACCCCGGCCAATCCCACGCTGGCCGAGATCGACATCCGGGCGGTGGCGCACTCCTGCGGTTCCGTACCGCTGCTCGTCGACAACACCTTCGCGACACCCGTACTGCAGCGTCCGGTAGAGCACGGTGCCCGGGTCGTGCTGCACAGCGCGACCAAGTACCTCGGCGGCCACGGCGATGTCATGGGCGGGGTCGTGGCGTGCGACGAGGAGTTCGCGGCGAAGCTCCGGCAGGTGCGGTTCGCCACCGGTGGTGTGCTGCATCCGCTGGCCGGCTACCTGCTGCTGCGCGGCCTCTCCACACTGTCGGTGCGGGTCAGGGCCGCGTCGGCGAGCGCGGCCGAACTCACCCGTCGGCTCTCCGCCGACCCCCGCATCGCGCGGGTCCACTACCCGAAGCTGGGCGGGGCGATGGTCTCGTTCGAGGTGTACGGGGATCCGCACCGCGTGATCGCGGGCGTCGGGCTCATCACGCCCGCAGTGAGTCTCGGCAGCGTCGACACCCTGATCCAGCATCCGGCCTCCATCAGCCACCGCATTGTGGATGAGGGAGACCGGCAGGCCGCGGGCGTCGGTGACCGTCTGCTGCGGATGTCCGTCGGCCTCGAGGACGTCGAGGACCTCTGGGCCGATCTGTGCCAGGCGCTCAGCGACGGGCCTGCGGCGCCTGCCCGTGCGGCGCGGTCGGCAGGCCTGGAGCCGCACCCAGCCGGGCTGTGATGACGAGGGTTCCTTCCTCGATCTGGTAGTCGAGGGGCAGCGAGAGCGCACGCATGGCAGCGACCATGCCCGTGTTGTGCGCCTGGGTGACGGCGTAGACGCTCTCGCAGCCCGCCTCGACGGCCATGTCCACCAGTCGGCCCAGGAGTTCGGAACCGATGCCCCTGCGCTGCCAGTCGTCCTCGACCATCAGGGCGACCTCGGTCTCGTCGCCGTCCCAGAGCAGGTGGCCGAGCGCGACCAGTCGGCCGGAAGCCGTCTGAACGGTGAGTGTGCGGCCGAAACGTGGGCTCAGCAGGTGATCCAGATAGCGGTCGGCATCACGCACCGGGCCGTGGTATCGCAGACCGAGGGTGTGGTCGGAGCAGCGGTCATGCATGGCACGGGCCGCAGGGAGATCGCTGCGGTCCGCGCGCCGCACCGTGATCTCGTTGCCCTCGGGAAGGGTGAGGACGTGCTCGCTGCGCGGTACGCGAGGCCCGAGACGGGCATCGAGCTCCACCAGGGCGCGGGCCCGGGCGAATTCGGTCGGGGTGAACGGAAGGTAGGGCCGCTCGACGGTGATGACACCGCCGGAGGGGTCGCGGAGCCTCATCACGGTCTCCTCCAGCACTCCCTCCACGGGAGCACTCTCCCCGGTGGGCCGTCCGGTGATCGACAGGGCCGGCAGGGAGTGGATGGTGCACCGGCCGAGCAGCTGGCGCAGCGCGAGAGGAAGTTCCGCCGCGTCCAGAGCGGTGCGGGTCGCGAGACCGAGGACCCTGGTGGGCGCATCCACCAGATCGTGGGCGTCAGCGCGCTCGATCCAGGTCGCGGAACCACCCGCGGCCGAGATCTCCCGGGTCAGCTGCTGCGCCGGCAGCGCTGCCGGCGCTCGCAGCAGGAACTCGTCGACGGTGCCCTCGGCCAGCGGGTGCGTCTGCAGCGTGAGAATGTCGATCCGGTGCCGGGCAAGAGCGATGCAGAGGGCGGCGAGGGTGCCGGGAGTGTCCCGCACCGTCGTCCGCATCCGCCACAGCACAGTCTCCACGTCCTCCTCCGCACCGGAGGACGTGAGCCGGCTGTCCGCGCCGCCGGTGTCCGTATCACTGTCCGGCGGCGGGGCGTGGCTGTGGCGTCGTGCCCACCATGTGTGGAACGCGGCCGTGACCGCGAGGGCCACGGCCGAGGCGACCAGCAGGTACGGGCCGTCCGGGGTGTGCCCGATCAGATTGGCGATCGCGTCGGCCACCGCAACCGCCGTGAAGAGGGCGGCCAGCTCGATCAGGTCCCGCCGCCAGTGGTGGGGGCGGCGGGCAGTCTTTGCGGAAGTCACGTCAGTCATGTCTTCACTGTGACCGAACGGTGTTGCCTGATCACGAACGCATTGTGACTGATGGGTTACGTGTGGATCTGGCGCTTATCACTACCTTTTGGCTGTCCCCGTCGGCGGCCTCCCCTCCGTACCCGGGTCCGGACGCCGCCAGCAGCCGGGCGGCCTGCCGCACCAGTTGCGAGGAACCTCGCCGGCCGGCCGTCGCGGCGAGCCCGGCGATCGGTTCCGAGGCCACCGGCCCGCAGCGTTCCGCGCACGCAGCCGCCACGGCCAGGACGTCGCCCAGCCCGTGGGGCGCCTTGTCGTAGGCAAGCAGGCTCGGCAGCGCTGCCGTCAGCACCGACAGGACCGTCCGGTACGCACCGGTGGCGGCTGCCGTACGGGCCGAGTCCGCGAGCCGGTTCGGCTTGACGAGGTCATGGTCGACGAGAACGGCGAGCTCCCGGCCGAGGAGTCTCGCGTCCAGGCGCCCCTGTGCGGCGAGTACGAGGAGGGTGTCCACCGCCGAGAGGCGGTCCTCCGGATGGCGTGCCCCCAGCCCGTACGCCAGGGCGAGATGAACGGCGTCGGCGGCAGGCCCACCCGCCTCGGCGAGACCGGGAAGGACCCATGCCCCACCGTCCGGGCCGTCGTCGGCGCCGTGCATGAGGGTGGGTACCATCCAGGCCGCGAGCGCCTCGCCGTCCTCCGGGAGGGCCGCGAGCCAGTGCTCCGAGCGGGCGGCCCCGTGGTAACAGGGGCTCTGATCGGGGAGGTGCGGACGGCCCAGCCAGTGGAACGCGCGGGGGAACTCCTGCTGGATGTCGAGGCGTTCCTTCGTGGCGAGCAGCACCCGCCGGGCCCCGGTGGCGGACCGCTGCCACCAGGTACCGGAGGTCGGACGGTCGCTGTCGGGCCGGTGCCGCAGTACGGGCGCTACCGGTGTGTCCGCCCGCAGCCACGAGGCGAGCCGGTCGCCCTCCGCCGTTCCGAGCAGGGCGGCGTCGGCCGCTGCCCGCAGGCTGCCGCTCCTTCGCACGCGAAGCAGCGCCTGCGCGAAGTCGGCGGGCCCCGGCCGGACGCCGAGCCGATGGTAGGCACGCAGCCGCTCCACGAGCTCGTCGGGGTCCAGCGAACCGGTGTGCCAGGTCGGCGTGGCCAGCAGGAACGGCACCCGCCCCGTCGTCGCGAAGCCGGCCGCCTCCCAGAGCCTCGCGTGCATCACCCCGTCCAGCGCGGCATGCGGGCAGGTGCCGGCTGCCGTCCAACGGTTGATTCCGTCGTGGACGGACCGGAACGACATCCGGCCGAGCAGCGCCGCCGCGACAAGATCGAGACCGCCGGGATTCCTGGTGAACCACCGGTCCACCTGCTCCAGCCGCAGGTCATCGAGCCACCATTGTCCGGCCATCGCCTCGCGCAGTGCCGCCGTCAGCGCCGTGCGGTCGGTGCGGGCGTGACGGATCAGCCCGTCGAGCGCGCGCTCGAACGAACCGACTTCCCGGGAACGGGAGTTGACCAGGGCGGCGACCTCCTCGACAAGCTCGGCCACCGTCTCCGGGGCCGGTCCGACGAGGCGCGCGGAGGGTACCGGGGGCAGGGTCTCCTCGTAAGGCTCCTCGGCGGTCCCCTCGTCCAGCAGGTCCCCGAAAACCTCGCGGGCAGCGGCCCGGTGCATCGGTCCCAGCTGCGCCGCGGCAACGACGAGAACCTCACGCACGGTGTCACCGGCCGAACGGAGATGACGTGCCGTCAGCTTCAGGGCCCGCTCCTGGATGTCCATGTCCTCGTGCCCGAACGCCTCGGCAACGACCGGAAGCAGTTCGTCGGCGGTGGACGCATCCCGGCGCAACACCCTGCCGAGCAGTACCAACTGGGCCCGCACCAGCTTCTTCTCGGTGCGGAACAGCACCGAGCCCGAGACTTCGGCGAGCACACGCGTGGTCAGCTCCCCGCGGGCGTCCAGGCGGGAGAGCACCTCCTGGGCATGGCCCGCGACGATCGCGATGCCGTCCCCGGCCATCCCCGACCAGTCCGGGACACGCGCGTTCTCCTCCTCCTCGGTCAGGCCGAGTGCACGCACCACGGCCAGGTAGAACCTCAGACTCCCGGGCTTTCCCCCGCGCAGCAGTCGTTTCACGGCCCCGTCGACCAGCACGGCACGGTCCAGCATCCCTTCGGCAGCCAGCGTCGCCAGTGCCGCCGGCCAATGATCGCCGGAGTCGGGATCGTCGTACCAGTACAGAGCGGACGGCGGCTCGGACCCCTCGAACAGCCTCGGCACCATGGCCGTGAGATGCGGGTCGGCGCGCAGGACCTCGATCAGGGGGTTCCGCTTGTTGCCCTGCCATCTGCTGGAACCGACATACGACAGCCAGGCCTCCACGATGGTGTCGGTGACCGGCATCGGGCACTGCGCGATGCGGACCAGTTCGGCGACGAAACGGTAGTCGGCGTCCGTCGAGGCCATCGACGGACGTGCCGCCAGCCGATGGGCGAGGTCGGCGAGCCACGCCGGATCACGGTCCGCGAGGACCGTCAGGACCAACGGGTACGGAGTGCTCGACCAGTCGCGCAGATCCCTGCCGCCGATCCAGGCCGCGCAGGCCGCTGCACCGGTGTGACACCCCGCACCAGCGACCAGCAGGGCGTTCTGGGCGGCTGCCCGCTGCTGCCAGTCCCAGCCCCGGGCCTCCTTGCGCAGGGATTTCAACTCGGTGAGGGCCACCCTGCGTCCCGCGCGGTCGAGTCCCGCCACCAGCGCGGGCACGGCCTGCTTGCGGCCTTCCCGGACGGCTGTGAGGAGCTCCTTCATCGCACACCGCCGGCAACCACGGCACCGTCGGCCACCGTGGCACCGCGGCGGACCATACGGACCGCCAGGGCGTGCTTGCAGGGGCCGCGGCGTCCTCGGTAGTCCGCCCACCACTGGCAGGTACAGCTCAGCGCTCCATCCCTCTCCCGCACCTGGTAGCGGCGTTCACCGGAGGAGACGGCCGCCAGCTCGCCGTCGACGACGACCGCTCCCGAACCGGCCAGCTGCCGTGCCGCGACCAGACGTGGATTGTGCCGCTCGGCGCGGCGCGCGTCGTACGGAAGCTCCCGGTGGAAGTACGCAGCGTTCGCGAGGTCGTACCCCACGCGTCCGGCCGTACCCAACCGGGTGAGCGCTGCCCGGATCCGTTCCACCGTCAGCCCCGACTGCGCGGCCAGATCGGCAGGTTCGATCCTGGGCTCCCACGCCAGCAATACGGACACCAGCTCGGCATCCGCCGCGGCGTCGTCCGTGGCCAACGCCTCCAGCACTCCGCCCTCACCGGAGAATCCGCGTGACGCGTCGGGCGACAGAGTCAGTGTCAGCCGCATTCCCGGCAGGACCACCTCCCAGGCACTCGCCGTCGCCGCACCGTCGGCCACCGGTCCGTAGATCCGCAGAGCCGTCGCATGCCGCAACACCCGCTGCAGCGCTACCAGTCGCTCCGGACCCGGCAGGCAGACCGCACCGGCGACGGGGCGGGTCGTCGGCCGCAGGGTCTTCCCGGCGGGCACGACCCACTGGGCTCCCCGCGAGGCGTTCCCCGAGGAGCGCGGCAGGGAACGGAGGAACCGGACAGCCTCCGCCGCCGGAAGCTCGGCCCGCAGATCGAAACCGGCGGACACCACCTGCGCCTCGGCGAAACCGCGCAGCCAGCGGCCCGGCAGCGGCACCTTCTTCTCCACCACCGGGCCGTCCACGGTGGTGACCGCCATTTCGTCAGGCCCGACCCGCAGATGAAGCGGATCGTCCGCGGTTATCCGCGACAGCGCCTCACGCAAGGGGTGGTTGACATCCACATTCGTCGTCCCGTACCCCGTCTCCGCACCGCCGAGGCCGTCCTGCAGCACATCAAGACGCGCGTACACCCCGCAGCAGCCGGAGAACGACTCGAAGCGTAGTCGGTCGCCGTTGCCCGTGACCACCGGGTCGAGGGACGACGGCAGCATCCGCTGGTAGTAGCGGGCGGACGCCACGTCGGCGACGGCCAGAAGCCCCCGCGCGGCAATCCTCGGCGAGGTGAGGAAGCCGGAGAAGAACCGGGGGTTCGCCTCGGCGCCCCGCGGCGTGAGACCGCCGGCGGTCTCCAGTCCGAGCAACCGCCCGGCCTGCGAGGACTCCAGGACGGACGGGCGTGAGTAGGCCAGGGCCTGAACGGTTCGGGTCATGGGAAAACCGTAGGACGCACCACTGACAACGGCCCGGACGCGAGCCCGGGGCCGACTCTCAACGACGCCCGCTCACTGCCCCGTACGCCGGTTCACTGCCCCGCACCCAGCGAGCCGCTGCCCCGTACGCCCGGGCTGCAGCACCTTGGTGAACAGAACCGTTCCGCCCTGCGCCCGCAGCCGCACCGTCAGTTCGCCGCTGCCACCGTCGATGTCGACCTCTCCGAAGAACTGCGGGGACTCCATGGGCGACACGTTCGCCCGGTCCGGCGCCCGGACGAAGACCCGCTCAGGACCGAACGTCCGCCGGTGCTTGATGTACCTCAGCAGTTCGGCGATCTGCAGCTCACGTCCCAGTGGTGCTCCGGGATCACCCTGGACGACTGCCTCGAAGTCCGTGGCTCCGTCGGGGACGACCAGCCCCAGCGGCATGTCCGCGGCGATCACCTTCCACGTCGCGCGCGACTGCGAGAGCTCGCGCTTGAGCCAGCTCAGTTGCTCGGCGCCGAGGATGCCGGTGGTGTCGTCGGGCTGCCGGCCGGGGGAGTTGGCGTTACGGAAGGACCGCATGTCCAGGACGAACAGATCGAGCAGCGGACCGTGCCGGACGACGCGGTGTACGCGCCCTTCCCGGGACGGACCGTGCGCGGAGGAGTCGTGCAGGGCCGACGCCGGGAAGTACTCGCGGAAGGCACGCATCGAGCGGGCCGCCAGGAGATCGATGTAGCGCACGTCGTCGAGGATCTGACCGGGATACCAATTGTTCCGGACTTCGTGGTCGTCCCACTGGATGACCGAGGGAACCTGCGCGTTGAACACGCGCACGTTGTCGTCCACGAGCACGTTCAAATACACTTCTTCCATGGTTAATCCAGGGGGGATCAACAGCGCAGGTCAGAAGGTGTCGGAGGTTGCGGACATCTTCCTTCGTCGGTCGACGCTAATAAACGACAAGGCCACGTTGGACGCTCACGAGTGCATATTGCGCGCCGCGATCGAAGCGGAGGGCCTGACCGTCCGTAAGGTGTGGCGCGAGGAGGTCAGTGCGTCGAAGCGCGGAGTCAAGCGCGCGGAGTTCGACGCCGCCATAGGGGAAGTCCTGCGTGCGGAAACCGGATCCCTTTGGGTGTTCAAGCTGGACAGACTGTCCCGCCGGGGGATGGGGCACGTCGGTATCGTCCTTGACGACTTCGAGCAGATCGGCGCCTACCTGCGCGCTCATGCTGACGGGTTGGACTCCCGCAATCCGAACCACCGGATCATCTTCGCGGTCTCCGCGGAACAGGCGCGCAGCGAAGCAATCAACATCGGTGTCCGCACGAAGATCGGCAAGGAAGCGCACCGCCCGCTAGGTCACTGGCCCGGCGGTCCGGCGCCGTACGGATTGAAGTCGAAGAGGCTCTATCCGGAGGACTCCCGTCGACGTGCGGCGAAGCTTGTTCACCGACCGGAGGAGTACCCCACGGCGCGTGAGATGGCGCGCCGGCTGCTGAACGGGGACACGGCTATGTCCGTCGCTTCATGGCTTGCGAAGGAGGGAATCCGTACCCGACGTGGATCGGTGTGGCGAGCCTCCACAGTGGCGGCGTGGGCACGCTCTCCGGGGGTGGCGGGACTCATGCATCGGAAGGAGCGGGTGGAGGACCCGGACACCGGCCGCGAGTTCTGGCGAGTGACGGGGGACATCGTCCTCATGCCTGACGGCAGCCCCGTGAGTGTGGGGGAAGGAGTGGTCACGCCGGCTGAGCGCCTTCGCATCGTCGCAGCACTGAACGAACGCACCGCCAAGATCGCGAACGGGTTCACTAACCGGGGGACGAAGGGGCAGCGACGAGGAGCACGTCAGGCACAGTCACTCTTGACGGGCATCATGGGCTGTCCCCGGTGTGCCACCACGGTCGTCAGCGGCACGAAGGACTACCGGTGTCTGCGACGCGCTGAGAGTGGCCCGGATGCTTGTGTTGGGGTGCACATCAACCGTGCGGCTGCTGACTTCGAGATCACGAGGCAATGGCAGGCATGGGTCACGGCCCTTGATCCGCACGACGAGGACGACGTGAACCTCCTTCTCGACATCGCCCGGGAGTGGTACGGACATCAAGATCCTTCCCGCGCATTGCGCCTCCGGGAGGCACAGGCAGCGCTAGACGGCATCGTCGACCGCCGGAACAAGCTCGACACGGCGTACTACGTCACCGGGGCGTTCCCGGGCGACGATGGAGAGGCCCGGTACGCCGAACTGAAGTCAGCGCTGGACGGGCAGTTGTCAGGGCTGCGCGAAGAGATCAAGGGGTTGTCGGTCGGTGCGGACTTGACCCCACTTCTGTCTCCCGAGGACCTGGAGGAGGCATGGGATGCTGCCGACCTGCACACGCGTCGGCTGCTCCTGAGAGTCGCCCTCCAGGAGCTGACCGCGCTGCCCGCCAAGGGGCGTGGCGATCGGACGCCAGTGGCTGAGCGCCTGCGGGTGGTCTGGAAGCGCTAGCCCCGGGCAGCGCAAACGGGCCCTCGTCCTCGTCAACGAGGACGAGGGCCCGTTTGCGCCTACTCAGCCGGCGGGGGCTTAGACCGTGTCCTATGTGGTGAGGCGGACGAGTCGTTTGTAGCAGCAGAGGGCGGCTGCGAGGCCGACGAAGGCCAGGTAGTTGTGGGGTTGGCGTTCGTAGCGGTGGTTGAGCCGGCGGTAGCCGGTGAGCCAGGACATGGTTCGCTCGATGACCCACCGGCGTCGCCCGAGACGTTCGCTGGACTCGATGCCTTTGCGGGCGATGCGGACTCCGATGTGCTTGCCCCAGAGCCATTTCCGCAGGTGGGGAATGTCGTAGGCCTTGTCGGCGTGGAGGCGCTGGGGCTTGAAATACCGGCCGCGGTGGGGGTCGTGTCTCGTTTGGTTGCCCATGATCATGGGTTTCAACCCGAGGCTGTCGTGGGTGTTGGCGGCGGAGACACCGACAACGAGGGGCAGGCCGTTCGCGTCCGACAGGACGTGCATCTTGGAGCCCGGCTTGCCCCGGTCCACGGGGCTCGGACCTGTGAGTTCGCCCCTTTTTTAGCCCTCACATGGGCGGAGTCGAGGACCGCGCGGGAGAGGTCGAGGAGGCCCGCGTCGTCGAGGCGGTGCAGGATCTCCTCATGGAGCCGGCCCCAGACTCCCGCTCGCGACCAGATCAGGAACCGGCGGTGGGCCGTCGACTTCGATATCCCGAAGCAGGGCGGCAGGGCCCGCCAGGCGCATCCGCTGACCAGGACGTAGATGATCGCCGCGAACAGCGTCTCATCAGGCGTGTCCTGCGTCCCGCCACCCTGTGGACGCGTCTTCGACGGTGGGATCAGTGGCTCCGCGATCTCCCACAGCCCGTCCGGAACAATCCAACTCCAAGTACCCCGCCCCATACCGGACTCAACGACGCCTCACCACATAGGACACGGTCTTAGGCAGCGACGCACCTTCACGGCCTACGTACCACTCCATATACGCGCGCAGCGTGGACGAGCGGTCTGTGTTGGCCGCAGTCGTCGCAGCGTCGAAGTCCTTCCAAAGGGCGTCGTCGATGCCGCGCAGACCGCGGACAGGATGCTTACGCATGTTGGCCATGCCCCCACCTCGTCCCCGCCGTCGAGCACCTGGAGCGTCAGCTCCGCGTCGTTGAAGCGCGCTATAACGCCATCTTCGACGCTCCCGACGCCAACACTGCTCGTCGCAACGCTGTGGAAGCGGCGATCGACGCCAGGCGCGCTGGCGCGGACTTCCCCGACGACATCGGCAAGGTGGTGGCGGATGCCTACAGGGACGCTCTCGAAGGTGAGTCGGAGCGCATCGCCCTGGGCACTGCCGTGACGTACCTGAAGAACCACCTGGACTACCTGCGGACGACAGAGGCGGAGACGGCTCTCGAAGCGCTTGGCGCGCAGCTGCGTGACTTCCGCGCGGAGGTCCCGAACCTTGGTGGCGCCAGGACCGCGGAAGGGGTGATCGAGGTAGGCGGCAAGGCGCCGCAGGCGTGGAAGACGCCCTCCGCGATGCTCGGCAAGCTCCGCGCCATCCGTCAGGCGCAGCACGACACGCTCCGCCCGCTTGGCGACGGTCAGAGGCTGCGTCAGCTGAAGGACGCCGGTCACTTCGAAGTCGCCGGCCTTAGCCCTGGCGACGTGCCCGCGGACATCGTCACGGCGATGACGTCGGGTCATTACACCGTGGACTACCTCGTGTACCTGGCCAACATCGGCACGGCGTGGGTGCCCGGCTCCTTCGAGGAGCTGGAGGGTGAGGAGTCCGTCCCTGACGTCGGCATCCCTGACGGCCCACTGCGCGACTACACGCCTACCGAGACTCCCGTTCCGAAGCCTCCCGCGCCGGAGCGCACAGGCGCTGAGCGCAGCCCCGAACTTCAGTACTGAGACGAGGAACCAGCATGGCCGAATCCAACCCCGAACAGCTCGAAGCCAGCACCGCAAGAGGGCTCACCCCTAACGCCTGTGCCCACACCTTCGCGGGGAAACCCCGGAGGAACTCAGCGCCGACGTGGACGCGCTCATTGCAGCGTTCGGACCGCCCGCACCGCCTCCGTCTCGTGCTGGCGGCTATCGCGGTCCTGACGTCGACGGCCACCGTGCCGGGTCCGCTGCCGCAGGTGCAGACCTGTACCGAGAACGCCACGGCATCGAAGAGGACAGCGATCAGCCAGCACGCCAGACAACCAGCCGTAACCCCTTCATGACAAATACCTACACCCGGGAGTCCCGATGGCCACCCTCATCTTCGACGAGTACACGCAGGCCATCAAGAACTGCGCCATCGAGCTGAACGGCACGGCCTTTGTGGTGGAGCTGCTCAGCGGCAAGGCGCTGACGGGAACGCTCTCGTACGCACTGCCTGACACCCCCCAGTCCACCAAGTACTACCCGAACGCGCTCACCGTGACGGTCTCCACGAAGGCGTACACCGTCAGCCTTGACGCCATTGCGGCCATCGGGCAGGGCTGAACAAGCTTGCCCCCTCGGCTCGTTGCCGCGGGGGCGGGTACTACTTCCTACGCCAGAACGGAAACGACTTCACGGCGTCGCCAATCGCCTGAATCGCCGCAGCCTTGTCGGCGCCCTTGACGCTACGGACGCCGCTGATGTGGAGCGCCAGGAGGAACGTCGCACAGAGGACGAGGACGACGAGCACGACGGCAGCCATAACCAAGGCAAACGCCTGCGGGGACATGGCAAGGAAATCAACAAGAGGTACGGACACGGTGGACCCTTCGCCTACACGACGGAGGCCCTGGAAAAGGGCGCACTCCGTTGCGGTCGAATGACTGCAAGCTTGGCGTCGGTCGCAATGCGCGACGCGTCCACGTGGGTCCGCCCGTGGTGGCGTCCGGATCAAAGCCCCGGTGCGCAAGCACCTTCCCACGGAACGCCCAATACGTCAAGGGATGTTGCCGTGTCAACCATGGAAAGGAGGGGGCGCGATGGTTGCCCCTGGACCACGACGAGACCTCTCCAGCCCCGGCAGCCGTGAGTGCCGCGGGAAGGGAGCACGCAGAGCGACAGGCCCTGTCGTGCTCCCTCTCGCAGGGTGCGACCTGCCCACTCCGGACATGCCGTCAGGGCGTGACTGGACGCAGCCTGAACGGGACATGTGGGCAGAGCTGTGGGCGTCAGGTCAGGCGACGATGTGGGATGACTCGTTCGTAACCATCGTCGCCATGTACGTGCGCATCACGTGCGACGCCTTCACGGGCAGTGTGACGGCGGGCCTGGCAGCAGAGGCGCGCTACCTAGCCGATCACCTTGGCCTCTCACCCGCAGGGCTGAAGACGCTGGGGTGGGAGCTGGAGCGTGAGGGCGCAGGCATGGGTGAGTTGCACACCATGCCTGCCGCACAGAGCCTGAGTGTTGCATGAGTGCACGCAAGGCAGCGCAGCTAGCGCGCAGGGCACAGGCATCGGCAGGGCAGGCGGCAGGCAGTGCCACGTCCGTCGTGCCTATGGTGCTCATGCAGTGCTACGTAGACGAGTGGATCACAGTCGACGATCACGCTCTCGTCGATGGCCAACGCGACGTCGTTGCATGGAACCGCTGGCGGCGAGCGCGACAGGCGTTCGCCGACGAGCGTTGATGCCCCAGCCCTGGCCCGCGATGTCACCGGACCACAGGAAGCGCACCCCGTCACGGCGCCTGGCGGGGGCGGTGCGGAAGGTTCCGTACACCGGTCTGCCCGTACGGCGCGGGTCGTGCGGGTCCGCGAGCGTCACCCGGTAGTACACCTGCTCGCCGGCGTGCAGACCGTACAAGGGGGTGGTGCCCGTGAAGTCCGTGCGGGCCCCGATCAAGGGGCCGTGCCATGTGCGGGCCCTGCGGAAGGACTCGGTGGCCGACGTCTCGACCAGCATCCGGGCCGGACGATCCGAACGTACCCATACCAGCGCCGACGAGGCCGTCACGTCGCCCACCTGGACACCCCACGCCGCGCTCGGTCTGCCGGAGAGCGCGAAAGCGGGAGCGGCGGCCAGGGTGGTGGGAACGGCTGCCGCGGCCGAGGCGAGCAGCGAGCCGCGCAGCACGGTGCGACGGCCCGGGGCCGGTATGCGAGGACGGTTCGACATGGGATGCCTCCAGGGAGCGACGGGGCGGACGGCCTGCCGGAACAGCGCTGCACGCATGGCTGGTTGCCGACTCATGCCTAGTGCCTGGCGGCAGCCGGAACGCCAACCCCAGATGAACAGGCGGCCTGCTCCTTCCCTATGACTCCCTGAGCCCGCGGGCCAGCAGGCGGATCCCGTGCGCGATATCGGCCGGGGCCAGATGCGCGTAGCCGAGCACCAGGCGGACCGCGGGGTCCTCGGCGCCGGCCGTCGCGTAGTCGCTCAGTGGGCGCAGGGCGATACCGTTCTCCGCCGCCCGGACAAGGACGTCCGCCTGGGAGCCGCAGCGTTCGGGCAGACGGGCGATGATGTGCAGCCCCGCGGCGATCCCGCTGACCTCGGCCCCCGGAAAGTGTTCCGCCAGCGCAGCGGTCATGGCGTCCCGGCGTTCCCGGTAGGCGCGCTGGCAGCGGCGCAAATGACGGTCGTAGCCGCCCCGGGTGACGAAGTCCGCGAGGACGGCCTGGTCGATCGCGGGATTGCCGAGGTCCATGGTGCGCTTGCGGGCGACGATCTCGTCGGTCATCGACGCGGGGGCGATCAGCCAGCCCAGTCGCAGACCCGGCGCCAGCGACTTGCTCACCGAGCCGGTGTACACGACATGCTCCGGGTCCAGTCCCTGCAGCGCTCCGACCGGCGCCCTGTCGTAGCGGAAGTCGCCGTCGTAGTCGTCCTCCATGATCACGGCCGAGGTGCTTCGGGCCCAGTCGAGCAGCCTGCTGCGGCGCGCGGCGGAGTAGGCGATCCCGGTGGGGAACTGATGGGCCGGGGTCGTGACGAGCGCGCGCACGCCGGAGCGCAGCAGGGGTGCCACGGCGAGTCCCTCCTCGTCCAGCGGAAGCAGGACCGTCCCGAGCCCGGTCGCGGCGAACAGCGTGGCGTGCTCCGGGCTTCCCGGGTCCTCGACGCCGACCGTCGCAGCGCCGCGCCCCCGCAGCACGAACCCGAGCAGCGTCGTCGCCTGCGCCACCCCCGAACACACCACCAGACGCTCAGGATCGGCCACCACCCCGCGGCGTCGCGTCAGCAGAGCGGCCAGTGCCTCGCGCAGCTCGGGAAGACCGCGCGGGTCCGGGTAGCCGAGAGCGCTGTGCGGCAGTCGGCCGAGGACCGCGCGGTGGGCGGCGCCCCAAGCGCTCCGTGGGAAGAGGGAGAGGTCGGGGGTGCCCGGGCGGAAGTCCACGCGTACGCCGGGCGCACGCGGCGCCAGGTCACGCGCCCCATGGGCGGCTGGCCGCACTCCACCGCTCACCCAGGTGCCCGCGCCTCGGCCGCTGCGCAGATAACTCTCCGCCGTAAGCTGCTCGTACGCCTCCGTCACCAGACCGCGCGACACCCCGAGGTCGGCGGCGAGTTCACGGCTGGCCGGAAGCCTGGTCCCCGCTGCGAGCCGACCCGAGCGCACGGCCTCGCGCAACGCCGATTGGAGCGCACGCCCGCGCCGGCGGGCGGGCGCGGAGACTGCGGGGACCAACAGTTCCCAGGCGGCGGAGGCGACGGGACGCTCTTCCTGAGCGCCCGGACCGGGTCGCGGATTGGTCTCCGAAGACGTCATGGAAGTGGACCTTAAACCGGACCGTGCCGGAACCTAGCGTCGGTTCCATGAACGTTACTGACCTGCGCGGCGCCCTTCTCGCCGCCTTCGCCTGCACCCTGGTCGGTGCCTCCTTCACCGCGAACAGCCTCCTGGGCGACTACCCGTACGCGGGCGGGCAGGCAGTGAGGTACGGTCTCGCCGCACTGCTCCTGCTCCCGCTCCTGCGCAGCCGGGGCACGTCAGGGCTCGCCCCTCTGCGTACCCTCACACGCCGTCAGTGGGGCCGCCTCGCGGCCCTCGCTGCCATTGGCATGGTCGGCTTCAACCTGGCGGTGCTGGCCGCCGAACGCTCGGCGGAGCCGGCTGTTCCGGGAGTGTTCGTGGGCTGCGCACCCATCGTCGTGGGTGTCATGGTCCCCGCACTGGAAGGCCGCCGCCCCTCCCGGACCGTCCTGTACGCGGCCGGCCTCGTCGCCGTCGGGGCGTTCACCGTCCAGGGCTGGGGCCGGACCGACCTGGCAGGCATCCTCTGCTCGATGGGCGCGCTCGCCGGTGAGGTCGGCTTCGCGGTACTGGCCGTGCCGGTGCTGCGTCCGCTGGGCCCGAAGCTGTTGGCGGCGACCGTCTGCGCCGTCGCCGCCGCGGAATCGGCGCTGCTCGGCGTACTGCTGGACGGGGCAGGGTTCGCACGGGTGCCCACTACGGAGGAGGCGCTGGCCCTGCTGTGGCAGGCGGCCGTCGTCACTGTGATCGGATTCGTCTGCTGGTACAGCGGCATGCGGCGCATCGGTGCCGAGCGCGCGACGCTCTTCTCCGGACTGATCCCGGTCTCGGCCGCCCTCACCGCGCCTGTCGTCGGTGCGGGGGTGTACGGCATCGCGCAGGGTGCGGGCAGCCTTCTGGTGGGCGCGGGCGTGGCCCTCGGCTCGGGCGTCCTGAGGCGCCGCGTTCCTGCAGCCGGGAGGGTGGTCGTTGCCGTAGGTGGTGCGGGCCGTTCCAGGACCGAGGCCGAGGCCGAGGCCGAGACCGAGACCGAGATCGAGACCGAGATCGAGATCGCCGACGCACCGCGCGTCGGGCGTTCAGCGGCTCGTGTCGAGGATGATGCGCGCCACGGGGGCGGGGTCGTCATTCATCGGAACATGACCGCAGTCGGGGAGCCGCACGAGCCGGGCACCGGGGATGAGGCTCTTGGCCCGGATTCCCTGTCGGCGCAGCAGCAGACGGTCCCGGCTGCCCCAGGCGATGGTGACCGGGAGATCCGGCACATCGTCGGTGAAGGCGAGGCCCCGGCCGGCGGCAAGAGTCTGGTGGAAGCCCGTCGCCCCGCGCAGAGCGACGGTCTCCGACACGACGGCATCGGGTGAACGGCGGCCGGGCCGTGCGTAGATGGTGCTGGTCAGCGCCGCACGGCCGGCCGAGCTCCGCGACAGTCGCTCGATCACCGGCATCGGCATCGTCTGTGCGCCACGTCGCATCGTGCGCAGCACCCCGAAGGCATAGCGTCGCTCGCCCTCCGTCCAGAATCCCGCCGGGGACAGTGCCGTCACCGAGGAGACGAGCTTCTCGCGGCCCAGCTCCAGAGCCAGGAGCCCGCCGAGGGAGTTGCCCGCGACATGCGGACGCTCCACCCCGATGGCCTCGCAGAACGCGGCGAGCACCGGGACCACGGTCCCCAGGTCGTACGGGAGGCCGTCCGGCAGCGCCGGTGAGTCCCCGAAACCGGGCAGGTCCACCGCTATGACATCCCGCTCGGCGGCCAGGATCCGTACGACCGGGTCCCAGGCCTGACGATGGTGGCCGATGCCGTGAAGCAGAAGCAACGGCTCGCCGGACCCGGTTCGTTCGTACGCCACGGACACGGTGTGCCGACCGATGGCCGAATCGACTGCGAACGAGACCGTGGTGGCCATGCTGCTCCTCGGGTGATCCGGCCCCGGGCGGGCGGAGAAATGGGGGACAGACCCCTCGTAAGCAATAATTACCGCCCGGTAGCTTGTAGTTCAAGAGGTACGCGTGATTCCTGCTGGACAGCGTCTTATGTGTCCGCTGGGATGGGGATGTGACTGCCGACACCGTGACCGATCTCTTCGAAGAAAGCCGGCCCGTCCTCACCGGGGTCGCCTACCGCATGCTCGGCCGCATCGCCGACGCCGAGGACGTGGTGCAGGAGGCGTGGCTCCGCTGGTCGTCGGCGGGACGCGAGGACGTGCGGGAGCCGAGGGCCTTCCTCGTACGCATCACCACCCGGCTCGCCATCGACCGGCTGCGTCACCTTCAGTCCAGACGCGAGGCGTACGTGGGGCCATGGCTGCCCGAGCCTGTCGTCACCGAGTTCGGGCCTTCCGTCCCCGACACCGCGGAACAGGCGGTCCTCGCCGACTCCGTGTCCCTCGCCGTGCTGGTCGTCCTCGAGTCGCTCTCGCCGCTGGAGCGCGCGGTGTTCGTCCTCCGCGAAGCCTTCGGGTTCCCCTATGCCGAGATCGCGGTCACCCTCGACCGTTCCGAGGCCGCCGTTCGCCAGCTCGCCGGACGCGCCAAGCGGCACGTGGAGGAGCGCAAGCCGCGCTACGACGTGGATCCGGCGGTACGCCGTGACCTCACCGAGCGGTTCCTCTCCGCCGCGTCGGGTGGCGACATCGAAAAGCTGCTCGCCCTGTTGGCGCCCGATGTACGGCTGGTCAGCGACAGCGGGGGCAAGTCGAAGGCGCCGCGGCGGATCATCGAGACCGCGGACAAGGTCAGCCGCTTCCTCCTCGCTGTTGGGCGGGACATGTCCGTGGAAATGGAGGCGCGGATCCTGGAGCTCAACGGTGGTCCCGCCGTGGGTCTGTTCATCGACGGAAAAGTGGACACCGTCTTCCAGGTGGACATCGAAGAGGGATTCATTCAATGCGTCTATATCGTTCGTAATCCAGACAAACTCTCTGGATTGTCCGCGAGTTAGATGGCCCCTCGGCGGATAATCGGTGGCTTTCCGTACGTCGTTCCTCTCCCGGCACCTGCGAGCCTGCCGATAAACCCACGCGCCCCATGAGCCCCACGCGCCTCCTCGGACGTGGGGCTCAGTGCTGCGCGGGGCTCACCGCTCCGCGAACGTCCTGTGAACGCTCTGCGGCAGTGGACCGTTTCGCTCTGTCACGGGGTGAGGATTGGTCTTGACCAAGGTGGTACGTCGTCCTAAGGTCTCCATGTTAAGACAGGGACCTTTAATAAATAACGTCGCGGAAAGACGCCGGGCGAATGCGGAGGACAGGGTGGGGACCACGCAGCTGGAATCGGTACAGGAGCCGAAGTACTGGCACCTCAAGACCGTGCTCAGTGAGGCACTCGACTCGGACTTTGCGGTAGGAGAGATCCTGCCCAACGAGCGCGACCTCGCGGCGCGTTTCGGAGTCGCCAGGGCCACGCTCCGACAGGCTCTGGAGCAGCTCGAACTCGAAGGCAGACTGCAGCGGCGCCGGGGGGTCGGCACGACCGTCGCTCCGCCTCGTGTCGGTGTGGCCGTCGCTGCCGCGCAGCACGACTGGGCGGGCGGGGGCTCGGACGAGGCCTGGCAGCCCGTCGAATGCACCATCGCGTCAGCTCCCGCCGCGGTTGCCGCCGTACTGGAGTGCGACGCCGATGAACCCGTGCACGTGGTGCGCCGCATCCGCGTCGCCCATGGGCAGTCGGTGGCGGCGGAGCTCCTGTACGTCCCCTCGTCGTCCGTACCCGAACTCTCCGCGATCGAAGCGCCGTCCGGGCCCACCCGGGCCCGCAGCGTCCTGCGCGAGCTGCACCGACTCGGCCTCGACGGCCAGGACCGCTCGGTCGAGCTCGGATCGGCACGCGCGGACGACGCCAAGGAACTCGACCGGCTTCCGGGCGCTCCGGTTCTCGTGGTCACGACACGCTACTTCGCCGCCTCCGGTACAGCGGCCGTATCTGTCGCCACGTACCGGGCGGACACCTGCCGCCTGACCTTCGGGGACTCGGGGGCGCTGGAGATCAGCCACGACGAGCAGGAACGGCAGGCTTCCTGACCTGAGGGCGCCGCGGTTCCTGTCCCCGGCACCCGAAGCCGGCACCCACTCGTGCCGTGCCCGACGTGCGGCCCGTCGCAGTCAGCGGCGGTCTGCTCGTGCCGTGCCCGACGTGCGGCCCGTCGCAGTCAGCGGCGGGCCGTCACCGTTGCCTCCACCGCGAAGAGCTGTTCCTCGACATGGTCCAGCGCGAGCCGCAGGGCTCCGGTGGCCACGGCCGCCTCGCCCAGCAGCGACAGGGCCACCCGGGGCGGCCGCAGACAGTAACGGGCCAGCTCGTCCCGGAGCGGGTCGAGGACGCCGTCCAGTCCGGCTGCCCAGCCGCCGATGACCACGAGCTCCGGATCCAGCGCCAGAACCAGGGCCGCGACGTCGTGCACGAGCCGCTGGATGAACCGCTCGACAGCGGCCTGCGCCCCGGCATCCCCGTGCTTGGCCTTCGCGAAGACGGCGGCCACGGCGTGCTCGTCCAGCGGGTCCAGCGGGGTGTCGGTCGTCGAGAGGAGATGCTCCGGGGTGACATCCCGGCCCAGCAGGTGCAGTGCGCCGATCTCGCCGGCCGCCCCGCCGAATCCGCGGTGCAGCCGCCCACCGATCAGTGAACCTGCCCCGGGGCTCAGGCCCGCAAGGACGAAGACGATGTCGTCGGACTCGGTTGCCGCACCCTTCCAGTGCTCCGCCACCGCCGCGGCATTGGCGTCGTTCTCCACCAGCACAGGACACCGGAAGGAGCGCCGCAGCTTCTCGCCGAGGGCCAGACCGGTCCAGTCCGGCAGGGCCGTGCCCAGCCGCACGGTCCCGTCGGCCTCGACAATCCCGGGGCTGCCGACCCCGACCGCGCGCAAACTGCTCCGCGCGACTCCGGTACGCCGCAGCACATCGGCGATCACGGCCCTGACCTGATCGATCCTGTCATCCGCGCAAGCCGTCTCGGAGACCTCGCGCGAGCCCGCCCCCACGATCCTTCCGTCCAGCCCGGACAGCAGCGCGGAGACCCGGTGGGGGCCGATCTCGACACCCAGCAGGTACCCGGCCTCGGCACGGAACCGGAACCGCCGGGCCGGCCGCCCCTGCCGCCGTGCCTCACTCTCGTCCGGCAGGGCCTCGACGACCAGCCCTGCCTCGAAGAGGCCCTCGACGACTCCCTCGACGGTGGGGCGGGACAGCCCCGTGAGCCGTGTCAGGTCTGTGAGGGTGGGTGACTGGGCACCCCGCAGGGCGTGCAGCACCACCGCGGAATTGATCCGCCGGAGCAGAGACGGGTCCCCACCGGTCAGCCGGCCCACGGTGTGTCCTCCCAGGTCGCGCGCATGTCTGCCGGATCGTACTCGCTGACCCAGGCTGCGGCGACCGGCTCCGGAAGCCGGTACCGAGAGGTGACCTGAGTCAGCCTGGAGCCACGAAGCCGGACTCGTAGGCGGCAATCACTGCCTGGGTGCGGTCCCTGGCGCCCAACTTCGCCAAGACCGCGCTGACATGGCTCTTCACCGTCTCCACCCCGACCGTGAGCTTCGCGGCGATCTCCGAGTTGGACATGCCTCGTGCCATCAACCGGAGCACGGCGGCCTCGCGGTCGGTGAGAGCCGCACGGTCCATCGCCTCCCGCGCCTTGCTCGTGCCGTACTCCGCTGCGAGCCGCCGGACTGCAGCGGGGAACAGCAGTGACTCCCCCTCCGCCACCAGCCGCACCGCGTGCACGATCTCCGCGGGCCTGGCCCGCTTGAGGAGGAACCCGTCCGCACCGGCACGCAGCGCCTCGTACACGTACTCGTCGTTCTCGAAGGTCGTCACCACGAGGATCTTCGGCGGATCGGGAACCGTGCGCAGCACCAGCCGGGTTGCCTCGATCCCGTCCATCAAGGGCATGCGGACGTCCATCGCCACGACATCGGGACGCAGTTGACGCACGAGGGGGATCACGGCTGCGCCATCGGCGGCCTCACCCACCACGGTGATATCGGGCTGTGCCTCGAGGACCGCACGCAGTCCTGTGCGTACGAGGGGCTCGTCGTCGACCAGAAGTACGGTAACCGGCATCCGGTCAGCGTATGTGGTCCAGCGGGAGGCTCGCGTGCACCATCCACTCTCCTCCGTACGGGCCGGTCTTGGCCTTTCCACCCAGCAGGGAGGCTCGCTCCCGTATGCCCTGCAGGCCGCTGCCGCCGCCCCGCCCCCTCGGTGATCCATTGATCGGATTGGCCACTTCGAGCTCGAGCCACCCGTCCACCACCGTGAGTCTCACCCGGATGGGGACGGGGCCGGCGTGACGCAGCACGTTGGTGAGTGACTCCTGAAGAATTCGGTAGCCCTCGCGGGACACGGGGTCGGGGACCAGACCCAGCGGACCCGTCACATTCGCATTGACCTTCGCCCCGGCGCCGCGAGCCGAGTCCAGCAGCCTGTCGGCCTCGAGCAGCGTGGGCCGCCGATTGACGGGGGTGTCCGATTCGCGCAGCACTCGCAGGACGCGCTCCAGATCGTCCAGTGCGCTGCGGCCGGTTTCCTCGATGGCGGCGAGCGCCCGGTCGGTGAACTCGGGGTCGCGCACGGTCCGGGCAGCCCCCGCCTGCACCACCGCGACCGTCAGCGCGTGCCCGATCGAATCATGGAGCTCGCGCGCTATCCGATTGCGCTCGATGAGCTGCTCGGTGCGCTCCTCCAGGGCGGTCATCCGCTCCACCGGTGACGGGCCGAGCAACCAGCGGGCAACACGTGTGATCAGGTGGCCGAGCAGGACGACCAGCCCGAGCAGCACCAGGATCGGCAGAGGGGCGAGCAGCAAGAACCACCAGCTCGGCTCGACGCCACGGACCAGCCAGTCACCGCTCAACTGGGTTCCGAACGAGGCACTGACGAGGTCGACTGTCGTAGCAGGCAGCCAGATCGTTGCGAAGGTTGCCGCGGTCGCGAACAGCAGCCGTGCCTCCAGCCAGGCCGCGGTGCGCCAGCGGTCCGCCCATGTCGCCGCGGACCCTATGGAGATCGCGGCGTCCGGACGGCCGCGCTCCTGCGGTGTGAGAAGCAGCTGAGCCTGTACCCCTTCAGCGAGTCGCATAGCGGGAAGCAGCCCGACGGGAATCGCGAGGAAGAAGGGAACCCATGGCCTGCTCGGGCTGATGAACAGCCACACGCTGACGACCGCGGACGGGATGAGCAGGTGAAGCCATCGGCTGTAGGTGGCGGGCATTGCCAGCGGTCTGAGGAGGCGGCGCATGCTGCCATCGTGCCAGCGCCGAGCGGAGGGAGGCTCCCCCGCGAGAGGGAGAAGGTCCACTCGGGCAGGGGAGGCCACGGGCCGGGGCCGGCGGCCAGTCTGGGGCCATGACCAGCATCGACGTTCACGAGCTCACGAAGGACTACGGACCCACCCGCGCCGTGGACCACCTCACGTTCAGCGTGCGGCCCGGCCGAGTGACGGGATTTCTCGGTCCGAACGGCGCCGGGAAGTCCACCACCATGCGCCTCGTCCTCGGCCTGGACCGGGCCACGGGCGGTTTCGCCACGATCGGCGGACAGCCCTACGCCTCGCTCGGCAACCCGCTGCGCCGGGTCGGCGCACTGCTCGATGCGCAGGCGGCGCACGGCTCGCGGACCGCGCGCAATCACCTGCTGGCGCTCGCCGCGAGTAACGGCATAGCAGGCAGACGGGTCGAGGAGGTCCTTGAGGAATCCGGTCTCGGCGCGGTCGGCGGGAAGCGGATCAAGACGTTCTCGCTCGGCATGCGTCAGCGTCTCGGTATTGCTGCGGCCCTGCTCGGAGATCCCGAGGTGGTGATGCTGGACGAACCGTCGAACGGGCTGGACCCGGAAGGCATCATCTGGATCCGTGAGCTGATGCGGCGGCTGGCACGCGAGGGCCGCACCGTCCTCGTCTCCAGCCACTTGATGAACGAGACCTCGTCGTTCGCCGACCACCTGGTGGTCCTCGGCCGGGGCCGGCTCCTCGTCGATCTGCCGATGCAGGATTTCCTCGACTCCCGGAGCCGGCCACGCGTACGGCTCCGGACAACCGAATCCACACGTCTGAGGGATGCGCTGATCCGCAAGGGATACGAGCCGGAGCAGGGAGACGACGGCCGCTGGACGGTGGAGGGAGCAAAGGCGGAGGAAGTCGGGGCCCTCGCCGCCTTCGAAGGGATCCCCATCCTCGAACTCCTCGATGAGCAGGCAACCTTGGAGCAGGCCTATCTCGACCTCACCGCGGCGGAAACAGAATTCGCCGCCTCCACATCACCCACCGCCCGCCAGGAGGCCTGACCGCCGTGACGATGTCGACGACTGCCGTTCTGCACTCCGAATGGATCAAGATCAAGTCAGTGCGGTCCGTGTCCGGATCCCTGATAGCGGTCTTCGCCGCCACCCTCGCCGTCACCGTGCTCACGTTCGCCACCGTCGGACAGGCCGAGGCGGACAACGCGGACGCCGAGCTGGTCTTCGGCGCCTTCTACGCACTGAACTTCGGCCAGATCGCCGCCATCAGTTTCGGTGCGACCGCCCTGTCCTCAGAGTTCCTGAACGGGGCCATGCGGATATCGCTCTCGGCCGTTCCGCGTCGAGGCCTCTTCTACGCAGCCAAGATGTCCGTGGTCGGCGGCCTCGCTCTCGCTGTGGGGATGATCACCAGCTTCACCACGTTCCTCGTGGGCCAGATGTTCATGGGCGACTACGCGATCGGCCTGGGAGAGCCTGGTGCACTGCGTGCGGCGTTCGGTGGGGGTGTTTACCTCACGCTGATGGCTCTCTTCGCGGCGGGACTGACAGCGCTGCTGCGCAGCGCGGTTGCCGTACTCAGTCTGCTCATACCTTTCATCCTGATCGTCTCCTTCGTGGTCGGAGACATGGCAGGCGGTGTCGCGCAGTATCTTCCTGACCGAGCAGGGCAGTTGGTGCTCCACCAGAATCCCGAAGGAAGCCTCGGGCCGTGGACGGGGCTGGCCGTCACCGCAGGGTGGGCCGGTGCCGCGTTGCTCGCCGGCTGGTGGGCGGTGCGGAAGAGGGACGCCTGACCGGGTGTCCGACGGGGCTCAAGTGCTCCGGGGCTCTCCGGGACCTCAGGGGCCGCAAGGCCTCTCAGCGGTGCGGCGGCCAGGGGGCGCGGGGCGGGCGGATGTGCCTCGTGCCTCCTGGCCCACGGCCGAGCGCAGGCGGGCGAATTCCTCCGCCATCGTTCTCACGGTCCAGTGGGCGTTGAGTCCACTCGGGTTGGGCAGGGCCCAGACGCGGGCGCCGCCGATGGTCCGCTCCTGCGGACCGATCTGCGCACGGCGTTCACCGAAAGCCGTGCGGTAGGCGGTGACGCCGACGACAGCGAGCCACGAAGGCTTGAGCTGCTCCACCTTCGCCGACAGAAGTTCGCCTCCCTCGCGGAATTCCGCGGTGCTCAGCTCATCCGCACGTGCCGTGGCGCGGGCCACCACGTTGGTGATGCCGAGGCCATGGGCGAGCAGCTCGTTCTGTTCCGACGGTTTCAGTTGCCTCGGAGTGAAGCCCGACAGATGCAGAACCGGCCAGAACCGATTGCCCGGGTGGGCGAAATGGTGTCCGGTGGCCCCGGTCATGAGGCTCGGGTTGATGCCGCAGAACAGCACCCGCAGACCACCCGCGACCACATCGGGGACGATGCGGTCGCGGGCGGCCAGGAGTTCTTCGGGTGTCATGCGACGGTGGTGCGGACCGTCAGAGGATGGAACCGGGTGTGTAACCGGCGGCTTCCGGGTGCTGCTTGGTGATCTCCTCGATCCGGGCCACCAGAGCGGCAACCTGGTCGCCGGCCGCGCCGGTGAAGGACAGCTTGTCCGCCATCAGGTCGTCCAGCTGCCCGCGGTCGAGCGGGATGCGCTCGTCGGCGGCCAGCTTGTCGAGCAGCTCGTTGCGTTCGGCCCCCTGCTCACGCATGGCCAGCGCCGAGGCGACAGCGTTCTCCTTGATCGCCTCGTGGGCGACCTCACGGCCGACTCCTGCCCGTACCGCGCCCATCAGCACCTTGGTCGTTGCGAGGAACGGCAGGTAGCGGTCCAGCTCACGGGCCACGACCGCAGGGAACGCGCCGAACTCGTCGAGGACTGTCAGGAAGGTCTCCAGCAGCCCGTCGAACGCGAAGAATGCGTCCGGCAGTGCGACGCGGCGGACCACGGAGCAGGACACGTCGCCCTCGTTCCACTGATCGCCCGCCAGCTCGCCCGTCATCGACGCGTAGCCGCGCAGGATGACCATCAGGCCGTTGACGCGCTCGCAGGAACGGGTGTTCATCTTGTGCGGCATGGCCGACGAGCCGACCTGACCCGGCTTGAAGCCTTCGGTCACCAGCTCGTGGCCGGCCATCAGACGGATGGTCTTGGCGACGGACGAGGGTGCCGCGGCCAGCTGGACCAGCGCGGTGACCACGTCGTAGTCGAGGGAACGGGGGTAGACCTGGCCGACCGAGGTGAAGGCCTGCGCGAAGCCGAGGTGGCCGGCGATGCGCTGTTCCAGGTCGGCGAGCTTGTCCGCGTCGCCGCCCAGCAGGTCCAGCATGTCCTGCGCTGTTCCGACCGGGCCCTTGATGCCACGCAGCGGGTAACGGTCGAGCAGGTCCTCAAGCCGTCCGTAAGCCACAAGCAGCTCGTCCGCGGCGGTCGCGAAGCGCTTGCCGAGCGTTGTCGCCTGTGCGGCGACGTTGTGCGAGCGGCCTGCGATGACCAGCTCGCGGTACTCGGCGGCCAGCTTGCCCAGGCGGGCCAGAACCGACACCGTACGGTCGCGCATCAGCTCCAGCGAGAGCCGGATCTGCAACTGTTCGACGTTCTCGGTGAGGTCCCGGGAGGTCATGCCCTTGTGCACCTGCTCATGACCGGCGAGGGCGTTGAACTCCTCGATCCGGGCCTTTACGTCGTGCCGGGTAACCTTCTCGCGCTCGGCGATCGAGGCCAGGTCGACCTGGTCGATCACCTGCTCGTAGTCGGCGAGCGCTGCGTCGGGCACCTCGATCCCGAGGTCCTTCTGAGCGCGCAGCACCGCCAGCCACAGCTGACGCTCCAGCTTCACCTTCTGCTCGGGGGACCAGAGGACGGCCAGCTCCGTAGAGGCATAGCGGCCGGCCAGGACATTGGGGATGCGAGGCTTCGCAGACACAGCAGTCACGTGTCCAGATTCTACTGGCGGTTTCTGCAGGCCGACGCCGCGGGCCGGTGTGTGCTTTCCTACGAACGCGATGCCCGGCCTGATCCCATGAGAGCCCCTACTGCTTCGCGGCCACGAATCCCCACTGGTCGACCGGCTCACCGGTGAGGGGCTCCTCCGGGCGCCACAGGCTGATCGAACCGAAGCCCGGCTCGACCAGGTCCAGGCCGTCCGAGAAGGAGCGCATGATCTCCCGGGGTCGTGAGATGTAGGGCATCGCGCCGCCGTCGGCGTAGTCGTCGGACGCGGCCCGGGTCTCGTCCGTCTCGATCGTGTCGCACAGCATCAGGAAGCTTCCGGCGGGGAAGGCGTCGAGGTAGCTGCGCAGAAGGGCGGCGGCCTCGCCTCCGTCCGCGATATGGCCCAGGGTCGAGAGCATCATCAGGGCAACCGGCCGCTGGAGGTCCAGTGTTCTGGCGGCCTCCCGCAGCACCGTCCCGGAGTCCCTCAGATCCGCGTGCACGTAGTCCGTGGCGCCCTCGGGCCGGCTGGTCAGCAGGGCACGGGCGTGGGCCAGCACGATCGGATCGTGGTCCACGTACACGATACGAGCGGAAGGGGCCACCGCCTGGGCCACCTCGTGCGTCGCGTCCGCTGTCGGCAGGCCGGTGCCGAGGTCGAGGAACTGCCGGATCCCCGCTTCGCGGGCCAGGTAGCGAACGGCCCGGGCCTGGAACAGGCGGGAGGCGCGGGCGATGTCGATGATCTGCGGGTACGACTGCTCCATGGCCGCGCCCAGCAGGCGGTCCACCTCGTAGTTGTCCTTGCCACCGAGCCAGTAGTTCCAGACGCGTGCCGAGTGCGGTGTGCCCGTGTCGAACCGGTCCGTCGGCGCCGAGGTGTCGTCACTCATCGTTCATCCCCGTCCTGGTGCCCAGGGGTGCCCCTGCGCGGTGGATGACCAGCCTGGCCCATCCGCCCCTTGCGTACCAGGTGCAACTGCGCCAACTCGACTGCGGGGCAATAGAGCCAGGAAGTCGGGAAGCCGGTGCTCAGGTGCGCCAAGGGAGGCCGGGGCGCGTACAGGCGGCGGGGCATCAGGGCGTGCGGGGGCGTCAGCCGTCCAGTCGGCGCCACTCCGTCACAGGGCCGGGACGTGCCGCATCCGCGGGCGTGATCCAGAAGGCGCGCCCGATCCCGGCGTCGAACTGCGCGCCGGCCCGTCCGTCACCGGACGAGCGTCCGGTAAGGCGCCGCCCGATCCAGGGCATCAGATGCTGCCGGGCGAACCTGACGTCATCGACGCGCCGCTTGGCCCAGCGGGCGGGCTGGGAAGCCGGCTCGGGGGTCTGCCAGTCGCTCTCCGCAGGCAGCCCGAGCGTCTGCCAGACCGCCTCGGCGACCCTCCGATGCCCCTCGGGTGTCAGATGCAGCCGGTCGACGTCCCACATCCGGGGATCCCCCAGAGAGGGCGCGCCGTACAGGTCGGCCACCACCGCGCCGTGCCGTTCCGCAAGGTCGTCGACCAGCGAGAAGAGCTCCTCCATGCGCGGACGGAAGCGTTCCATCACGGGACCGTTGCGTCCCGGGCTGCGCATCAGTACCAGCCGCTTGCACGACGGCGCGAGACGCTCCACGGCCTCCTCCAGCCGACCCCGGACCATGCCCATGTCGCACTTCGGCCGCAGGGTGTCGTTGAGCCCGCCGACGAGCGTGATCACGTCGGGCTGCAGTGCTGCGGCGACGGCCACCTGCTCGTCGACGATCTGGCTGATGAGTTTTCCGCGTACGGCGAGATTCGCGTACCGGAATCCGGGCGTGCGGACCGCGAGCCGGGCGGCGAGGACGTCGGCCCAGCCGCGGTAGGAACCGTTGGGCAGCAGGTCCGACATGCCCTCGGTGAACGAGTCGCCGACCGCGACAAGACTGGTGTAGGAGGCATTCAATTCCATGACCACGCGATCCTACCGTGGAGGGAACCCGCGGCCGGATCCGCCGGAAGAGGGGCGCGACCGCAGCCGCGCCCCTCCTGCCGCACAGGGGCGTCAGCGGGCCTGGGCCCTCCCCACCAGCTCACGCAGCACGTCCTCCATCGTGACCATGCCGACCAGCCGGTCGTCGTCCTCGTCCAGCACGGCTGCCAGGTGTGTACGGCTTCGCCGCAGCGCGGTCAGGACATCGTCGAGCGGCGTATTGGCCCGCACCCGGGCGATCGGCCGCATCGCCGTTACCGGGAACGGAACGTCGCGGGGCGTGGCGTCCAGCGCGTCCTTCACATGGAGGTACCCGAGAATCCGCTGCTCGCTGTCCATGACGGGAAAGCGGGAGAAGCCGGATTCCGACGAGAGCCGCTCCAGCTCCTCGGGCGTCGTCCCGACCCGGGTGTACAGCACCCGGTCGACCGGCAGCAGGACGTCCCGGACCGGCCGTCGGCCGAGTTCCAGGGCATGCCGCAGCCGCTCCGCCGAGCGGTCGTCGACGAGGCCTGCGTCACCGGCGTCCTTGACGAGCCGGGCCAGCTCATCGTCGGAGAAGGTCGCGGACACCTCGTCCTTGGTCTCCACCCGCAACAGCTTCAGCAAGGCGTTGGCGAAGGCGTTGATGGTGAAGATCACCGGGCGCAGCGCCCTGGCCAGAGTCACGAGCGGCGGTCCGAGCAGCAGCGCGGTGCGGGTCGGCTCGGCCAGCGCGACGTTCTTCGGCACCATCTCGCCGAGCAGCATGTGCAGATAGGTCGCCACGGTCAGGGCGATGACGAACGAGATCGGGTGAACCAGTCCGTGCGGCACCCCCACCGCGTCGAAGACGGGCTCCAGCAGGTGCGCGATGGCGGGCTCGGCGACGATACCGAGCACCAGGGTGCAGAGCGTGATGCCCAGCTGCGCCGCCGCGAGGAGCGCCGACACGTGCTCGAGGCCCCAGATGACGCTGCGCGCCCGCCGGTTTCCGGCCTCGGCCTCCGGCTCGATCTGGCTGCGCCGTACGGAGATCAGAGCGAACTCCGCGCCGACGAAGAAGGCGTTCACGACCAGGGTCAGCAGCCCGATGAAGAGCTGCACGGCGATCATCGTTCGTTCTCCGTCGGATCGTCGGTACCGGGCAGCGGGGCGTGCAGCAGGGCGCGCGCGGCGCGGTGCCCCGAAGCGTCCACGACATCGAGCCGCCAGCCCGTGAGCTCAACGGTGTCGCCGACCACGGGGATGCGGCCGACCTCGGTGGCGATGACCCCGGCGAGTGTCTCGTAGGGTCCGTCCGGCACCCGCAGCCCGATGGTCCGGAGCTGGTCCGTGCGGGCCGCGCCGTCGGCCGACCACAGGGTGCGACCGTCGGCGTCCTCGCCGGCGGGTGCGAGGTCGGGCGTCTCGTGCGGGTCGTGCTCGTCACGTACCTCGCCGACGACCTCCTCGACGATGTCCTCCAGCGTCACGACTCCTGCAGTGCCGCCGTACTCGTCGATGACGACGGCCATGGCGAGCTTGCCGGACAGCCGGTCCAGCAACCGGTCCACGGTGAGGGTCTCGGGCACGAGAAGCGGCTCGCGCAGCATGTCCGCGACCCGTTTGCGGGGTCGCTGCGCTGCCGGAATGGCCAGCACGTCCTTGATGTGCGCGACCCCCACGACCGAGTCCAGGCTGCCCCGGTAGACGGGAAAGCGGGAGAGGCCGGTCGCCCGGGTGGCGTTCGCGACGTCCTCCGCGGTCGCCCGGATTTCGAGGGCGGTCACCTGGACGCGCGGGGTCATCACGTTCTCCGCGGTCAGCTCGGACAGGTTGAGGGTGCGCACGAACAGTTCCGCGGTGTCCGCCTCCAGCGCGCCCTCCTTCGCGGAGTGACGTGCCAGGGCCACCAGCTCCTGCGGGCTGCGCGCGGAGGCCAGCTCCTCGGTCGGTTCGAGGCCGAAGCGGCGCAGGATCCGGTTGGCGGTGTTGTTGAGGTGGCTGATGAACGGGCGGAAGACGGCGGTGAAGACTCGCTGCGGAGTGGCGACCACCTTGGCGACGGCCAGCGGGGACGAGATCGCCCAGTTCTTCGGGACGAGCTCGCCGACCACCATCAGGACCACGGTGGACAGGGCGGTACCGATCACGAGTGCCAGCGTGGAGGCCACGCCGGGGGAGACCCCCATGGCCTCGACCGGTCCCCGGATCAGCTTGGCGATGGACGGCTCGGAGAGCATGCCGACCACCAGATTGGTGACGGTGATACCGAGCTGCGCGCCGGAGAGCTGGAAAGTGAGGCTGCGGACAGCCTTGAGTGCTCCCGCCGCACCTCGTTCACCTCGTTCGACGGCCCGTTCGAGCTCGCCGCGCTCGACGGTGGTCAGTGAGAACTCCGCCGCCACGAAAGCGCCGCAGGCGAGTGAGAGCAGCACCGCCACGAGGAGCAGAAGTACTTCGGTCATCGGTTCACCTCCGTCCCATGATCGTGCAGGGGCAGGAGGTTCGCGCGATGTCGGCGGTATCTACTACTGGGAGGCTCGCCCATGGGCGGACGCTCACACCTTTCGAGAAGTGGGACGGTTGAGGATCCATAGTAAAGGATCGGCAAAATGCCGGGTGCCCGGGGCGTCCCCGGAGGTCACCCATGGTCGCAGCAGGTGAGGTGCTTCAGTCCTCTGCCCGCATCGGATTCCGGCATGCGCGGAAGGAGGTCCGAATCCGACGGAGGCAGAGGCAGAAACAGAGGCAGAGGCAGAGGCAGAGGCAGAGTCACAGGCAGAGGGAGGCAGAGGCGTCCCACGTGTGTCTACAGCGCTTTCACCCAGCGCCGCCAGTGATCCTCGCGGTGGTATCCGGCCGCCGCCCATGTGTGGTGCGCCGCCTCGTTGGCCTCCAGGACCATGGCGTCGACCCGGCGCCCGCCCAGGGCGACGAACCGCTGCTCCGCTGCGGCATCAGGGCGGTGGCGACGCCTTGCCGGCGGTGGTCCGGGTGTACGGCGAGCCGGTAGGCGGAGCATCGCCAGCCGTCAAAACCGGCGATGACGGTTCCCGCGAGGACACCTTCGCGCTCTGCGAGGAGCAGGGCTTCCGGGTCTCTCGAGATGAGCCCGGCCACCCCGTCGTAGTCGTCGCTGATGCTTGTTCCCTCTGCGGCCTCACCCCAGAACCGCAGGACGCTGCTGATGTCGGCGAGGGTCGCGCAACGGATCGCGAGGGTTGCGGAACGGAAATGGATATCGCTCATGGGACGACCCAAGCAGAGCGCCGACCTTCTCTGCGCACCATTTCCCCGCCGAAGGAATGGTGTGGTCATGGTGTGGCCGCGCGCCCACCCCCGCCGGTTTCCGCGGTGCGGTACGCACGCCAGCCACCGTGCGCGGTGATGTCCGCCGCCCCGTGCAGCGCATACGGCTCACACAGGAAGCCAGGGGCCGTGGTGCCGTCGGCGAGGTCGATGCGGCCGAGCGCCATCGGGTGAGGGAGCTGTGCCGTCAGTATCCCCAGCCCCTCCGGGGGCAGTTCCCAGATCTCCGCCTCCACGGCTGCGCCGTCCTCGGCGACCCGTTCCAGGCCCGGCTTCGCGGGAGTCGTGTGCAGCGCGTGCAGCCTGTAGGAGGGCGCTGTCCTCGTCGTACGGATCAGCCGGGCGCCCAGCGCGAGGAGCTGTGGGTTGAGCGGCTGGCCCGTCAGGTGGGCGCCGACCACGGCGAGCTGTACGGGCGGGGTCAGGAGTACCGCGATCCGGGGCAGCCGCTCGTCGGTGTCGGCCGGGCCGATCAGCATGACGCCGAAGGGCAGTCCCGCGACGTCGCCCGCGGGGACGGCGAGCGCGCACATGTCGAACAGGTTCGTGGAGTTGGTGAACCGTCCCAGTCGGGTGTTCGCGCCCACGGGGTCGGCGGTCACTTCGGTGAGGGTGGGGTGCCCGGGCGTGGTGGGGAGCAGGAGGGCGTCGGAGTCGCCGAGTGCGTGCAAGGCCGCTGTACGGAGACGGGCCAGACGGTCCTGATCGGCGAAGAGGCGGTGCGCCGGGACATCGCGGGCCGCCGAAATGATCGCGGCCACCGTGGGGTCGAGATCCGTGGGCGTGGGAGTGCTGTCGATGAAGTTACCCACGGCGGTGTAGCGCTCGGCTACGAACGCCCCCTGGTACAGCAGGGCGGCCGCCTCGGTGAACGGGGTGAGGTCCAGCGGCCTGATCTCGGCACCTGCCGCGCGGAGCCGCTCGACGGCGGTCTCGTACGCCTCCGTCCAGCCGGGGTCGAGCGCTCCCAGCTGCTGGACGGGAGGAACGGCGACGCGCCAGGGACCCGGTGTCCGGGGAGGTACGGCGCGCGGTGCGGGCGTGCTCATCAGGCCCAGTGCCTGTTCCGCCTCGGGGAGCGTACGGGCGAACACCGTGACGCAGTCCAGGCTCGCGCAGGCCGGCACCACTCCCTCGGTCGGTACGAGACCTCGGGTCGGCTTCACACCGACGATGCCGTTGAAGGCCGCAGGAACGCGCCCCGATCCCGCGGTGTCCGTGCCGAGTGCCAGGTCGGCGATGCCCAGGGCGACCGCGACCGCCGACCCGGAGCTGGAACCGCCGCTGACGCGGGAGGGGTCGACGGCGTTGCGCACGGCACCGTACGGGGAGCGGGTCCCGACCAGACCGGTGGCGAACTGGTCGAGGTTCGTCGTGCCGATCACCAGCGCACCGGCCGCGCGCAGACGGGCCACGGCGGGAGCGTCGGCGGCGGGCTCGTACGCGTACGAGGGGCAGCCGGCCGTGGTCGGCAGCCCGGCCACGTCGATGTTGCCCTTGACCGCCAGGAGACGTCCCGACAGCGGAAGGCGTTCGCCCGCGGCGATGCGGGTGTCCAGAGCGCGGGCCTCCTCCTCCAGATCGGCGAGCGGACGCAGGTCGATCCAGATCTCGGGCCGGTCGGCTGCGCGGACACGCGCGTGGGCCGCACGGACCCGCCGGAGTACGGGGCTGGGGTCGGTCATGGTGCCACCTCGGGTCGGGGGGACAGGACGAGCAGCGGTGTTCCCGACTTCACCTGGGCGCCGGGCTTGGTGAGGATCCGGAGGACCGTGCCGTCCATCGGGGCATGAACGCGGGATTCCATCTTCATCGCCTCCAGGGCGAGCAGCGGCTGACCCGCCGTGACCGTGTCCCCCGCGGCCACGTTCAACTGCCAGACGGATGCGGCGAACTCGGCTTCCAGCAGTCGGCCGCCCTCCGGTATCTCGATCTCCACGGGCACCTCGGCCGGGGCGGACACCGCCTCGGCCCTTGCGAACTCGCCTGCCTCCTCCCAGGCGTCACGCTCGGCGCCGAACGCCGTGCCCTGCCGGGTGCGGAATGCGGCGATCGACGCGGCGTTCGAGTCGAGGAACGCCTGGTACCGCGCCAGCGAGAACTCGCCCTCCTCGATGCGCGGTACGAAGCGCCCGGACGCGATGTCCGCGCGGAGCTCGAGGAGTTCGTCCGCCTCCACCGGATACCACTTGATGCGGTCGAAGAAGCGCAGCAGCCAGGGCGAACCCGGCTCGAAGGCACCGCGCTGCTGCCAGCCCGACCACACCTGGGTCGTGCGGCCCACGAACTGGTAGCCGCCGGGCCCTTCCATCCCGTAGATGCACAGGTACGCGCCGCCGATGCCGACCGAGTTCTCGGCCGTCCAGGTGCGGGCCGGGTTGTACTTCGTGGTGACCAGCCGGTGGCGCGGGTCCAGCGGAGTGGCAACGGGCGCACCCAGATAGACGTCGCCGAGCCCCAACACCAGATATTCGGCGTCGAAGACCGTGCGGTAGACCTCGTCGACGGAGTCCAGGCCGTTGACCCGGCGGATGAACTCGATGTTCCACGGGCACCAGGGAGCGTCGTCCCGAACCCCCGCCATGTAGCGCGCGATGGCCTCCCGGGTCGCCGGGTCGTCCCAGGACAACGGCAGATGCACGGTCCGGGACCGTACGACCAGGTCGTCGGTCGGCGGGAGCGCCGCCTCGGTGCGGTGGAGCAGCTCCATGAGGCGCTCCTGCGGAAGGACCGAGGGGTCGGTCTGGATCTGGAGCGAGCGGATGCCGGGAGTGAGACCGGTGATGCCGGGGACGGCCTGCGCGGTCAGTGCCTCCATCAGCGCGTGGACGCGCATCCGCAGCGCAAGGTCCAGCTGCATCGGCCCGTACTCGACCAGGACGTTGTCGTCGCCGCTGCGGCGGTAGGTGAGGGAACCGTCCTGGAACAGGATGCCGCCGTCGACGATCGCGGGGCGCGGCGCACCGGTAATGGTCACCGGCTGGAAGCGGACCGTGTCGCCGGGGCGCAGCTGTCCCAGTTTCCAGCGTTCGCCCGTCACCACTGTCGCCGGGCAGACGAACCCGCCCAGTGAGGGCCCGTCGGGACCGAGGAGCACCGGCATGTCGCCGGTGTAGTCGACGGCGCCCACGGAGTAGGGCGTGTCATGGATGTTGGACGGGTGCAGGCCCGCCTCGCCGCCGTCGGTGCGGGCCCAGCGCGGCTTGGGACCGACCAGGCGCACACCGGTCCTGGCCGAGTTGAAGTGGACCTTCCAGTCGGCCGCGTAGAAGTCGTGGATGTCCTCTTCGGTGAAGAACTCCGGCGCTGCGTGGGGGCCCTCGGCCGCCCTGATCCGCCACACGCTACCGAAGTGCGGACGTGCCTCGTCCGGGACGGCGTCACCCGCGGTCGCGTCGGTCCCGTCGGTCCCGCTGTGCAGGACGTCACCGGTGCGCAGCGCGCGCCCGCCGTGTCCGCCGAAGCCGCCGAGCGTGAACGTGGCGGCGCTGCCCAGGAAGCCGGGGACGTCCAGGCCGCCACCCGCGAACAGGATGTAGGTCCGCAGTCCGTGCTCGGCCGGGGTCCCGACGGCGAGGGTGGCGCCGGCCGGAACGGTCAGGGGCTCCCACTGCCCGACCGGTTCGCCGTCGAGCGTCACGGGGGTGGGTGCGCCCGTGACGCAGACCGTCGTCGCATGCGTGAAGCGCAGAGTCGGGCCCTGGAGCGTGCATTCGAGGCCGGGCGCGCCCGGGGCGTTGTCCAGAGCGGTGTTGCCGAGCCGGAAGGAGAGGTCGTCCATGGGGCCCGAAGGCGGTACGCCCACCTGCCAGTAGCCCGTGCGACCGGGCCAGTCCTGCACGGTGGTGAGAGTGCCGCCGGCCACCACCTCGATACGGGGGGTCGGGTCCGTGACCGTGGCCAGGGTGGCGGTCGAGTGTGCGGCGCCCCTGACCCGGTCGTCGGCCAGCGCGGCCCGCACCAGGCCCAGATTGGTCTCGATGCCGTCGACCCGGGTCGCGGCCAGGGCCTCGTCCAGCCGGGTGAGGGCGTCGGTGCGATCGGTGCCGTACGCGATGACCTTGGCCAGCATCGGGTCGTACGAGGTCGTCACCTCCGTCCCCGTCTCGATCCAGGTATCCACACGGATGCCCTCGGCCTCGGGGAACGCGACGTGGGTCAGCAGGCCCGCGCCCGGACGGTGGTCGCGCGTCGGGTCCTCGGCGTACACCCGTGCCTCGACCGCGTGGCCGCGCGGCGCCGACGGCTCCCGCACGACGTCGGTGTCGCCCTGCGCCAGGCGCAGCATCCAGGCGACGAGGTCGACACCGAAGATCTCTTCGGTGACCGGGTGTTCGACCTGGAGGCGGGTGTTGACCTCCAGGAAGTAGACCTCCTCGCGGGCGGCGTCGTACACGAACTCCACCGTGCCCGCGGACCGGTAGCCGACCGAGGCGCACAGCTCGCGTGCGGATGCTGCCAGTCGGCCGCGGACGGCGTCCGGGAGCCCCGGGGCGGGGGCCTCCTCCAGGACCTTCTGGTTGCGGCGCTGGAGCGAGCAGTCGCGGTCGCCGAAGGTGACCACGCGGCCCCGGCCGTCGCCGAAGACCTGCACCTCCACGTGCCGCGCGTCCTCGACGAGCCGCTCCAGGAAGACCCCCGCCGAGGAGAAGGAGGCGGCTGCGACGCGCTGCACACGCTCCCAGGCGTCGGTCAGTTCCTCGGCGGACCGGCAGGCCGACATGCCGATTCCGCCGCCTCCGCCGGTGGCCTTGAGCATCACCGGGTAGCCGATGCGGTCCGCGGCGGTGAGGGCCGCGGGCAGGTCGGGGAGGAGTCCGGTGCCGGGCGCCAGGGGGACACCCGCCTCCTCGGCTGCCGCCCGGGCGGTGTGCTTGGCGCCGAACAGTTCCAGCTGATCGGCGGTCGGACCGACGAAGACGATGCCGGCGTCCTCGCAACGCCGGGCGAACTCCGCGTCCTCGGAGAGGAATCCGTATCCCGGGTGGATGGCACCGGCGCCGGTGTCCTTGGCTGCTTTGAGGACCAGATCGGCGTCGAGGTACGACTCCTTGGCCGGCGCCGGGCCGAGGCGCACCGCCTCGTCCGCGAGCCGGACGTGGGGGGTGGAGCGATCGGCGTCGGAGAACACCGCGACGGTACGCAGGCCCAGTTCGCGGGCCGTCCGGATGATCCGGACGGCGATCTCGCCGCGGTTGGCGATCAGGAGGGTGTCGAAGGTCATCGCGCGCCCTCCGTTGCCGCGGGGGCGGTGATGGTGGCCTCGACGGCTGTCGGGTCGAAGCCGTTGCACGGGTTGTTGATCTGGGGGCAGTTGGAGACCAGGACCAGGACGTCCGTCTCGGCCCGGAGGGTGACGTGCAGGCCGGGCGCCGAGATGCCGTCCACGATTCCGAGGGTGCCGTCCTTCTCGACCGGCACGTTCATGTACCAGTTGATGTTGGAGACGAGATCCCGTTTGCCGAGCCCGTGCCGGGCGCCCTCCGCGAGGAAGTTGTCCACGCAGGCGTGCTGCGACCAGGTGTGGTGTCCGTAGCGCAGGGTGTTGGACTCCTTGGAGCACGCGCCGCCGATGGTGTCGTGCCGGCCGCAGGTGTCGTCGGTGACCCTCATGAGAGGGGTGTGCTCGTTGGACATCAGCACGCTGCCGGTGGTGAGGAAGATGCTGCCCTGCGCCTGGAGGGTGTCCGGCGCGCTGTAGCGGACGGCGGTGTCCCGGGCGTCGTACACGAGGAAGTCGACGGCCTGGTTGCCGTGCAGGTCGGTGAGGGTGAGGTGCTCGCCGGCGCGGACCACGGCGGACCACGCGGCCCGTGCGGGGATCGTGGCGGAGGTGGTCGTGGCGGTGGTCCGGGTCATGCTCGCCCCCTGGCGGTGAGGAAGTCGTACGTGTTGAGGAAGGCCCTGCGCCCCTCGGGTGTGGCGTCCCAGAGCGGGTCGCCGGGACGCGTCGGCCGGGCACGCCAGGCGAGCACCTCCAGCGAGGTAGAGGTGTACGCCGGGCGGGGGTCCAGCGGATGCGGGACGTTCGCGACGAGCACCGTCAGGTCCTGCTCGGCGCGCAGTGTCACGGCCGTGCCCGCTCCCGCCGAGCCGGTGAAGTCCAGGGAGCCGTCCTCCCGTATCTCCACGCCCTGGAAGAAGGAGAGGGAGGGCGGCAGATCCCGGGGTTCGAGGCCGTTCTTGGTGGCGGCGAGCTTCAGCAGTTCACGACCGGCGGGGGAGCCGGACTGCGGAGTGCCGTCCCCGTACCGCGCGGTGTTGCGCAGCAGGGTCGACGTACCGCACAGCGCGTCGTGCCGGCCCGAGGAGTCGGCGATCACCGAAGCGAGGACACGCCCCTGGTCGGACAGGAGCAGCCGGTCCGCGCCGAGATAGGCGTTCCACTGCACCTTGACCGTGTCGGCGGTGTTCAGCCGCTCCCACGGGCGGCCGTCGGCGTACAGGAGCACATGGGCGCAGGCGTCACCGTCGAGGTCCGTGAGGCGCAGTTCCGTACCGCGGGCGAGGACGCGGTGCGTGTAGTTGCCGCCCGCGACGGTCTCGGCCCACACAGCATCGCCCGGGAGGCCGGCCGGCCAGTCGGCCGCAGGCACCACCGGCATGTCACGTGTACGGGTGACGTGTTGGGAGCGGGCGTGCTCCCGCGCTCCGTGTGTTGTCGCTGTCGCCATGGCTGGACCTCCGGTCGGCGGTGGCATCGGTACGCGGCTCGTTTCGGGGCCGCGCACCAATTTCTGTCGCTCGACAGAAATTAGGTCGCCGGGGATTCGGGTGCATTGCCCGTCCATTGCGGACGCGTTACCGACCGCTCACCAAGATCCGCGGAGTCCGCGATGTGCGACGATCGGCCTCATGCCTCCCACCGGAAGAAAGGTCGGTCGCCCGCGCGCCCAGCAGCGGCCCGACAGCGGTCTGTCCGCGCGAGACGAACTGCTGAGCGCGGCAGCCGAACTGTTCACCAGCCGCGGGTACTCGGCGACCACCACCCGGGCCGTCGCCGAGCGGGCGGGCATGCGCCAGGCGACGATGTATCACTACGTCGCCGGCAAGGAGGATCTGCTCGCGGAGCTCCTCGAATCCACCGTCACCCCGTCGCTGGCGGTGGCACGGCGGCTGCTCGCCGACGACGCGACCAGCGCGGAGGACCGGCTGTGGGAGCTGTGCCGCTCGGATGTGGCACTGCTGTGCGCGGGCCCGCACAATCTGGGCGCGCTGTACGTGCTGCCCGAGGTGCGGACGGAACGGTTCGCCGGATTCCATCGCGTCCGGACCGAGCTCAAGGACGCGTACGGGCAGCTGCTGGCCGGCACGGAGGCGTGCGCGGACCTCGACAAGGGTGAGCTGGCGCTGCGTACCGATCTGGTCTTCGGCCTGATCGAAGGTGTGATCCTGGTACACCGCTCGGACCCGGAGCGGTCGGCCGACGTGTTCGCCGCCGCGACGGCGGACGCGGCGCTGCGGATCGCCGGGGCGCGACGCGACGGGTAGGGCACACGGCGGCCCCGGACACCGGCGGTACTGCCGGGATCCGGGGCCATCGGGTTTTTCAGCGCGCGGAAGCGGCTCGCTTGCAGTACGTGCGGTACGCGGCGCCGAGGACGACCGTGCCGGTCAGGAACAGGACCGTGAACCACTGGAAGTACCAGTGGCCGCCCGCCGGGTCGTAGACCTCTGCCCTGGGCCAGGCGAGGTTGACCGTCATGAACAGGCCGTAGAGCAGAGCCAGAACATTGACCGGCAGGCCCCAGCGCCCCAGTGAGAACAGCGGTTTGCCCGCCTCGTCCAGGGCCTCGGTGCGGGACTTGTACGTGCCGCGCAGCCGACGGACCAGGAGCGGGCCGGTCACCATCGAGTACGCGAGGTACAGCATCACGATGCACGTGGTGCCGATGGCCAGGAACGCGTCCGGCGAGGAGAAGTTGAGGAGCAGCAGCGCCGCGGCGAGTACCCCGACGACCACCGCGGGTGCGGTCGGCATCCCGGTGCGCCGGTTGACCTTGGACAGCAGTCCGGAGCAGGGCAGTTGGCCGTCACGGGCCATCGAGAACAGCATCCGGCACGCCGCCGTCTGGACCGCCAGCGTCGCCACCACGATGGCGACCACCACATCGGCCAGCAGAACCCGGCCCAGGCCGTCGCCCAGGCTGCTGGTCAGGACGTAGCTCATGCCGTCGGCCGCGAGGTTCCCGTCCGTGAGACTGGGCGCGGCCAGCAGCCCGCCCAGTACCAGGAGGCCGCCGAGCAGGCCCGCCGCCCCGAGCGCGGACAGGATCGTGCGCGGGGCGGTCCGGCGAGGATCGCGGGTCTCCTCGCTCATCTCCCCGGCGCTGTCGAAGCCGATCATCACGTACGCGGCCGTGAACGAACCCACCAGCAGGGCGCCGAACAGGCCCGTCTCCGCGCCACTCGTGTGAAAGGTGATGCCCGGACTGCGCTCGGAGTGCGTCAGCAGCAGCACCACGATCAGGACGGCACCGATGATCTCGGCCGTCACCCCGATCCGGTTGATCACCGACATGACGCGGTTGTCGATGACGTTCACCCAGGTCGTCAGAACCAGCAGAAGCGTACCGAGGACCGCCGCGTTGGCCGCCCCGGTCGGCGACAGCGGTGACGGGTCGCCGCCGAGTATCTGGAAACCGGACCAGATCGGGGGCATCACCATCTGGAGAGCCAGGGCCGCGGCTGCCACCACCACGACCTGACCGATGACCATGATCCAGCCCGCGAACCAGCCGAAGGTCAGATTGCTGAGCCGGGACGACCACTGGTAGATCGCACCCGAAATCGGGTAGCGGGCGGCGAGTTCGGCGAAACACGCGGCGACCAGCAGCTGTCCGGCCAGCACGGCCGGCCAGGCCCAGAAGAAGACCGGGCCGCCGAAGGCGTAGCCGACGGCGAAGAACTGGAAGACCGTCGTCAGGACGGAGATGAACGAGAATCCGGCGGCGAAGGAGGCGTACCGGCCGAGGCTGCGGTGCAGTTCCTGTCGGTAGCCGAACTCCTCGAGGGAGGAGCCGGCTTCCGCGGCCGGGGGTACGGGCGGGTCGGGACGTAGGTCGGCGGGGGCGGTGGCGGCCATGGCTGGACCTGCTCTCAGGGGGAGGGCGGACGGGTTCCGGGAGCGCGGGGCAGTCGGCCGAAGCCGTATTCCTGTCGGACGATAGAAATTAGGGAGAGGGTGTTTCCGCCGGATGACGCAGTCGTGTCCGCGCGGAGCCGAAGCGCTCACTCCGGCACGGGGCGCGCCCGCAGCCCGCAGGTGTCCACCACTCGGATGCGTGCGACGCGAAGAGGGAGGCGTGGCGGCGTATTCGCAGCTCACCGATGCCTCGCCGGGCCGTGTGCGGCCGCGCGTCCGGCGGACGGCGGTCACCGGTGCACGGGACACGTGCCGGTTCCTCTTGCCGGTGCTAGCACAGGCACGCTAGCGTGATGGTGTGCCCAAGACTCAGCTGAACGTTCGAGTGGACGAGGCCACCGCCGAAGCAGCGCGACAGCGCGCGCTGCAGCGGGGGATGAGCGTGAACCGCTACATAGAGGAGCTCGTCAGACAGGACGCGGGCGAGGTGGGACACACCTTCGTCGAGGCCGCAGCCGACTTCATGAAGCAGTACGAGTCGGTGTTCGCCGAAGAGTTCGGCACGGAGCGCAAAGGCAGCCGTTGAACCTGCAGATCGACCTTTCCTGGCTGCTCATGGTCGCCGAGCACAAGACGCCCGGCGATCCGCAGGTCGTCGACTGGGGTGCCCTCGTAGCGGCAGTCGGCCGGCACGAGGCGGAGATCTTCGGCAGCCCCGTCTACAGCGATCCGCACTCCCGGGCCGCAGCCCTGCTGCAGCTGCTCCTCCACGTACCGGCTCTGGAGCACTCCAACGCGATGTTCGCGTCCGCAGTCGCCTACGGCTACCTCATCGCGTCGGGGCTCAAGGTCATCACATCGCCCGAGCAGGTCCGCGACCTGGCCCTGCTGGTGAAGGAGGGCAAGGCGGATGTCCGGGCCATCGCGGACGAACTGCGCCAGTGGACGCTGTGACGGTGCAGGCTGCGCCCACGGGACGCGTATCAGGGTCCACGGCGGCGAGTTCGAGTGCAGGGCCGTGTGCCCGAGTCCCCGTGGCGGCGCGCCTGCGTCCGCGGCCGTGCGCCGGGGTGCCTCAGTCCACGGCCATGGGGCGCCGGGCCACCCCGAGTACGCAGGGTGAGGACGGCAACTGCACACCGCGTTCCGGGATCCGCAGCCTGCGGTACGTCCCCAGCTCGAAGCCGGCCGCCCGGATCGCCGCAAGGGTGTCCCGCGCTGTGTGACAGCCCCCGAAGAGCAGCGGCCAGACGGTCCGGTCCACCGCGCGCTGAGCGGTCGCCAGCGCCCGGCCGGACGCCAGCGTGTGCTCGAAGAAGCGCAGTTCACCGCCCGGCCGCAGCACGCGCTTGATCTCACCGAGAGCCCGGGGCAGATCCCGGACGGTGCACAGGACGAGCGAGGCCACGGCCGCGTCGAAGGCCTCGCTCTTGACCGGAAGTGCCTCGGCCGTGCCCGGCACCACATCGACCGGGACCTCCGCACGCAGGCCGGCCCCGGCCGCCAGCTGACGCAGGCTGCGCTCGGGTTCGATCGCCACCACCTCGGAGACGGCCCCGGGGTAGTGCGCGAAGTTGAGGCCATTGCCCGCGCCGATCTCGATGACCCGGCCCGAGAGCCCGGACAGGAGCTCCTCGCGGTGGGCGGCGATGCCGCCCTTCAGATCGGCGGTCACGCTCATCCGGGCGTAGAACCGGGCGAAGACCGGGTGGTGCACCGCATCCCGTGGAATCTTCGTGCTGCGCAGGTGCGTGACGGACCTCGGCATGACGGACCTCCTCGAGGGACAGGTACGGCTACCTCGATTCTCCCCCGTACTGGCCCGCTCAGCCGCTCAACGGCCGTACCCGTCCCCGCCGAGCTCCGGTGCAAGCCAACTCGCGGCCCGCGCACGGAAGTCGGCCGGAGACAGCGATCCCGCCCCGGCCGGCACCGCGCCGAGCAACGGGGCGCCCGCCACGACCGGAAGGTCGTCGAGATTGCAGCGGGCGGCGAGATCCGGTTCGAGCGGCATGCTGCCCACCACCACGCCGAGGCACTCGATGCCGCGCGCCCGCAGTGCCTCGGCCGTGAGCGCGGTGGCGTTCAGGGTCCCCAGGCCCGCGGGCGCCACCACCAGCACGGGTGCTGCCATCAGGCGTGCGGCGTCCGCGAGAGTGGCACCCTCGTCGTCGAACCGGACCAGCAGTCCGCCCGCACCCTCGACGAGCACCAGATCGTGCTCCGTCGCCAGTTTCTGGGCGGCTTCGGCCACTTCGTACGGGCGCACGGGCGCCATACCGGCACGGCGCGCGGCCGTCGCCGGAGCCAGCGGCTCCGGGAAACGTGCCAGTTCGACAGCGGTCACATGGGCGCCCGCCAGCCGTACCACCTCGGCGGCGTCCCCCGGTTCGCCGGGGGCCAGTCCCGTCTGGGCGGGCTTGAGCACCGCGACCCGGCGGCCCCGGAAGGCCGCGGCCACCGCGGCTGTCACGACCGTCTTGCCGATCTCCGTGCCCGTACCCGACACCACCAGAATCGTCATGTCACCCTTCCCGCGCAGCCGCGCACACGGCCCGGCAGATCCGTGCCACATCGTCGTCGCCCGTCACATAGGGCGGCATGGTGTACACGAGGTCGCGGAACGGCCGAAGCCAGACGCCCTCGCGGACCGCGGCACGCGTCGCGGCCGTCATGTCCACCTCGTGATCGAGCTGTACCACCCCGATCGCGCCCAGCACCCGTACGTCCCGGACACCCGGCAGACCGGAGGCCTCCGCGAGGCCGTGCCGCAGTCCCGTGCCGATCCGCTTCACCTCCTGCTCCCAGTCCTGGCCCAGCAGCAGCTCGATGGACGCGGAGGCCACCGCCGCCGCGAGCGGATTGCCCATGAACGTCGGCCCGTGCGCCAGCACTGGCACCTCTCCGCTCGAGATGCCCTCCGCCACCCGTGAGGTGCACAGCGTCGCGGCCAGCGTCAGATAGCCGCCGGTCAGAGCCTTGCCGACACACATGACATCGGGGGAGACCCCGGCGTGGCCGGCTGCGAACAGCTGCCCCGTGCGGCCGAATCCCGTCGCGATCTCGTCGAACACGAGCAGTACGTCGTTCTCGTCGCACGCCTCGCGGAGCACCCGCAGGTACGCGGGCGAGTGGAACCGCATCCCGCCGGCACCCTGCACCACCGGTTCCACGATCACCGCGGCCAGTTCATCGGCGTGCTCCGCGACGATCTCCCGCAGATGACGTACGTAGGCGTCGTCCGGCTCGGCGTCGAAACCGTCCGGCGGAGCGTCCGCGAAGATCTGGCGAGGGAGGGCCCCCGACCACAGTTCGTGCATCCCGCCCTCGGGATCGCACACCGACATCGGCTGCCAGGTATCCCCGTGATAACCCCCGCGCCACGTCAGCAGCCGGTGTTTGGCGGGCCGCCCGGCCGAGCGCCAGTACTGCAGGCACATCTTCACCGCGACCTCGACCGAGACCGATCCGGAGTCGGCGAGGAAGACGTGCTGCAGCGGTTCCGGAGTGATCTCCACCAGCCGGGTGGCCAGCCGGACGGCGGGCTCGTGGGTGAGCCCGCCGAACATCACATGGCTCATCCGGTCCAGCTGGCCGCGAGCGGCCTCGTTGAGAACCGGATGGTTGTAGCCGTGTACCGCCGACCACCAGGAGGACATGCCGTCCACCAGCTCGCGGTGCCCTTCAGCGGGTTCCGCCAACCGGAGCCGCACACCGGACGCGGACTCCACGACCAGCGGCTCCTGACGGCCCGGCATCGGACCGTAGGGGTGCCAGACGTGGGCCCGGTCCAGGGCACGCAGCCGTTCGGGCGCGAGCGGTTCAGGCATTGGGCGCGAGGTCCGTCCCGGCACCGCGGCGTCGGACCGCCACCAGATCCGTCCGTGCCGCCGGGACCTCGGCGTCGTCCGCGGCCGCCCCGGGAGCGTCACCGCAGGGTGCACAGCCGCCGTCGTGCGAACCGCAGCCGCCGCCCACCTGGGCGCGGTGCTCGGGAAGCGTCGTCGTGCCGGCCCCCTCCACCTCGAAACCGGCGTCCGCGATCATGTCGAGGTCGGTCTGACCCGACTGGCCCTCACTGGTCAGGTAGTCGCCCAGGAAGATCGAGTTGACCAGGTTCAGGGCGAGCGGCTGCATCGAGCGCAGATGGACCTCGCGCCCGCCCGCCAGACGTACCTCGACGTCCGGGCAGACGAACCGGACCATCGCCAGAATGCGCAAACACCGCTGAGGGGTGAGGTGCCAGTCCTTGGCGAGCGGGGTCCCCTCCATCGGAATCAGGAAGTTCACCGGCACCGAGTCCGGGTTGAGCTCGCGCAGCGAGAAGACGACGTCCACCAGATCGGCGTCGGTCTCGCCCATGCCCGCGATCAGACCGGAGCACGCCGAAAGGCCCGCAGCCTGGGCCTGCTGCACGGTATCCACCCGGTCGGCGTACGTGTGGGTCGTCGTGATGTCCCCGTACGTCCCCTCCGAGGTGTTGAGGTTGTGGTTGTACGCATCGGCGCCCGCGGACCTGAGGCGGTCCGCCTGGCCCTCGGACAGCAGACCGAGGCAGGCGCACACCTCGACGTCCTCGTGCTGCTCCTTGATCGCCTCGATGGTCTTCGACACCCGGTCGACGTCCCGGTCCGTCGGCCCGCGGCCGCTCGCCACCAGGCACACGCGCTTCGCGCCGCCGGCCACCCCGGCGGCCGCGGCCTTCGTCGCCTCGTCCGGCTTCAGCCAGGTGTACTTGAGGATCTCCGCCTTGGAGCCGAGCCGCTGCGAGCAGTACGAGCAGTCCTCGGGACAGAGCCCGGACTTGAGGTTGACCAGATAGTTCAGTTTCACGCGCCGCCCGAACCACTGGCGGCGCACCTTTCCGGCCGCGGCCACCACGTCGAGCAGTTCGTCGTCGGAGGTCGCCAGTACGGCGAGCGCTTCTTCACGGGTCGGCAGTTCGCGCCGCAGCCCCTTGTCCACCAGCGTGTTCAGCAGGTCCATGGACCTGATCCTTACGTACGGCACGGCCTCCGGCCAAGGAGGAACCGGACAGGAGAGGCGGCCAAGGGTGTGTGTATTGCCACATCCTGACCAGCTGCGCACCGGGCTAGGGTCTGTGAGCTGCCTACAAAAGGGACCCTCCCATGCCCTTCGCCCCGTTCGACTGGATCGATGACGAGGCCCGTCGCCGTGCCGCCGCCGGACTCGTCCGGACCCTGCGCCCCCGGCCCGCCGAAGCGGAACTGCTGGACCTCGCGAGCAACGACTATCTCGGCCTCACCCGGCACCCCGAAGTCACGGCCGCGGCGGCGGACGCGGCCCGGCGCTGGGGGGCCGGCGCCACGGGCTCACGGCTGGTCACCGGGTCCACCGCGCTGCACGCCGAACTCGAACGCGAGCTCGCGGACTTCTGCGGGTTCGAAGCGGCCCTGGTGCTGTCGTCCGGCTATGCGGCCAACCTCGCCGCCCTCACCGCACTCACCGGACACGGCTCGCTGATCGTGTCCGACGCGGGCAACCACGCCTCGATCGTCGACGGGTGCAGGCTCTCGCGGGCTGCCACGGCTGTCGTGCCGCACGCGGACCCCGACGCCGTGCGCAAAGCGCTCCAGGCGCACGACGGACGTGCGCTGGTCGTCTCGGACTCCGTCTTCTCGGTGGACGGCGATGCCGCGCCGCTGGCGGAGCTCGCCGATGTCTGCCGCGCCGAGGGCGCGGCACTTCTCGTGGACGACGCACACGGACTGGGCGTGCTGGGCGCGGGCGGACGCGGAGCGCTCGCCGCCGCCGGGCTGGCCGGCGGCGAAGGCATCGTCGCCACGCTGACCCTGTCCAAATCCCTGGGCAGCCAAGGCGGAGCGGTCCTCGGCCCAGCCCGGGTCATCGACCATCTGGTCAACACGGCCCGTACGTTCATCTTCGACACCGGTCTCGCGCCGGCCGCGGCAGGCTCGGCCCTGGGTGCTCTGCGGCTGCTCCGCCGCGAACCGGAACGGGCGGACAGGGCCCGTGAGGTCGCTGTCGACCTGTACGACCGGCTGACCGCGGCAGGTCTGACAGCGGTACGCCCCGACGCGGCGGTCGTCTCCGTCCGCGCGCCGTCCGCGGAGGAGGCGGTGCGCTGGGCGGCGGACTGCCGCACGGCCGGTCTCGCGGTCGGGTGCTTCCGGCCTCCGTCGGTACCGGACGGGATCTCCAGGCTGCGGCTGACCGCACGGGCCGATCTGAGCCGTGAGCAGATCGCGACCGCGGTGGCCACGATCGTGGCATCGGCGCCCTCCCGGGTCAGCTGACCCGGCGGTCACCCAGCCCGGCGACGAAGGATGTCCAGGCCGTCGCCGAGAAGCGCAGCGGGGGCAGGTCCACGTCCTTGGAGTCGCGTACGGCGAGATGTTCTTCGCCGAGCCGGGCAGCCTCCACGCAGTTGTTCATCCCGGTGCTGCGACTGCTGCGGCGCCACCGCAGTGCGTGCTGTGCGAGACGGTGCTGTTCGAGACGGTGCTGTGCGAGACGGTCGGACATCGTGCCCCCCTCGGGCAGTCTGTAGGTCCGGTCAGTCGCCGCGGCTGACTGCGGCGATGAGGTCCAGCGATCGCTCCGGCGACAGCGCGTGAGCCTGCATCGTGCGGAAGGCCGAGCTGTACGCCTCGAGGTCTTCTCTCCGCTCCAGATAGAGACTACTCGTCAGATGGTCAAGAACGACCACATCCAGATCAGAAATGTTCGGGAAGGAGAAGATAACGAAAGGCCCCGTGAGGCCGATATAGCTGCCGGCCTCGAAGGGCAGTAACTGTAGTTGCACGTGGGGTAGTTGAGCGGTGTGTGCCAGATGGTCGAGCTGTTCTCTCATCACCTGGGGGCCGCCGACTCCGCGCCGCAGCACGGCTTCGTCGAGCACAACGCTCAATTGCAGCGGGCGCTGCGCGTAGAGCACCCCCTGGCGGGCGAGCCGGACCTCCACCAGGGAGTCCAGCTGCCCCGGCGGCAGCCCGTCCAGCGAGGACCGGGTCACCGCCCGTGCGTAGCCCGCGGTCTGGAGCAGTCCCGGGACCACCGAGGTCTCCAGGGTGCGGGCGGCTCCGGCCTGGGACTCCAGACTGATGAAGTCGCGGTACTGGGGCGGGATGAGGCCCCGGTAGGCATGCCACCACCCGGTGCCCCCACCGCCCGCCGAGCCCGCGAGTACCTCCAGGAGGGACCGGAGGTGAACGTCGTCCACGTCGTAGGCGTCCAGCAACCGGGTCACGTCGCGGGGAGTCACTCCACTCGCACCCGTCTCGATCCGGCTCACCTTCGACTGGTGCCAGCCCAGCAGACGGGCTGCCTCCCGGCTCGTGAGTCCCGTGGTGTGGCGCAGACTCCGCAGCTCCTCCCCGAGCTTGCGTCGGCGTACCGCCGGGCCGTGCCGCATGCCTGCCTCCTTCCGCTCTGCGGGGGAGCCGTCCCGTACCGGGTCCGGCTCGGAAGGGGGCCAGTGTTGCGCTCGTATACGGCTTCCGGGGCAGAGTTCACCGTATTGGGCGACAGATATATGCATATCTTGATGGATTGACGTTACAGAGGGCGGCATCAGTGGCACTCTGGCGCGAAGCACAATCCAGGCCGATCGCAGGTCGGTCAGGGCGGGAAAGGGACGGCGTCGCCATGGCAGACCATCAAGAAGCAACCGTCACTCTGCCGAGCGACCCGGTCTCGGTCTCCCGGGCCCGGAGGTACGTGGCCGACGTTCTCGCCGGCTGGGGCCTCCCCGACGGGACCGACGCCGCCGACACGATCCGGCTGATCGTCTCGGAACTCGCCACCAACGCCGTCCAGCACACCTTCGGGCAGTCGCCCACGTTCACGGTGGATCTCCGCCTCGACCGGGACATCGAGCTCTATCTGGGAGTGACGGACAGTCACCCCCGCTGGCCCCAACGGCTACCCGCCGCAGTCCAGCAGGACAACGGCCGCGGGATGGTGATCATCAGGGCCCTCGCCAAGGAGTGCGGCGGCCGGCTGAGCGTCAGCCCCACCCCGGACGGCGGCAAGACCGTGTCGATCGCTCTTCCCTGGGCCGTGCCCGCTCAGGCCTGACGTCACCGCACCCCCGTGGCGCGGCCGAAGCCGCTGCGCAGCAGTGCCCTGAGTGTCGCCGCCGCGGCCGTCGACCGGTCGCCGCGGTGCACCACGGAGATCGTCCGGCGGAAGGCAGAGGGGTCGAGGCGCCGCACTGCGAGCGGCGTCGGAGACATCGACGCAACCATCTCGGGCACCACGGCCACGCCGACGCCCGCGCTGACCAGAGCGCACACCAGCGCGTAACCGGGGGACTCGCACACCACGGCAGGTGTCGCCCCGGCATCGGCCAGTGCGCGCTCCACCCCCTGCCTGGGGGGATGCGCGGGTGCACTGCTGATCAGCGGACGGCCCGCCAGCTCGGCAACCGGGAGTCGGCCGCTGCCCTCGGACAGCGCCTGCCCCACGGCCGTGATCAGTACGAGCTCCTCGACCAGCAGTGGCTCGGCGGACACCCCGGCGGGCAGCGGATCGGCGACAGCCGGTTCGTACGCATGGGTCAGCGCCAGATCCACGTCTCCCGCGGCCACGGCGGCGACCCCGCCGGGCGGCTCGTAGTCGGTCACGGTGAGTTCCACGTCCGGGTGGGCACGCCGGAACGCACTGAGCACCGGCGGCAGCAGATGAATGCCGGCCGTGGTGAAGGTGCCGACCCGCAGCCGCCCTCCCGACAGTCCCGCGAGCCGGGCCAGCTCGTGCCGCGCCTGGTCCATCTCGTCCAGGACCCGTCGGGCACGCCCGGCCAGCAGTTCACCGGCAGCCGTCAGGCGCGCCCCGCGATGGTGGCGCACCAGCAGGGCGGCCCCGGCCTCCCGCTCCAGTTTCGCGAGCTGCTGGGAGAGGGCGGGCGCTGTGTAGCCGAGCCGCGCGGCCGCCTTCGTGATCGAACCGGCCTCGGCGACCGCCACGAGTGCGGCCAGCCGCGTCGGATCGTACATAAAGCATTCCTTTTGGCAGACCCAGAAGATTGCAAGTACACGCTAAAGGGCCGGCCGGGTCAGGGTGTACCCATGGACGCACAACTGCTCGCTTTCGTCCCGGTCGCCGCGGGAATGGTCGCCCTGCCCGGCGCGGACTTCACCGTGGTCGTACGCAACGCCCTCGCCTCGCGCCGGACCGGCATGGCGGCGGCGCTGGGTGTCGCCGGGGGACTGCTCGTGCACACCGCGCTGGCCGTCGCCGGACTCGCGGCGGTGCTGGTGGCGATGCCCGTCCTGTTCCGCACCGTGCAACTGCTCGGTGGTGCCTATGTGCTCCACCTGGGAGTGAGCGCCCTGTACGCGGTCCGGCGGCGGGCGGTTGCGGGCGCCTCCGCACCGGATGAGGCGCCCGCAACCGAGCTGGGGCCGGTACGGGCACTGCGCCAGGGCTTCCTGACCAACGCCCTGAACCCGAAGGCGCCTGTGCTCTTCCTCAGCCTGCTGCCCCAGTTCGTCCCCGACGGGCAGCCGCCGCTTCCCAGAACCCTGCTGCTGGCGGCCGTGGTCGTGCTGCTGGCGCTCCTCTGGTTCCCGGCCGTGGCCCTGTTGGTGGACCGCCTCGGCCGATGGCTGCGCCGGCCGCGTACCGCCCGCGCGATCGAGGGCGGCAGCGGCGCGGCGCTCACGGCGCTGGGGCTCGTGCTGGTGACCGGGCCCCTGCTGCACTGACTCGGCGCGGGACCGGCCCCCGGGTGGGACCGGCCCCCGGGTGGGACCGGCCCCCGGGTGGGACCGGCCCCCGGGTGGGACCGGCCCCCGGGTGGGACCGGCGCCCGGGTGGGACCGGCAGGGACGGCCGACGGGGGTGTCAGCCGGGGGCGGCCGTCAGCGGACCCGCCCGTACCAGATGCTCTTCGACCAGATCCGTTCCAGCCGGACCACCGCCCCGGTCTTCGGCGAGTGCCAGATCTTGCCGCCGCCGGCGTAGATGCCCACGTGGTAGACACTCCGGCCCGCATGGAAGAAGACCAGGTCGCCGCGCCGCCGTTGCGACGAGGAGATGTGACGGGTCTTGTTGTACTGCTGCTGGGCCGTGCGGGGGAGCTTCTTGCCCGCCTTCTTGAACGAGTAGAGCGTGAGGCCCGAACAGTCGAAGCGGTGGGGGCCGCTGGCGCCGTACCTGTAGGGCGATCCCTTCTTCGAGGCGGCGATGTCGAGCGCCCTCGTCGAGTGGGCAGCGGCCTCGGCCTCGTCGACGAGGCCGGGGGCGAGCATGGTTGTGCCTACAGCGAATGTGAGAACCGAGGCCGTACCGACCCGGGCGAAAAGAGACGGGACATGAACCTGCGCAGTCATGCGCAACCCTTCGTCAGCCGCCTGTGAAGGATGACCTGTCGGGTTCGGGCTGGCGAAGTTGCCCGGCCGCACTTGGCGGCTTCACCCCGAGGGTCGAAGGGATATCCCGTCGACCCGTTGCGCTCGGGTCCTCCACTCCTGCCGATCCACTTCTGTCGACCAGGCATCCGGACAGCGGCAGGACTCGGCGTCCGCCCGGACCGCCCCGTCGCGGTGGCGGGGGCTTGTCGTCCCAGGGATCTTTACTCACGGGCTGCCGGATTTCCGCGCTGAAGGTCGTTATGTGAGAGTCATCACGGCTGATCCGTTCGGGTGGACGAGGTGGGGCCGAAGCTGAGGCGACGCTGCGTGACCGGCCCCGTACCAGCAGCGGAACGGTTAATTCCGCTCAGTGTCCGCGCGTCCTGCGCAAGTTGAGCTGTCCCCCGTGAGGGGGATGGTCTACGCCGAACGAGCGAGGAATATTGATCCGCGCATCGGGCGTGTCCGGGCTTCGGGGGGCACCGGCGCAGCCGTTGACGCGACAACTGTTCGAATGTCTTGCCGGGCGCGCGGGAGGCCGTCGGCTCCGCAGCACGGTGTTCGATGGTGACGGTGGTGACGGTGGTTGAGGCGCGTGCACTCCTCGGCGGGAGGCGGGCCTGTGGTGGCACTTCCGCATCGGGGGACTCCTACGGGCGTGCCAGCCCGTGGCGGTCGGCCCAAGCGTTGATTGCCGCAGCCAGTTCCGCGGGGCGGTCCTCCGGGGAGTGGTGTCCGGCCAAGCCGTGGCGGGAGACCTCCAGACCCGCGATGTTCTCCTCGCACCAGGCGACGGCCCTCTGATCGGTCATCGCGCCCGGGCCCGGATCGAACGCGGCAAGCAGCTTGGGAACTTCGGGACTGGCGGCCAGCCAGGCGTCGTAGCGCTCGATGCGGGCCACGACGTCGGCGGGTTCGGAGTCCAGTGGCATCATGCGCGTCCACGCCAGTACCGGGCGGCGGCTGTGCGGGGTCGGGAAGGGGCGGCGGTAGACCTCGAGATCGGCCGGATCCAGTGGGGTGGCCAGCGTGTCCGGGAGCGCATCGATGAACAGCGACTTCTCCAGGATCATCTCCTCACCCACTCCGGGAGTGCGCAGAAGGGTGAACAACTCCCGTCCGGCAGACGGGAAATCATCGCCGACCAACGGTTTGATGATCGTCTCGGTGAAGGCGAGGCCGCGCACGCTGCCCGGGAGGCGGGCGGCGCGGTCGAAGGCGAGCGCGCCACCCCAGTCGTGGCCGACGAGGACGGCCTCGGCAAGGCCGAGGGCGTCGAACCAGGCGTCGAGGTAGCGGGCGTGGTCGTCGAAGGAGTAGGCGAGGTCGGGCTTGCCGGAGTCGCCCATGCCGATGAGGTCGGGGGCCAGGAGACGGCGGCCGGGCGCGGCCACGCCCGGCAGGACGTTCCGCCACAGGTGGGAGGAGGTGGGGTTGCCGTGGAGGAAGACGAACGGCAGCCCGTCGGGGTCGCCGGACTCGCGGTGGTGGAGGGTGGAATCGAGGACGGGAAGGGTGGGCATCGCGTGTCACTGCTTTCTGTACGGGAGATTCAGAGATTGAGGCTCAGGACGCGTTCGACGGTCATTTCTACGACGACCAGGTCCGGCGGGGCGGGCGGGGCCACGTGGTAGCGGGCGGTGTAGCGGCGAACGGCCTCGGCCAGGCGCGCGGGGTCGTCGGTGACGTCGGCCCGGCCTTCGAGAGTGAGCCAGCGGAAGCCCTCCGCCTGGCAGAGGGCGACACGGGCCGAAGCCCCACCTGCCGCCACGTTCCGGGTCTTGCGGGCTCCCGCCCGGGTGGTCACCCGGACCAGGCCGGCGGACGCGTCGAAGGTGAAGCGGACAGGCGTGACGTGCGGGGACCCGTCCGGGCGGAGGCTGGTCAGCGTGGCCGTGCGGGGCATGGCGAGGAACGCCCTTGCGGCGGCCGGCAGTCCGACGGTCGTCCGGCTCACCTCTTCTTCACGCCCTCGTTCCAGATCAGCTTGGCGATGTTCGGTCTCACGGCAGTGGTGATGACACCCATGGCCGTACGGACGTACCGCCGCTCCTCCAGCTCGCGCAGCATGCTCGCCGCGAGGTCGGCACGTGCGGTGAAGACGCCGTCGGCGCTGGTCTCGGCCGTGTGGAAACGGGTGACGGCGGCATGCTCGAAGAGGCCCGAGGGACGGACGAGCGTCCAGTCGAGGTCCGTACGGCGGATCACGGCCTCCATACGGCGCATGTCCTCGTGGAGGGTGCGGCCGAGGCGCCGGTTGACCAGCGGGTCGAGCACATGGTTGAAGAAGTGCGCGCCGGTGGGCCGCCAGTTGGGGTCGGCGATGCTGGAACTGACGGTGAGCAGTCGCTCGATGCCGTGGCGGGCCATGGCCCGGGTGATGGCGGTGGCGCTCGCCGAGTACGTGGTGATCTTCTCCTTGGAGAAGCGTGCGCCCAGCGCGGAGAGGACGGCGTCCGTCCCGCCGATCGCGGCGTCGACGGCCTCCAGGTCCGTGGCGTCGGCGACCGCCACGGTGAGGCCCGGGCGAAGGGGGAGGGAACCCGGGCGGCGGGTCACGGCGACGACTTCGTGGCCGGTCGCGAGGGCCTGTTCGGTGAGGTGGCGACCTGTCGGTCCGTTGGCGCCGAAGACTGCGATACGCATGGTGTGGGCCATCCCTTGGTGTGGTTTCCGGAACGCCCTTGACTGTGCCGACCGCGAAACGCAGGCTCAACGCTGATGAATAACGCCGCCCCTGCCTCCGCCCGCACCCGAGGCCGCCCCCGCGGCAACCCGCCCACCCGCGAGTCGATCGTCTCGGCGGCTCGTGAGCTGTTCCTGGAACGCGGGTACCGGCTCACCACCCTGCGCGCGGTCGCCGGGGCCGCCGGGGTCGACCCGGCTCTGATCGCGTACCACTTCGGCTCGAAGAAGGGCCTGTTCGCAGACGTGATGCAGTTCCAGTGCGCCAATGCGCTGGCGGTGGACGACGTCCTCGGCGGCGACCCGGCCACCCTCCCCGACCGCCTGATCGACGCGGTGACGGACCTGTGGGAGGACGCCGACTTCCGGCAGCTCACCACCCGGGGCGAGGAGGCTGCCGAGGTCATCCGTGAATACCTGGAACGCGAGCTGCTGGCCCGGCTTGTTGAATTTCTCGGAGGCCGGGACGCGACCGCACGCGCCACGGCCGTGGTGACGATTCTCGGAGGCCTCATCTACACGCGCTACCTCAACCCCCTGCCCACCCCGGCCGCACTCACCCCGTCCGAGACCCGCCACGTCCTCACGCCGGCGCTGCGAGCCGCGCTGGCCCCGAGGCCGCGCACCGTGGCGACCGGAGCGGACCGTCACGGCTCGCAGGCTTCCGGCGTAGGCGCCGTGATCCGGCGTCAGGACAGGGCTACGGCGGGGAAGGCGGTCTGAGGGGCGGTCAACCCGCTCATGCGGGCGGCACGGTGACCCTGCCCGCACGCCGCTCCCCGTCCAGCACCCGCAACGCACGGGCCAACGTGGCTGCATGGATCTGGGTTTCGCCCCGCTCGTGCATCAGCGCGAGTGCATCGCGCAGGGCGGTCGCCCGTGAGGCCAGCGCCTGGGCGGCCCGGAGCGCTCCGTAGGTGTCGCTGCCCCGGGCGGGGTTGATCCGGCCGACCTGGTCGAGCACCTCCAGGTAGCAGTCGATGAACTCTCCCTCGGCGCGGGTCAGTGCGGGGAGCGGCGGGAGCTGGGGGGAGAGCAACGGGATCACCTCGCGGGGTGTGGCGGCCGATTCGGTGTGCGGTTCTCCATGATGTGGTCGACCAGTCCGTACGCCTGGGCGGCCGGGGCGTCGAGGATCGTGTCCCGCTCGAGGTCGGAGCCGATGTCCTGTGCGGAACGCCCCGTGTGACGGGCCAGCATCGCGGTGAGCGACTCCCGCTCACGCATCAGCTCGCGCGCCTGGATCTCGAGGTCGGAGGGCTGGCCCTGTACCGGCTCGTCGAGGAGGGCCGGCTGCTGAATGACTACCCGGGCACCGGGCAGAGCATGTCGGCGGCCGGGTGCGCCGGCCGCGAGCAGCGCGGCGGCGTAGGAGCCCGCCTGGCCGAGGCAGAAGGTCTCCACCTCGCAGGACAGGTACTGCATGGTGTCGTAAACAGCCGCCATGGCGTTGAACGAGCCGCCCGGCGAGTTGATGTAGAGGGAGACCGGCCGGTCGGGTTCGGCGTACTCCAGGTACATGAACTGCGCGATGAGGTCGGTTGCCGCGGTGTCGTCGATGGGCGTGCCGAGGAAGACGATCCGCTCGGCGAGCAGCTTCGAGTACGGATCCAGCGTCCGGGTGCCGGTCGAGGTGCGTTCGGTGAACTCGGGCAGTACGTAGCGGGCGGCGGGGCGGTGCACGGCGTTGCCTCTTCCTTGGAGTCCGTAAAAAATGTACAGGACGTACAGAAGTTCTGATGGGGACTATGGCCCAGGGGTCCGGGGGGAAGCAACAGGGCGCCTGCTGTTTCGCTATCGGCGAGGGACAAGATCTGACAAGCCCTCACATGGCGGGCTGAGAACGCTCGCATGTGTGTCAACCCGCCGACCGTCAACCCCGACGCCGGAAGTCCGGCTGGGCGGACAACTCCCACTCACTCGACTGCTGCTTCGACGAGGCCCGTGGGATGACAGCCCGTCACCGGGATGTGAGCGACACGCTGAGCATTCCTGGAGAGCACAGCTGCCCGTCGTCCGCCGGGTGAACTAGGGGGCGTAGATACCCCACACGAAAGGTCGGTTCCATGTCTGAGGCTGATGCCACCACCGTCTGCGCGAAGTGCGGCGGCACCATCGCCGTCTCTCCGGCCCGCCACGACCAGGCCGCACGTGTCCGCCACGTCGACGCCCCTGGCCAGCCCGAGAAGTGCCCTGGCTAAGGCCCCTCGTCCGGATCATGCCGGGCTCGCGGTCTGCGGGCCCGGTGCCGCCAATTACTGCCTTCGGTCTTCAGCACAGCGAGGGGTACACGCTGACGTGGCCCCCTCGCCTTCCGTTGCGCGCCGCCGCTACCTGCTCGGCCTCGGCCGCTATCCAGGAGCGGCGCCGCCCTGCTTCGAGGTTCCCCAGGGTGTGTGCCGGCGGCTGCTGGGCTTCTTCGTGCGTGCCGTGTCTCACCACCGCACGCACGAAGAAGCCCAGCCCTGTTCGGAGCTGGGCTCTTCTGCTGCCACACGGACTCCGTGGCCGTGGGATACGCGCCTTAAGCTGGGAGCCATGGCCTACGAGATTCCGGTGACGCAAGCCCGAGCAGAGCTCGCCGAGCTGATCAACCGCGTCGTCTACGGCGGTGAGCGAGTGGTCGTGACACGGCACGGCAAGCCGCTCGTGGCCCTGGTGTCGGCGGCTGACCTGCAGCGACTCGAGAGCGACGAGGCGGCGGCCGAGGCGCAGATCGTTCGTACGGTGTCCTCGATCGGCTCCATGACGTCCGCTCCGGCCGAACGCCGCCGTTTCGGTATCGCCGCGGAGCACCGCGGCCCGGACGACCGCGGGGCGACCGACTGAGGGCGGCGCGACGACAGAAGCCGTGCACCCCCGTCCGCTACGGCGAGAGTGCACGGTGGTACCGGCGGAGCCGCTCAGCCCGCGAGGGCGGGCGCGGGATTCCGCTCGGAGGGTTCGGCGTGGTCGAGGTCGGGGTTCCCTGGGCGTGTGCGGCCGCCGGCAAGGACGGCGGTCAGGCCGAGCACGGCCCAGATCGCCAGGGTGGCTATGGCCCCGCCTGCTGCGCTTCCGTCGAAGAACGCCACGGAGCGCAGCATCGAGCCGCCCGCGCCCGGCGGGAGCCACTGGCCGATCATGCCGACCGGTTCGGGGAGCATTTCGGGGGCGCTGGTAACCCCGGAGAACGGATTGCCCAGCAGCACCATCAGCAGGGCCCCCAGTCCGATGCCCGGCGTGCCGATCAGTGCGGCGAACCCCGCCACGGCCGCGCCGATCGCCACCACGGTCAGTCCGATGGTGCCGGCCTCGGCCCACCAGTCGCCCGTGATCACGCCGAGCCAGCTGTGGGCCACGGCCGTGGCGGCGACACCCACCAGCACGGCCGCGCCGGTCAGTGTCACGGCGGCACGGGCGCCACGCAGCTTCATGAGGGTCACCACCGCCCCGGAGGCGACTCCCGCCAGGGCCAACGGCAGAATGCTCGCGCCCAGCGCGCCCCCACGGGGATCCGTGGCGGGTGCGGCGACGACATCGGTGACGGGCACCGTGGTGCCCGCGGGGGCGGCGGCGGCGACCGCTTCGCGCAACAGCTGGGAGACGACCGGGCTCGCCGCGGACGCGGTGAGCAGGTGTGGGCCCTTCTCCGTGGCCACCACGGCGCCGTATACGACCCGGTCCTCGATGGCGGCGCGGGCGGCGGGCGCGTCGTCGTAGCGGTGGATCTCGAAGGCGCCCTCGCGCCGCTCGAGCTGCTCCTGCAACCGGTCGGCCGCCGGTGCGGTGCCGGCGATGCCCACGGGCAGGTCCCGAGGTGCTGAACGGGCGGCGGGCCATGAGAAGGCCCAGAGCGCGAGCGTCACCATCAGAGGTACGAGCAGGATGACCGCCACCGCGCGGCGGTTCTGTCCGGGCATGACGACTGCCTCGATTCAAAGAGAAGGATCGTTCGTTTTGCTTTTTCCCACTGTCAGGCCGAGCCGGTGCCTTGTCAAGAAGGAACGTTCGTTTTAGATTGACCCCATGGCCCGTGTATCCCAGGAACACCTCGACGCCCGCCGCCGGCAGATCCTCGACGGCGCCTCACGCGCCTTCGCCCGTGACGGCTTCCACGGCACCTCCATGCAGGACGTCCTGAAAGAGGTCGGGCTGTCGGCGGGGGCGGTCTACCGCTACTTCAGCGGCAAGGAGGACCTGATCGCGGCCATCGCGGGGGAGGCGGTCGGCGGCGTTCGCCGAGCCTTCGAGCAGGCCTCCAGGGACAGCCCGCCGCCCACTCCCGACGTCCTGATCGGCCGAGTGGCGCGCTCCCTCTTCGGTGAAGGGGTGGACGAGGCGGGCGGGCTGGACCGCAGGGCCTATGCCGGGCTGATCGTCCAGGTGTGGTCGGAGACCCTGCGCAGCGAGCGGCTGGCGGTCACGCTCGGTGAGGCGTACGCGGGTCTGCGCGTGGCCTGGGCGGAACTGGTCGGCGTGTACCGCGCGGCCGGCGTGCTCACCGCCGAGGTGCCGGACGAGCACGTCGCCCGCACGCTGATCGCCGTCGCCCAGGGGTACATCGCCCAGTTGGCCATGTTCGGCGACGTCGGCCCGGAAGTCCTCGAAAGCGGCCTGCGCGGGCTGATGTCCATGGATCTGCAAAAGATCAGTTAACGCGCCGGAAAAACTTCCGCCCTAACGTGCAATACCTGGCCGCGCGATCCGCTTCATCGTTCAACAGAGTGTTGAACGGGGATAGGGTCCCGCTGCGCCCGGGCCGGTCCCGGGCGGAAGACGAAGAGGTGGAAGCGTGCAACTGACTCCGCACGAACAGGAACGCCTGCTCATCCATGTGGCGGCCGATGTCGCCGAGAAGCGCAGGGCGCGCGGGCTGCGGCTGAATCACCCCGAGGCGATCGCTCTGATCACCTCCCACCTCCTGGAGGGCGCGCGCGACGGCCGGACCGTCGGCGAGCTGATGGCCTCCGGCAGGAAGGTACTCACCCGCGAGGACGTCATGGACGGCATCCCCGAGATGATCCACGACGTCCAGGTCGAAGCCACCTTCCCGGACGGCACCAAGCTCGTCACCGTCCACGATCCGATCGTCTGACGGGGGAGCGGCCGGATGATTCCCGGAGAGATCCTTTACGCGGAAGGCGCGGTGCGGCTCAACGAGGGGCGCCCCGTCACCCGCATCACTGTCCTCAACGCTGCCGACCGGCCCGTCCAGGTCGGCTCGCACTACCACTTCGCCGAGGCCAACCCCGGTCTGGACTTCGACCGCCGAGCTGCGCACGGGCTGCGGCTGAACATCGCAGCGGGTACCGCCGTGCGCTTCGAGCCCGGTGTCCCGGTCGACGTCGAACTCGTCCCGCTCGCAGGCCTGCGCACCGTCCCCGGGCTGCGCGGCGAAACCGGAGGTTCCCTCGATGCCTGAGCTCAGCCGCGCCGTGTACGCCGATCTGTTCGGGCCGACCACCGGTGACCGCATCCGGCTCGCCGACACCGATCTCGTCGTCGAGATCGAGGAGGACCGTTCGGGCGGCCCCGGGAGGGCCGGTGACGAGGCGGTGTTCGGCGGCGGCAAGGTGATCCGCGAATCGATGGGCCAGGCGCGCACCACCCGCGCCGAGGGAGCACCCGACACGGTCATCACGGGCGCGGTCATCATCGACCACTGGGGCATCGTCAAGGCCGACATCGGTATCCGCGACGGCCGGATCACCGGCATCGGCAAGGCGGGCAACCCCGACACGATGGACGGCGTCCACCCTGACCTGGTCATCGGCCCCGAGACCGAAATCATCGCGGGCAACGGCAAGTTCATCACCGCGGGCGCCATCGACGCGCATGTCCACTTCATCTCCCCGACCCTCGTCGACCAGGCGCTCTCCTCCGGCATCACCACGCTCGTCGGCGGAGGCACGGGCCCGGCGGAAGGGACCAAGGCCACCACGATCACCCCGGGGCCCTGGCACCTGGCCCGGATGTTCGAGGCCCTCGAGGGCTACCCCGTCAACATCGGCCTGCTCGGCAAGGGCAACACGATGTCCCGCGAGGCCATGCACTCCCAGCTGCGCGCCGGAGCGCTGGGGTTCAAGATCCATGAGGACTGGGGCGCCACCCCCGCCGTCATCGACGCCTGCCTGAGCGTCTGCGAGGAGACAGGCGCGCAACTGGCCATCCACACGGACACGCTCAACGAGGCCGGATTCGTCGCCGACACCCTCGCCGCCATCGCCGGCCGCTCCATTCACGCGTACCACACCGAAGGCGCCGGCGGCGGGCACGCCCCTGACATCATCAGCGTGGTCTCGGAGCCGTACGTCCTGCCCAGTTCCACCAATCCGACCCGGCCGCACACCGTCAACACGATCGATGAACACCTCGACATGCTGATGGTCTGCCATCACCTCAACCCCACCGTGCCGGAGGACCTGGCCTTCGCCGAGTCCCGGATCCGGCCCTCGACCATCGCGGCCGAGGACATCCTCCACGACCTCGGCGCCATCTCGATCATCTCCTCCGACTCCCAGGCGATGGGACGGATCGGGGAGGTGGTCCTGCGTACCTGGCAGACCGCCCATGTGATGAAGCGGCGGCGCGGTTCCCTGGCGGGCGACGGGGCCGCCGACAACCACCGGGCTCGTCGCTATGTCGCCAAATACACGATCAACCCGGCGGTCGCCCAGGGCCTGGACCGGGAGATCGGCTCGGTCGAGACAGGAAAGCTCGCCGACCTCGTGCTGTGGGACCCGGCATTCTTCGGCGTCAAACCGCAGACCGTGATCAAGGGCGGTCAGATCGCATACGCGCAGATGGGTGATGCCAACGCCTCGATCCCCACCCCACAGCCCGTCATGCCCCGCCCGATGTTCGGTGCCGTGGGGCGAGCGCCCGCCGCAAACTCCCTCAACTTCGTGTCCGCGGCCGCCATCGAGGACGGGCTGCCGGACCGGCTGGCACTGGGCAAGGCGTTCGTGCCGATCACCAGCACCCGCGGTGTCACCAAGACGGACATGCGGGAGAACGACGCCATGCCGCGGGTCCAGGTCGACCCCGACAGCTTCGCGGTCACCATCGACGGGGAGCGGGTCGAACCTGCTCCGGCAGCCGAACTCCCCATGGCCCAGCGTTACTTCCTCTTCTGAGGGCGGGTCGGCACTCCATGACGACACGCGCCGCACTGCTCGTCCTCGCCGACGGCCGGTTCCCCGCCGGCGGCCACGCCCACTCGGGTGGCGCCGAGCCGGCTGTCAAGGCGGGACGCATCCGCAACGCCCAGGACCTGGCGGGCTTCTGCCTGGGCCGGCTCCATACCACCGGGCTGACGTCGGCCGCACTTGCCGCGGCGGCGGCCCACGGCCTCGACCCGCTCGCGCTCGACGAGGCCGCCGACGCCCGGACGCCCTCGCCCGCGCTGCGGGCCGTCGCACGCAAGCTCGGCCGCCAGCTGATGCGGGCTGCGCGGGCAACCTGGCCCAGCCCTGAACTGGCCGCGCTCGCAGCGGCCCGGCCGCGGGGCGCCCACCAGCCCGTCGTCCTCGGCCTCACCGCACGCGCGGCGGGCCTGGGGCCCGAGGACGCCGCACACTGCGCCGTGTACGAAGCGGTCAGCGGTCCGGCCACCGCGGTCGTCCGGCTGCTCTCGCTGGACCCCTTCCAGGCCACCGCCGTCCTCGCCCGGCTCGCGCCCGAGCTCGACCGGGTCGCCGAACAGGCTGCCGCAGCCGCCCTGGAGGGCATCGACGCACTGCCCGCCGCCTCTGCTCCGCTGCTCGACATCACCGCCGAAGCACACGCGGCCTGGCCGGTCCGGCTGTTCGCGTCCTGAGAACTCCACACCCGCCACCACCAGGAGTCACTCCATGCACCTCGACCACACCCACAGCGGCCCCGCAGCCGTCAGCGCCGACGCCGCACGCCCCGACGGCACCCGGCGCGCCCTGCGCATCGGCCTCGGCGGACCGGTCGGTTCCGGGAAGACCGCGACGGTCGCCGCCCTGTGCCGCGCCCTGCGCGACCGGCTGTCGATCGCCGTCGTCACCAACGACATCTACACCCGCGAGGACGCCGCCTTCCTCCTGCGCAACGCCGTGCTGCCGCCCGAGCGCATCCAGGCCGTCGAGACCGGCGCCTGCCCGCACACCGCCATTCGCGACGACATCTCCGCCAACCTCGAAGCCGTCGAGGACCTGGAGGACTCCGTGGGGCCGCTCGACCTGATCCTCGTCGAATCCGGCGGCGACAACCTCACCGCCACCTTCTCCAAGGGACTCGTCGACGCCCAGGTCTTCGTGATCGACGTGGCCGGGGGCGACGACATCCCGCGCAAGGGGGGCCCCGGGGTCACCACCGCCGACCTCCTCGTCATCAACAAGACGGATCTCGCCCCGTACGTGGGGTCCGACCTGGGCCGGATGGCCCGCGACGCCGCCGAGCAGCGCGGTGAACTCCCCGTCGTGTTCACCTCCCTGACCTCCGCCGAGGGCGTGGCACCCGTCGCGGAATGGGTGCGGGCGCAGCTCGCGGCCTGGACCGCATGAGCATCGAGGCCACCGCTCGCATCACCGCGGTCCCCGACGGGCGCGGTTCCACCGTGCTCCCCGTGCTGGAGAGCGCAGGACCGCTGGCCCTGCGCCGCACCAGATCACCGGAGCCCGGACGCGCCCGCGTCACCGTGGTCGGAGCGATGAGCGCGCCGCTCGGCGGCGACCGCCTCGCCATCGAGGCGCGGGCGGAGGACGGCGCGCGGCTGGCCGTGGACTCCGCCGCGGCCACCGTGGCACTCCCCGGCGCCCGTCCGGACGAGGGCCGCGCCTCGTACGACCTGCGGCTGAGCGTGGGGGAGGGCGCGGAACTCCGCTGGCTCCCCGAGCAGCTCATCTCCGCGTACGGCAGCGAGCTCGACCAGAGCACCCGGGTCGAACTCGCCTCCTCCGCACGTCTGGTGCTGCGCGAGGAACAGATCCTGGGCCGGCACGGCGAGGTCACCGGCAGCCTGACCACCCGTCTGACGGTCCGCCGGGCCGGCCGTCCGCTGTTCGACCAGCAGCTGGGGTACGGGCCCGGGGCACCCGGCGGATGGGACGGTGCGGCGGTTTTGGGGGGTCACCGGGCGGTGGGACAACTACTCGTCGTCCACCCGGCGTTCGAGGAGGACCTGCCTGAACCCCGGCTTCTGGGACTCACTGCCGCGCTCGCCCCGCTGGCCGGTCCCGCCGTCCTGGTGACAGCGCTCGCCGCCGACGCGCGGCTGCTGCGTGGCGTCCTGGACGAGGCGCTCGCCGGGCTGTTGGACGGGCTCAAGGCCTGGAACGGGGCCTGAGTCCGCTCAGCGGGACGCAGTCACCGGTTATTGGTTCGGTAAAGAAACATGCGTACGCCCTGTTCTCAGCCACCCCACAGACGAAAGGATCCGCTGGACATACGAACACCTGCGCCACCAGCGGGCGCATCACACAGGGGGAGGTTCCACTTGAGACGCACAGCAGTGCTCGGCTCGGCCGGCACTCTGATCGCGGGCACGCTCATAGCGGGGGCGATAGCCGCACCGGCAGCCAGTGCCGACGGTCGTCATCACGGCGGTTCCGAGGCGCGCGGCGTCCAGGTCGCCGCGGCCCGTGCGGCGAGAGCAGGCATCGACTGGACGGACTGTCCGGCCGACTGGGCGATCGCCACACCCATCCAGTGCGGTTGGGTGACCGTGCCGCTCGACTACGCCAAGCCGAACGGCAAGCAGATCAAGCTCGCCGTCGACCGGCACGTCAGCACGGGCACGAAGGACGAGCGCCAGGGCGCGCTCCTCTACAACCCCGGCGGCCCCGGCGGCTCCGGTATGGCGTTCCCGAGGCGCATCGTCACCAAGAACCCGCTCTGGGTGAATGCGGCGAAGGCATACGACTTCGTGGGCTTCGACCCACGCGGTGTCGGGCACTCGGCTCCGATCTCCTGCATCGACCCGCAGGAGTTCGTGAAGGCCCCGAAGGCGGACCCCGTACCCGACAGCGAGGCCGACAAGCGTGCGCAGCGCAAGCTCGCCGCCGAGTACGCGGACGGCTGCGCCGAACGCAGCGGCGACATGCTGCCGCACATGACCACGCCCAACACCGCGCGCGACCTGGATGTCATCCGCGCCGCGCTCGGCGAGAAGAAGCTCAACTTCCTGGGCGTCTCCTACGGCACCTACCTGGGCGCGGTCTACGGCACGCTCTTCCCGGACCACGTGCGCCGCATGATCGTCGACAGCGTGGTCGATCCTTCGAAGGACAACATCTGGTACGAGGCCAACCTCGACCAGGACGTCGCCTTCCAGGTGCGCTGGCAGGACTGGAAGACGTGGGTCGCCAAGAACGACTCCGTCTACCACATCGGCGACACGCCCGAGAAGGTCGAGCAGGCGTGGCTGAAGCTGCGCGCGGCGGCCAAGAAGGACCCGATCGGCGGGGTCGTCGGCCCCGCCGAGCTCATCGGGTTCTTCCAGGGTGCGCCGTACTACGACTCCGCCTGGGCGCCCACCGCCCAGATCTGGAGCGACTACCTGGGCGGCGACACCCAGGCGCTGATCGACGCCGCGGCCCCCGACCTGTCGGACACCAAGGGCAACGCCTCCTCGGAGAACGGCAACGCCGTGTACACGGCGGTCGAGTGTGCGGACGCCAAGTGGCCCACCAGCTGGTCGAAGTGGGACCGTGACAACACCAGGCTGCACAAGGACAACCCGTTCATGACCTGGGCGAACGCCTGGATGAACCTGCCCTGTGCGACCTGGTCGGCGAAGCAGCAGACCCCGCTGGACGTCAGGACCGGCAAGGGCCTGCCGCCCGTGCTGATCGTGCAGTCCACGCGTGACGCCGCCACTCCGTACGGGGGCGCCGTCGAACTGCACAAGCGCTTCAAGGGCTCCCGCCTCATCACCGAGAAGGACGCCGGCTCGCACGGCGTCACCGGCCTGGTCAACCCCTGCGTCAACGAGCGGGTGGACACCTACCTGCTCACCGGGAAGACCGACCCGCGTGATGTGACGTGCACCCCGCACGCCACACCGAAGCCGTGAGCGTCCGTCATCTGACGTGAGCGAGCGGGCGGCCGGAGATCCAACCGGCCGCCCGCTGCGCCGACCGGGCTCAGGCCCTGCGGTCGGACCGCTCGAGCCAGGCGTCCTCCGCCGCGTAGTCGAAGAGGGCCTCGCCGTAGTTCCGCGCCATCTTCGGGAAGGCTTCCGTCCACTCCCGCCCGCGCAGCTCGGACGCGAGCCACTCGACGGTCTCCGGAAGCGAATCCGCGTAGTCCGTCACCGGCACGTAGCCGAGCTCGCGCTCGGCGAGCTCCATGTCGTAGACGATGGGATGAGCGCTGGTCCACGGCGTCTCGCCGACGTGGCCCTCGGGAGGGGCACCCGCCACCAGGACCGTTTCGGTCTTCCGGCCCAGCACGTCGTCGATGGCCGCGCCGATCTCGGAGACGGTCGGCGCCTGTGGATCCCCTGCGTTGAGCACCCGCGAGGCCGGCCGCAGCGCGGCGAGACGTATCAGCTCGGCAAGGTTGGACACATGGACCGGATGGAAGCGGCACATCCCGTCGTACGCGAGCACCCGCCGCCCGCGTCCGTCGAGCAGTCGCTTGACGAAGTACAGCTCGCGCGGCGTCCGGCAGTACTTCCCGTGTATCGCGCCCGCCCGCAGCAGCGTCACCGGCAGTTCGGCGCCGGCGGCGAGCAGTTCCTGCTCCAGCTGGACCTTCCGTGTCGCGTACGTCGCGTCGCCCGGGGCGACCGTGCGCTGTGTCTCAGGGATCGGCAGGGGATAGTGAGGAGCGCCGTCGGGCTCGCTCTGGGTGTCGAAGCCGCGTCCCCGGTCGTCCTCGTAGACCGCACCGCTGGAGATGACGACGGCCGAGCCGATACGGCCGGTGAGCCCGGTCAACTGCCGGGCGTGTGCGCCGTCGAACGCCACCATGTCGACCAGGACGTCCCAGCCGTCGCCGAGCGCGGCGGCCGGCGCCCCCTCGTCCTCACGGTCGAGTGACACGCTGCGGACGTCCGACCCCCACGTACCGTCCCGGCCGCCCCCGCGCGATGCCGCCGTCACGTCCCAGCCGTCCTCCGCCAGGGCCCGCACGGCGGCCCGGCCGACCTGCCCCGTGGCGCCCAGTACGAACGCTCGTCCTCTGCTCATACGGGAGACGCTACGGGGCGCCACGACGCCGGACCAGGGAGATCTGCCAGGAGCAGACTCCACGCTCAGCGTTGCCGCCGAGGGAACTTTCTGGACTGCTCCGCCTGCGCGGCCTTCACCTTGACCGCGTACTCGTCGACGTACTCCTGCCCGGAGAGGCCGAGGATGGCGTACATGATCTCGTCGGTGACCGCGCGGATCGCCGCCTTCTGGTCCTCGAGCCCGGCGTAGCGGGAGAAGTCCAGGGGTTCGCCGAAGCGGATGGTGACCCGCTTGATCCGCGGCACGACCTTCCCGGGCGGCTGGATCTCGAACGTACCGACCATCGCGCACGGGACGACCGGGACGCCGGCCCTGATCGCCATCACGGCGACCCCGACCTTGCCCTTGTACAGGCGCCCGTCGTGCGAGCGGGTGCCCTCCGGGTAGATCCCCAGCAGCTCACCCTTGCTCAGCACCCCCAGCCCTTCACGGATCGCCGCCTGACCGGCCTCCTTGCCCGATCGGTCCACCGGAATCTGCCCGATGCTGTGGAAGAAGGCCGCGGTGAGCTTGCCCTTGATGCCGGGGCCGGTGAAGTACTCGGCCTTCGCGAGGAACGTGATGCGCCGTTTGATGATCGCGGGCATCAGGAAATGGTCGGAGAACGACAGGTGGTTGCCTGCGACGATGGCCGCACCCTCGGCAGGAATGTGCTCCAGTCCTTCGATACGGGGCCGGAACCCCAGCCGGAGCAGTGGTCCGAGCACGACATATTTCAGGACGTAATAGAACAAGATCTCTCCCACTCTGGATCGGGCTGGTGACCGTGTTCAGCCAGGCCACAGGAGACAACCTCGCACATCGCCGATCAGCGTGTGTGGTCGCCTGCGGCCAGGCCCCACCGGTCATGCGCGGCACCACCGATTGCCCTGTGCGACACGGACGACGTCAGGTGTCGCGGGTGGCCACCATTCCCAGGGTGGCCAGCCCCAGGACCACCCAGCCGAACCAGAGCCAGCCGTTGCTCCCCAGCGCCACCGTGTATGCCGTGACCGCGACCAGCGCCCCGACGGTAAGCACTCCCATGATCTTCGTGGATCCGGACATGAGCGCACGCTCCTCATCGGCCGCACGGCCGTTGAAGCCATGGTCACCCCACAGGCGTGCCCGCCGCTACTGTCCGCGCGCCTGCAATGAGGCGAGATAGGCGTTGTACGCGTTCAGCTCGCGGTCGCCGTCGCGGTCGGCCGCCCGGTCCGCACGCTTTGCCGTCCGCTGTTCGGAGCGGTACCACTGGAAGACCAGAGCGATCAGGACCAGCACCGACGGGATCTCGCTGAACGCCCAGGCGATGCCGCCCGCCCAGTTCTGATCGCTCAGCGGATCGATGCCGAGGGATGCCGGAGGCGTCTTGTACGTCTCCACCATCGGTCCGCTCGCCATCATCAGGGCGATACCGAAGAACGCGTGGAACGGCATGCCCGCGAAGAGCTCCAGCATCCGCATCACATAGCCCGGCCGGTGCGGCCCGGGGTCCACGCCCATGATCGGCCAGAAGAACACCAGGCCGACGCCGAGGAAGTGCACCATCATCGCCAGGTGGCCGGGCTTCGACCCCATCAGGAAGTCGAACAGCGGCGTGAAGTAGAGCCCGTACAGGCTGGCGATGAAGAGCGGGATCGTGAACGCCGGATGCGTGACGATCTTCATGTAGCGGCTGTGCAGCAGCATGAGCAGCAGTTCACGCGGGCCGGTACGGTCACGCCCCGCGACAGGAAGCGCCCGCAGTGCCAGCGTCACCGGGGCGCCCAGCAGCAGGAGAATCGGCGACAGCATGCTGATCACCATGTGCTGCACCATGTGCACGCTGAACATGACCATGCCGTAGTCGTTGAGCTTGGTGCACATCACCAGGGCGACGGACAGCACGCCGACGACGAAGAAGACGATCCGGCCGACCGGCCACCCGTCGCCGCGCCTGCGCAGCCGCAGCACCGCGTACCCGTAGAGAGCCAGTGCGGCGACGGAGCCGGCCAGGAAGAACGGGTCCGCGGAGAGTTCGAGCCCGCGTCCCAGCGTGAACGGCGGCAGATCCATGTTCATGCCGTGCCCGCTGTGATCCATCTGTTCACTCCCGCCGGGGGCGTCCCCGATTCGTGCCGGTTGTCCGGTCCAGACTAGAACCGCCCCCGGCCGCGGTTGCGGGCGGGGGCGGATCGTGGACCTATGTGTCGGTCAGAGCACGCACTGGGCCTCGGCGTAGCGCTCGGCGGGGACCGTCTTCAGGGTCTCCACGGCCGCCGCCAGCGGGACCATCGTGATGTCCGTGCCGCGCAGCGCCGTCATCATGCCGAACTCACCGCGGTGAGCAGCCTCCACCGCGTGCCAGCCGAACCGGGTGGCCAGGACGCGGTCGTACGCGGTCGGGGTGCCGCCGCGCTGGACGTGACCGAGGATCACCGGGCGCGCCTCCTTCTCGAGGCGCTGCTCCAGCTCGATGGACAACTGCGTCGCCACACCGGCGAAGCGCTCGTGTCCGTAGATGTCCTTGGTGCCCTGGTTGAACTCCATGGAGCCCGCGCGCGGCTTCGCACCCTCGGCGACGACGACGATCGCGAACTTCTTGCCGGCCGAGAAACGCTGCCCGACGAGCGCGGTCAGCTCGTCCATGTCGAAGGGCCGCTCGGGAACCACGATGGCGTGCGCGCCGGCCGCCATGCCGGAGTGCAGCGCGATCCAGCCGGTGTGCCGTCCCATGACCTCCACGATGAGCACCCGCTGGTGCGACTCGGCCGTGGTCTTCAGCCGGTCGAGGGCCTCCGTCGCGACACCGACAGCCGTGTCGAAACCGAAGGTCACATCGGTGGAGGCGATGTCGTTGTCGATGGTCTTCGGCACGCCGACGATGGGCAGCCCCGCCTCGGAGAGCAGGTTGGCCGCCTTCAGCGTGCCTTCGCCGCCGATCGGGATGATCGCGTCGAGGCCGAGGTCGGCGACATGGCCCTTGGCCCGTTCCACCCCGTCACGCAGGTGGGCCGGCTGGACCCTGGACGAGCCGAGGATCGTGCCGCCGCGGGCGAGGATACCGCCGACCGCATCGAGGTCGAGCTTGCGGTAATCGCACTCGAGGAGGCCCTTCCAGCCGTCGTGGAAGCCGATGACCTCGTCGCCATGGTCCACCACCGCGCGGTGCACGACGGAACGGATGACGGCGTTCAGGCCGGGGCAGTCGCCGCCGGAGGTGAGCACACCAATTCGCATTGCCCGGGAAACCTTTGCAACGTGGGCCGACGACCGGACCACGTCGTCCGGTTGGATCCCCGCCACCCTACCGGCGCAAGGTGGCCGGACCGAACCCACCGTCCGCCTGCTGGACGTCCACCGGCCGTACACGAAACTCCACAGCCACGGGCAGCCCGACAACAGGGCGTGCCCGTAGGGGAGACCGTGACGGCCGGCAGGAGTCAGGCAGGCTGCGTCGCCGCGGCGATCCGCTCGGAGCGGAGCGCCTCGTACCAGCGGTCGTCGCACGGCGGCAGCGCGTTCACATCGAGGGCCAGCTTCAGCAGGTGGTCCGCGATCAGCGGATTGCGTGCCAGCACGGGGCCGTGCATGTACGTGCCGAAGACCGTGTCGTTGTACGCGCCCTCGGTGCCGTCGCCCGTGCCGTTGCCCCGCCCGATCCGGGTGCGGGCGAAAGGCCGGGCCGTGGGGCCGAGGTGGGTGATGCCCTGGTGGTTCTCGAATCCGGTCAGCGGCGGGAGCCCCAGGTTCGGATCGATGTCACCGAGCACGTCGCCGACACACCGGGCGCCCTCGCCGCGCGTGGAGACCACATCGAGCAGCCCGAGCCCGGGCTCCCGCTCGCCGAGGTCGTTGATGAACTCGTGACCGAGGATCTGGTAGCCCGCGCAGACCGAGAAGATGATCGCGCCGTTGGACGCGGCCCTGCTCAGCCCGCCGTCGCGGCGCAGCCGCTCCGCGGCAAGACGCTGAGGACGGTCCTCACCGCCACCGATCAGGTAGATGTCGCCCGAGGTGGGGATGGGCTGGTCGCTGCGCACGTCGACACGCGACACGTCGAGACCGCGCTGGCGTGCCCGGCGCTCCACCACGAGAGCATTGCCCTGATCGCCGTAGGTGCTGAGGAGGTCGGGGTAGACCCACACCAGCCGCAGGCCGTTGTTGCTCATGCTTCGTCCTCTCCGGGGGTGGCCCGGGCCGCGGTCAGTTGCCGACACGACGGCGCAGATCCTGGAAGGCGGTGTAGTTGGCGATGACCTCGATGCGGCCGGGCGGAGCCATCTGGACGGCCTCGTCCAGGGTCTCGCAGACGCGGAAGTCCAGTCCGGCGACCTCGAGCCGCACCGCGAGGTCCAGCTTGCGGTCACCGAGCACGAAGATCGGGTGACCGTACAGCTGGGTGTAGTCGACGTCCCACAGCCAGGAGGTGTCCGTACCGTCCGCGCCTCGGGCGTTCACGGAGAGGATCACCGGGGTGGGCGGGGGGTCGATCAGGGAGAACGTCTCGAGCCAGCCCGCCGGGTTCTTCGCCAGCAGGAGCCGCAGCTCCCGGCCGAGGAAGGTGACGACGTCGTAGCGGCCCGCGACGGCCTGTACCTGGTACATCCGCTCCAGGGCGACCTGCGGCGGCACACCGAAGACCGCGGCGACCGCCGCGGAACTGGTGGCGTTCGCCTTGTTGGCCCGGCCCGGCAGCTGAAGGTGGATCGGCCACGCGGAGCCGTGCGGGTCCAGGACGTAGTCGCCGTTGAGCGCCCAGCTGGGGGCGGGGCGGCGGAAGCCGCACCCGCCGCAGAACCAGTCGTCGCCGGGGCGCTGCATCACACCGCCGCAGGACGGGCAGGACCAGGCGTCGTCCTTCCACGCCTGTCCGGCCGCGACCCACACCACGTTGGGGGAGGAGGACGCCGCCCAGACGATCAGGGGGTCGTCCGCGTTGGCCACGATCACGGCCTTGGAGCCCGACAGGCCCTCCCGCCACTGCTCCGCCATCATCCGGGTCTCCGCCGCGCGGTCCAGCTGGTCGCGGGAGAGGTTGAGCAGCGCGATCACCTTCGGCGTCGTGTCGCGTGCGACGCCGGCGAGATACTTCTCGTCGACCTCGATCACGCCGTACTTCGCGTCGGATCCGCCGGCCAGCGCGGAGGTGATTCCCGCGGGCATGTTGGCGCCGAGCGCGTTCGACACGACGGGCCCAGCGGCCCGCAGCGCCTCGGCGATCAGCCGGGTGGTGGTCGTCTTGCCGTTCGTCGCGGACACGAGGATCACGTCCAAGTGCTGCGCCAGCCGCCCCAGCAGGTCGGGGTCGAGCTTGAGCGCCACCCGGCCGCCGATCACCGATCCGCTGCCGCGCCCCGCAGCGCGCGACACCGCCGCCGCGGCCTTGCCCGCCGTCACGGCGAGCTTGGCCCGCGGCGACAACGGCTCCGTGTTGCCTGCCATCGTCCTAGATCCTCCTTGCATCAGTCCGCGCCCAGCCTATCGATGTCCGGCGCGTCGACCGCACCTCGGCACCACGGGGAACGTGGAGGTCACGTGGAACGTACGCTTCTCCCCATGCGAAACCGCCCGATCCCCGGCAGTTCCGGACTCGTTCGCGCCCTGAGCCTGCTCGGCGACCCGGTGCTCCACAGTCCGTGCGAGGAAGTCACCGACTTCGGGCCCTCGCTCGCCCGGCTGGTCGAGGACATGTTCGCCACCATGTACGCGGCACAGGGGGTCGGGCTCGCCGCGAACCAGATCGGCGTCCCGTTGAAGGTGTTCGTCTACGACTGCCCGGACGACGAGGAAGTCCGGCATCTGGGACATCTCGTCAATCCGGTACTCGTCGAGGCGGACGGGATCACCGTACGCGGGCCGGAGGGGTGCCTTTCACTTCCCGGCCTCGAAGCAGGCACCCAGCGCTTCGACCATGCGGTGGTCGAGGGCAGGTCCATGACGGGCGAGCCGGTGCGGGTCACCGGTACCGGTTGGTTCGCCCGCTGCCTCCAGCACGAGTGCGACCACCTGGACGGCCGGGTCTACACCGACCGGCTGACGGGGCTGCGCCGCGCCCGGACGCTGCGCGCGGCCCGGCGGGCGCCGTGGGGGCGAACCGGCTGACTCCTCGGGAGGAAGGCGGTTCAGAAGCCCTGGCCGCCCGGCAGGTCACCGGCCTCGGCCAGCCTGCCCCAGAGCAGGTCGGCGAGGCTGCTTACCAGTTGTTCGCGCGAGCAGGGGCGGTCGCCGAGCCACCAGTCGCCGGCCGCATGCATCATGCCGACGATGCCGTGGCCCCAGATGCGGGCCATCAGTTCGCTGTCCGGGCCGAGGTCGACCCGTTCGGCGATCACCTTGCCGAGCTCCTCGCCGAGGCGACGCAGCAGGGGGGCGGAGTGCCGGCCCACGTCGAAGCCCTGTTCGGGAGAGGGTGCCGCGTCGTCGGACGGGTGCATCAGGAAGCGGTAGACCTGGGGTCGGGCCTCGATCGCCGCGAGATAGGTGTCCAGGGTCGCCTCGACCCGCTCGCGCCGCTCGGAGGGGGCGTCGAGCGCGGTCCGCAGGGCGCTCAGCAGTGCGTCCGTGTGGCGCTTGCCGAGCGCGCGGTAGAGGCCGCCCTTGTCGCCGAAGTGCCGGTAGAGGATGGGCTTGGTGATCCCGGCCTCCGCGGCGATCGCGTTCATCGACGCCTTCGGCCCGTCCCTGAGCACCACTCGGTCCGCCGCTTCGAGCAGCTCCCGGCGGCGGCGCTCGGCCGCCGTCCGCTGGCGCTCGGCTCCTCGTGTGGTCTCCATGTCGTATCTCCCCGCCCCGGCCAGCTGTCATGCGATCTCTTGACGTCCGGGCAACGTAACACCATGGCCTGACGGGCGCGGATCCGCGTGTGGGCGGTTGACAGTGCCTACTTGCTGGTAACAGACTGTTGTTACCGCGAGTAACGCATGTTGTTTACGGAAGTGCATGGAGGGAACATGGCCGAGTTCACGCTCGATCTCAACGACGACCAGAAGCAGGTCCGTGACTGGCTGCATGGCTTCGCCGCGGATGTGATCCGCCCGGCCGCTTCGGAGTGGGACGAGCGTGAGGAAACGCCCTGGCCCGTCATCCAGGAGGCGGCCAAGGTAGGCATCTACTCCCTCGACTTCTACGCCCAGCAGTTCTTCGACCCTACGGGTCTGGGCATCCCCGTGGCTATGGAGGAGCTCTTCTGGGGTGACGCGGGCATCGCCCTGTCGATCGTCGGTACGGGCCTGGCGGCCGTCGGCGTCCTCGCCAACGGCACCGAGGAGCAGATCGGCACCTGGATCCCGCAGATGTACGGCGACGCGAACGATGTGAAGGTCGCCGCCTTCTGCTCCTCCGAGCCGGACGCCGGCTCCGACGTCGGTTCGATGCGTACCCGCGCGGTGTACGACGAGGCCAAGGACGAGTGGATCCTCAACGGCACCAAGACCTGGGCGACCAACGGCGGTATCGCCAACGTCCACGTCGTCGTCGCGGTCGTCGACCCGGAGCTGGGCTCGAAGGGCCATGCCTCGTTCATCGTCCCGCCCGCCACCCCGGGCCTCTCCCAGGGGCAGAAGTTCAAGAAGCACGGCATCCGCGCCTCGCACACCGCCGAAGTGGTCCTCGAGGACGCCCGTGTCCCCGGGCACTGCCTGCTCGGCGGCAAGGAGAAGCTCGACGAGCGCCTCGCCCGGGCGCGCGAGCGTGCCAAGTCCGGCGGGGAGCGCGTCAAGAACGCGGCGATGGCCACCTTCGAGGCGTCCCGGCCGGCCGTTGGCGCCATGGCGGTCGGCACCGCCCGCGCCGCGTACGAGGTCGCCCTCGACTACGCGAAGACCCGGACCCAGTTCGGCCGCCCCATCATCGACAACCAGGGCGTCGCCTTCCAGCTGGCCGACATGCGCACGCAGATCGACGCGGCCCGGCTGCTGGTCTGGCGCGCCTCCTGGATGGCGAGCGCCGGCAAGCCGTTCACCTCGGCCGAGGGCTCGATGTCGAAGCTCCTCGCGAGCGAGACGGCGAAGTCGGTGACCGCCCAGGCCGTCCAGATCCTCGGCGGCAACGGCTACACCCGTGAGTACCCGGTGGAGCGCATGCACCGTGACGCCGCGATCTACACCATCTTCGAGGGCACGAGCGAGATCCAGCGCCTGGTGATCGCCCGCACCCTGTCGGGGATGCCGATCCGCTAGCGTCACTCGTCGGACGTACCGCGGGGCCGGACCGGGAGATCGGTCCGGCCCCGCGAGCCGTTCTACTTCTGCGGCAGGTTCGCCTCGATCGCCGCGATGACCTCGGGCGCGTCCGGCTCGGTACGGGGGCGGATCCGGGCGACCGGCTCGCCGGCCGGGGAGATCAGGAACTTCTCGAAGTTCCACTGGACGTCACCGGCCGCGCCCTCGGCGTCCGCGAGCTTCGTGAGCTCCGTGTAGAGCGGGTGCCGGTCCTCGCCGTTGACGTCGATCTTCGACAGGAGCGGGAAGCTCACCCCGTACGTCGTGGAGCAGAACGTCTGGATCTCCTCCGCGGTGCCCGGCTCCTGGCCCGCGAACTGGTTGCAGGGCACGCCGAGGACGGTGAATCCGCGGTCGCCGTACTCCTTCTGGAGCCGCTCCAGACCGGCGTACTGCGGGGTCAGCCCGCACTTCGAAGCGACGTTCACCAGCAGGACCGCGGAGCCCTCGTAGGCCCCCAACGTGGTCGGCTCGCCGGTGAGGGTGTTCAGCGGGATGTCGTGCAGGGTCATGGGATATCTCCTCGATAGCGTGACGTCGCTGTTCATTGTGACGCCAGGGGATTCGCGGGGCCGACCGCCTTGTAGTAGAAGGTGGTCGCCCGCAGGGTGCCGGCGGGGTCCTGCGCATACCGGGGAACCGACCCGCACTCCGTCCAGCCCGCCGAGCGGTAGAGCTGTTCGGCGGGACTGCCGGTCTCCGTGTCGAGGATCAGCAGGGAGAGCCCCTCGGCGGCGGCCGACCGCTCGGCCGCCGCGAGCAGGGCGCGGCCCACCCCTCGGCCGCGGGAGGAGGGCCGCACCATCAGCTTGGCGACCTCCGCGCGGTGCCCGGCATTGGGCAGCGCGGGCCTGACCAGACCGATCGTGCCGGCCACCCGTTCCCCGTCACGGGCGATCCACACCTGATGGCGGCCCGTCTCGACGGAGGCCGCTCGCTCCCGCCACCAGGTGGCGGCGGCCCCTCGGTCCAGCGGTGCCAGGAAGCCCACCGAGGATCCGCCGTCCACGGTCTCGACCAGTAGGGCAGCCAACTCGTCGGCGTACGTGACCAGTTCGGGGCCGGACACGGAGACGATCTCGGTCATACGGCAAGTCCTTTCACATTCACGGCAGGACGATCATCAGGGCATAGCGGACCCGGTCGGGGCCGGGGCAGTGGAATTGAGAGGGCCCGTGCAGCCGGAAGCGCAGGCAGTCTCCGGGGCCGACGGTGTGCGCCGTGGAGTCGACGGTGATCTCGACCGTGCCCTCGAACACCCAGATGTGCTGCTCCACGCCGGGCACCGGCGGATTCTCGTACGTGACGACGGAGCCTGCGGCGAGCGTGCCCTCGATGACCTCGGCGCGCAGGCCGGCGTGCGGCGGCGACACGGAACGGCGTACGAATCCGGCCCGCTCGTCCCGCCACACCGGCTGCTGTGCGGCGGGCACGAGCCCTGGCGGCTCCGCCTCCACTTCCATCAGCAGGCGCGACATGGTCCGCTCGTACACGGTGCACAGCTGTCCGAGCACGGCAGTGGTGGGACTCAGCTCGCCGCGCTCCAGCCGCGACAGCGTCGAGCGGCTCACCCCCGCGCGGCGTGACAGTTCGTCCAGCGACCAGCCGCGTTCGGTACGGAGCAGGCCCAGCCGGGTCGCGAGCCGGGCGTCGACTGACTCCGATGCGCCCTGTTCTCTCATATGCGGGATTGTATCTCTGAACAGAGACATGTGTCAGAGGGCCTACGTGCCGATCGGGTGATGGTGTGCCAGTCTGATAAATGCGACATAAGCCATATGTGTGGCGCGCCCTGCGCCGTGCATCGGCTGTGGAACCTAGGAGACCGACATGGCTGGAAGCAGAAGTGGGGCGCGAACGGACCACGACACCGCGGGCTCGCAAGGAGCGCACGGCTGGACCCTCTTCGCGGCGGTACTGATGGTGTTCGGCGGTGCCATGGCCATCTTCGAGGGCATCTCCGCCATAGCCAAGGACGACCTGTTCGTCTCCACACGCAACTACGCGTTCACGCTCAGCCTGACCGGCTGGGGGTGGATCCATCTCATCCTGGGCATCGTCATCCTCCTCGCCGGGCTCGCCTTGTTCAGCGGGGCGATGTGGGCGCGCATGGTCGGAATCCTGCTCGCGGGCCTGGGTGCGCTGGCCAACTTCCTGTGGCTGCCCTACTACCCGTTCTGGTCGATCGTGCTCATCGCCATCAACATCTTCATCATCTGGGCGCTGTGTGCGTGGCCGCAGCGGGAGGCTCGAGCCTGAGCACGACGACGTAGGAGACGACGACGGAGACGATCACGAGAGGCATGACGGTGATGCCCTCGGATCCCAGGAGCAGCGTGGCGAGCAGTACCGATGTCATCGGCAGCTTGAGCATCGCCACGCACATCGCCCCGATTCCCATCGCGAAACCCGAGGTGGCGTTCAGGCCGGGCAGGTGTGACAGCGCCAGCCCGCCTGCCGCCCCCAGGAACATCGACGGGAAGATCGGACCACCTCTGAAGCTGCTCAACGACAAGGAATACGCGAGCGCCTTGCAGGTGATCAGTACCAGGAGCGTTCCGACCGAATACTTGGCGTCCTCGGTGAGCAGACCGCCGAGGGCGTTCTGGCCCGAGTACAGCACCTCGGACGCGTCCCCTCCCGTGCTCTCGGCGTACAGGAGCGCGAGTACACCGACTGCCACGCCCATCCCCACGGTGGCGGCCACCCTCCGCGGTTCGACCCACTCCTGCAGAACCAGGGAGAGCCTTCGGATGCCCGTGCCCGCGAAGGCCGCGGCGACTCCGAGTGCGATGGCCCAGCCGAACTCGGCGACGGTGGGCGTGGGTGTGTGAGGCACGTGCGGGAGGGTGAGGGAGTACGTCCCGAGCCCGGTCCACGACCCCAGGCCGATGAAGATGAGTGAGCCGATGCCCGAGGCGAGCAGCCCCGGTACCAGCACGAGGCCGAGCATCATCCCGGCGAGGCCGGACGCCTCCATGAGGAGGAACGCGCCGATGAGCGGGGACCCGAGGAGGGCGCTGATGGCGGCGAAACTGCCCGCGGCCGCCACCAGGGCGCTCGCGCTCGGCTCGATGCCGGGTTTGAGCAGGCGCACCGCGTACACGGCCAGCCCGCCGCCGATGGCGATGAGCGGAGCCTCAGGCCCCAGGACCGCGCCGAGGGAGAGGGACGCGACGGCGGCGAGCGCGACCCCCGGAAGCTCCGCGGCCGTGGGTGCCCCCGTGTTCACCATCCCCTCGGCGGGCTTGTGGCCTCCCGTTCCCGGGAGGTAGCGGATGGTCAGCCCCGTCAGCAGGCCCGCGACGGCGAGCAACGGGACCGGCCACCACGTCGGCGTGCCGTCGAAGCCCAGCGCGTGGGGCAGGTCCTTGTAGGTCAGGTTCTGGAGCTCGTGGACGAGGGCGAGAAAGCCGAACGCCGCGGCGGAGATGGGGACTCCGAGGATCGCCACCATGACCAGCAGCACTGCGTAACTCCGGGTGCGGATCACCGCGCGCGGATCCGGGGACTCCGTGCCGGGCGCTCCGACCGGTTCGGCCGACATGGTCATGGTCTCCTCGGTTTGGGGTCCCGGCCGGCTCGTCCTGCACCGCCGGGCTCCCCACGTGATACCACGATGTCCCGCTATGGCCGTGATGTACCCGCTGTTGAGGTGTGATGAATCCAGGTCCTGCTACGTCGCGCCCGCCCCGGCCGAGGGGAGACGGCCCGTGGCCACCGCATCGACCAGAGCCCGGTGGTCCCGCTCGTTCTGGTCGGCGTACCGCTCGGCGAACGTCTGCAGCGCCCGGTCGAACACGTCGCCGCGGCCGAGGTAGGCCGCGATGGCGATACGGTCACCGGACCGCGCGTGCGCACGGGCGAGCGTCATCCCGCACACCTCGCCGAAGGCGGCCATTCCACGCGGCACCATCAGTTCCGGTTCGGCGATGCCCTTCCAGTCGCGCAACTGGCGTACGTAGAAGTCCCTGCGCTTCCCGTCGAACCCCTCCGCCCGCTCCCAGCCCAGGAAGATGTCGCCGGCAGCCTGCATCAGGCGCTGGCCGGCCACCACCCGCTCGCCCTGATTCCGATACCTGCTCGCCCCGGCGTGCGGTGCGAGCACCGAGGAGTCGGCCTCCTTGGCCTGGAGGATGAGCGGATCCCCGCCGTCCCTGCCCAGCAGGAGGATGATCCAGCAGCGCGTCCCGACGCTTCCCACGCCCACGACCTTTCGGGCCATGTCCACGGGCCGGAAGTCGGCGAGCAGGGACCGCCGGTCCGAAGGGAGGCTGCGGCCGTAGCGCCGGAGAAGCGTCCGGAACTGCTTCTCCGTCGCGTTGCGTTCCGCCTCGGCCAGCAAGTCCGTGGCCGGCACGATCAGGGGCGGATCCGCGGCGAACCGGAGCCGCCCGCCGGCTACCTCGGTGAGCTTGTCGAACGCATGGAGGCTGTCCCGGGTGCGGGCCTTCGCCGTCGCTCTGGCCACACGCTCGCGGCCCCGGGAGGCCAGTCGGTCGGCGGCCACGGCCTTGAGGCGGCCCTCGTCGATCTGCGTGTACCAGACATCGAGATTGCGCATGCCCGCGAACCGGATCATCGACTCCCGGTAGGACCGAACGGTGGCCCGTACGATGTGCGCCCGCTCCTTGTCCGTGAAGCCGTTGGCGCGCCCCGCGATGACGAGGCTGGCCGCCAACCGCTTGACGTCCCACTCCCAGGGGCCCGGCAGGGTCTCGTCGAAGTCATTGATGTCGAACAGCAGATGGCGCTCGGGGGAGGCCAGCAGCCTGAAGTTCAGCAGATGGGCGTCACCGCACAGCTGCGCCCTGATTCCCGAGTGCGGCGTTCCGGCCAGATCGGAGGCCATGACGGCCGCGGCGCCCCGGTAGAAGCGGAAGGGCGACTCCGTCATCCGCCCGTAGCGGATCGGGACGAGCTCCTGCACCCTGGCCGCCGACTGGGCCTCCAGGAGGGTCAGCGGGTCCCGCCGGTCCGCAGGTGGCTCGTACACCTGGTGGCTCGACCGGGGAGCCCGTTTGCGGGCTGCCTTGCCGAGCGCGGCCCGTTCCTTCGGCGTCGCGCCCGGTACGGCACGGAGCGGCGAGGTGCGTTCCTGGGGCATGGCGGCCCTCCTGGCTGCGCGCGGGGCCGTGCGGGCGGCCCTGTCCTCCATCATCCCCGGCCGAACGGATTCCGGCCGCTCGGTGCGTTCCGGCAGCGGGGGCCGCCGTGCGGCCTCAGGCGTGTCCGGGCCTGCCCGCCCGGCGGCCCACCCTGCGCCAGATCGCGCGCTGACACCGGAGCGCACCCGCGCCCACCACGATGAGCACCACGATGTTCACCAGGAGCTGGATGAGGGAGCCCCGCGCCTCGGACCAGCTGGCGAAGGCCGTGGACACGCTGATGGCCGCGGCGGCCGGAATGGTCGTGACCGAGATGAACACCCCGAGGAGGGCGCTCGCGCGGGCCTCCGTGAGCGAGACGATGCCGACGACAGCGGCGAGGGCGGCGACGGCGAAGGAGAAGAAGTTGGGGGTGTTGATCAGGTCGGAGACCGGCCGGAGCCCCAGGTCGAAGGCCTCCGACTGAAGTCCGAAGCCGCGGATGAGGAGGCTGAAGAGGAAGGTGACCACGATCGTCAGCAGGAAGCCCGTGAACAGGGCGCCCAGCCCTGCGCGGATCATGGTCCGGTCGCGCCTGTCGATGCCCAGCGCCACGGCGACGATCGCGCCGTACTCGGGGCCGACGACCATGGCCCCGACGATCAGGATCTGGGAATTGGTGACGATGCCGACCGAGCCGATGAGACCCGCGATGACCAGGTACAGGTAGAAGCTCGGCGCATACCTCCCCTCGGATCTGATGCGCGCCTCCACCTGGGCCCAGACCGGGGCGTTGACCAGGGCCCCGAGGCGGCGGGCCGCGTTCTCCGAGGCCCGCCCCGAGAACGCCATGTCCACCGGCTCGATGACGAGGGAACCGTCCACGTCGATCTCGAGTCCCCGCAGGCCCCGCAGCACCTCGTTCGCAGCCCCCGTCAGCACATCGCAGGCGAAGGCGTCACCGTCGGGGTGGCGCGCGGCGCCACGCTGCACGATCAGGTTCAGGACGTAAGGGTCACCGGCGAGGAGTTCCACGACCTGGTCGGTGCGGTCCGGGGGGCTCACCGCGCGGACATGGATCATGTCCATTCCGTGCCTCCACGAGGCAGGGCGGGCGGCCGGATGCCGTTTGGCTGATAGTGGCATAGATAGCGACATGACGGAGATTGGACGGTCATGGACCGATACCCTCCCATAGCCACCCACGGTCTGGTGGGCGACCTGCAGACCTGCGCCCTGATCTCCTCGCAAGGCGTCGTCAACTGGCTGGCCGCCCCCCGGTTCGATTCCCCCAGCGTCTTCGCCGCGCTGCTCGACCACGACCGGGGCGGCTGCTTCCGGCTGTCGCCCGACGGCCCGGAGAGCTCCTGCAAGCAGCTCTACTACCCGGACACCGCCGTGCTGGTCACCCGCTTCATGTCCCCCGACGGAGTCGGCGAGGTGCTCGACTGGATGGCACCGATCGCCTCCGGGAGTGCCACCGACCGGCACACACTGGTACGGAAGGTGCGCGCGGTGCGGGGGACCGTACGGTTCTCGATGGAGTGCAGGCCCCGCTTCGACTACGGGCGTGCGCCCCATGAGCTCGAACTCGGCCCGGAGGGGGCCGTGTTCAGGTCTGCGGGGATCAGCGCGCATCTGCAGACAGGCTTTCCCCTGGAGCGCGACGGCCACGATGTGCGCGGAACGGTGACACTGGGCGTGGGCGAGACGGCGGTCGCCGTCTTCACCGTCTGCGCGGTCGACGGGCCCGCACCGCCGCCGCCCACCGTCGAGGGAACCGACGAACAGCTCTGGGAGGTCGTCGCGTTCTGGCAGAACTGGCTGCGCACCTCCCGTTACCGGGGCCGTTGGTCGGATATGGTCAACCGTTCCGCCATCACCCTGAAGCTCCTCACCTACGCCCCCACCGGCGCACCGGTCGCCGCCGCCACGATGGGCCTGCCCGAGCAGATCGGTGGTGAACGCAACTGGGACTACCGCTACACCTGGGTCAGGGACGGGTCCCTGTCGGTGCGGGCTCTGCTGGACCTGGGATTCGTCGAGGAAGCGACCGCTTTCACCCGCTGGCTGGGCGCCCGACTGGGGGACGGGGACATCGACGGCGAGGCACTGCAGACCATGTACCGCGTCGACGGCGAACCCCTGCCGGCGGAGGAGATCCTCGGGCACCTCGAGGGCTACCGCGGTTCCCATCCGGTACGCCTGGGCAACGCCGCATCGGACCAGTTGCAGCTCGACATCTACGGCGAGGCCCTCTACGCACTCTCCGAGGGGCACGAGGTCGGCATCCAGGCGGGCTACCGAGGCTGGAAGAAGGTCTCCCGCACCCTGGACTGGCTCGCCGACTCCTGGGACCGCCCTGACGAGGGCATCTGGGAAACGCGTGGCGGACGCAAGGACTTCACCTACAGCCGGGTGATGTGCTGGGCCGCGTTCGACCGCGGACTGAAGCTCGCCACGGCGTTCAGCAGACCGGCCGACACCGTCCGGTGGACCCGGGCCAGGGACTCCATCCTCGAACAGGTCATGGAACGGGGATGGAGCGAGCAGGAAAAGGCGTACGTCCAGCACTACGAGGGGGACGTCCTCGACGCCTCGCTGCTCCTGATGCCCAGGGTGGGTTTCCTCGCACCCAAGGACCCCAGCTGGCTGTCCACGCTGGACGCCATGAACGACACCCTCGTCTCCGACAGCCTGGTCTACCGGTACGACCCGGCCGCCTCCCCGGACGGCCTGCGCGGCTCCGAGGGCACGTTCAGCCTCTGCACGTTCCTCTATGTCGACGCGCTGGCCCGCGCCGGGCGACTGCGGATGGCCCGCTACACCTTCGAGAAGATGCTCACCTACGCCAACCACGTCGGCCTGTTCGCCGAGGAGATCGGCCCCAGCGGCGAGCAACTGGGCAACTTCCCCCAGGCGTTCACCCACCTCTCCCTCATCACCGCCGCCCGCACCCTCGACGAGGCACTCGACCGGCTGCGCGACTGACCCCCGTCACTTCCTCCTGTCGTCCCACTCCGCGCCGAGCAGCCAGCTGTCGAACGTCCGCAGGAGTGCCACCAGCGCGACGCCCAGCCGCCAGTCGTACCCCGGCGCGTGCAGACGCACCGAGTCGTCCTGCGACCTGAACTCCAGCGGAGCCTGCCTGCCCGCACGCCACACGATGCGACGGGGGCCACGGGCCGCGTCACCATCGCCGCCGACCAGGCTCAGCACGATGATCAGCGTCTGCAGCGGCAGAAACAGCCACCACACGTACCACCAGAGGATCCGGCCCTTGAAGCCCACGGCCTCCGGCCCACCCGCCGGAGTCACCGTCCACCGGGTGCGCAGGCCCCTGCCACGCCACGCCTTCTCCCGCACGAACGTGCCGATCAACTCGCCGTGCGCACCGACCAGCCGGTACGTCGCGACACCGTTTGCGGCCGACTCGGTCACCAGGGTGGCCAGCCGCTCCCGGCGGTGCTCGTCCGCCCACAGCACGAACGAGCGCGCACCGCCGCCCCGCGCTTCCCGGTAGGCAGGTATGCCGCCCGGCGGCAGCTCACGCTCCACGTAGGCCGCCACGCGCTCGGGCGCCGAGCCGTCCGCGCACAGCACCAGATCCCGCACCGGAGCAGGGGCACCGCCCTCTGCCGCCTGCACCTCCTCGCCGGCCGTCGGCCCCATCCTCAGTACGCTGCTCACCGCTGTGCCCCTCGTGATGTGTCCTACCGGCTTGAGATGATCCGTACGTGGAATCTCCCGAGCCCCTTCCCGAACTCTTCCCAGGACCGCAGCCGGAAGCCGGCCGTCGCGAGGCCCGCCGCCCCGTGCGCTGCGCCCTGTGCGGGCGCCCCCTCACCGGCGCGGACTCGCGCCGCACCGGACTCGGCCCCTCCTGCGACGCCAAACTGCATCCGGCGGGCCCGGACATCCGGACCCGCCGTCACGACGTCGAGCAGGACACGCTGCCCGGAGTCTGACCGGCAGGGGGCGGTGCTACGCGCCGTCCAGACGGCGGAACAGGCCCTCCTGCACCACCGACACCAGCAACTGCCCCTGGCGGTCGTAGATACGGCCCCTGGCGAGTCCGCGGCCACCCGTGGCGATCGGCGACTCCTGGTCGTACAGGAACCACTCGTCCGCCCGGAACGGCCGGTGGAACCACATGGCGTGGTCCAGCGACGCCATGTCGAAGCCCCGCGGACCCCACAGCGGCTCCACCGGGATCCGGACCGCGTCCAGCAGGGTCATGTCGCTCGCATACGTCAGCGCACAGGTGTGCACGAGCGGGTCGTCGCCCAGCGGGCCCACCGCGCGCATCCACACCGCGCTGCGCGGGTCCGCGTCCTTGATCTCCTCCTGCGTCCAGCGCAACCGGTCGACATAGCGGATGTCGAAGGGCTGACGTCGCGCCATCCGCTCCAGCGTCTCCGGCAGCCCGCCCAGGTGCTCGCGCACCTCGTCGGCGACCGTCGGCAGGTCGTCGGGGTCCGGCACCGTACGGGCGGGCGGCAGCTGATGCTCGAAACCCGCCTCCTCGGGACGGTGGAAGGACGCCGTCAGATTGAAGATCGTCCGTCCCTGCTGGACGGCGGTGACCCGGCGGGTGGTGAAGGACCTGCCGTCCCTCACCCGCTCGACGTCGTACACGATCGGCACGCCGGGGCGGCCGGGCCGCAGGAAGTAGGCGTGCAGCGAGTGGACGGGGCGGTCCCCGTCCGTGGTGCGGCCGGCCGCGACCAGGGCCTGTCCCGCGACCTGACCGCCGAAGACCCGTTGCAGGGACTCGTCGGGGCTGCGGCCACGGAAGATGTTGACCTCGATCCGCTCCAGGTCGAGAAGATCGACCAGGCGCTCGGCGGGGTTCGTCGTCATGCGGTTCGTCTCCACTCTCGAAGCAGCGCTGTCACAGCTGGCCGACGGCCGTGACCCGGACGACCGCACGGCCCTCCTCGTCGGAGGCCGCCAGATCGACCTCCGCACGGATACCCCAGTCATGGTCACCCGCAGGGTCGGCAAAGGCCTGCCACACCCGCCACAGACCGTGCTCGATGTCCTCGTCGATCTTCAGCAGCTTCGGGCCGCGCGCGTCCGGACCCGTACCCAGGTCCTCGTGCGCCTCCCAGTAGCCGTCCATCGCCTCGCCCCAGGCGTCCGCGTCCCAGCCCGAGTCGGCATCGAGCTCGCCCAGGTCGCGGACCCGGTCCAGCGCGGCCAGCTCCACCCGGCGGAACATCGCGTTGCGCACCAGGACCCGGAAGGCCCGGGCGTTGGCGGTGACCGGCTTGACCTCGTCGGCCCGCTCCTGCGCCTGCTCGGCCGTCTCCACCTCGGGGTTGGCCAGCTGCTCCCACTCGTCCAGCAGACTGGAGTCCACCTGACGCACCATCTCGCCGAGCCAGGCGATCAGATCCTCCAGGTCCTCGGACTTCAGGTCGTCCGGGATGGTGTGCTCGAACGCCTTGTACGCACTCGCCAGGTAGCGCAGCACGATGCCCTCGGTGCGCGCCAGCTCGTAGTTCGACGTGAACTCCGTGAACGTCATGGCCCGTTCGTACATGTCCCGGATCACCGACTTCGGCGACACGGGATGGTCACCGACCCACGGGTGACTCGTGCGGTACACGTCGTACGCGTGCCAGAGCAGCTCGCTCAGCGGTTTGGGGTACGTGACCTCCTGGAGCCGCTCCATCCGCTCCTCGTACTCGACGCCGTCCGCCTTCATCTGTCCGACGGCCTCGCCCCGCGCCTTGTTCTGCTGGGCGGCGAGGATCTGCCGCGGGTCGTCGAGGGTCGACTCGACGACGGAGACCATGTCCAGGGCGTACGAGGGGGATTCGGCGTCCAGCAGGTCGAACGCGGCCAGCGCGAACGTCGACAGCGGCTGGTTCAGCGCGAAGTTCTGCTGGAGATCGACGGTGAGGCGCACGATGCGGCCCTCGGCGTCCGGGGTGTCGAGCTGTTCCACCACACCGCCGTCGAGCAGCGAACGGTAGATGGCGATGGCCCGCCGGATGTGCCGCAGCTGGGCCCGGCGCGGCTCGTGGTTGTCCTCCAGCAGATGCCGCATCGCCTCGAAGGCGTTGCCCGGGCGGGCGATCACCGAGAGCAGCATCGTGTGCGTGACCCGGAAGCGCGAGGTCAGCGGCTCGGGATCGGAGGTGATCAGCTTGTCGAAGGTGGTCTCGGACCAGGCGACGAAACCCTCGGGGGCCTTCTTGCGGACCACCTTGCGCTTCTTCTTCGGGTCGTCGCCCGCCTTCCTGACGGCTTTCTCGTTCTCGATGACGTGCTCGGGTGCCTGCGCGACCACGAAGCCGGCCGTGTCGAAACCGGCCCGGCCCGCCCGGCCGGCGATCTGGTGGAACTCGCGGGCGCGCAGCGTGCGCACCCGGGTGCCGTCGTACTTGGTGAGGGCGGTGAACAGCACCGTACGGATCGGGACGTTGACACCGACGCCGAGCGTGTCCGTACCGCAGATCACCTTCAGCAGGCCCGCCTGCGCGAGCTTCTCCACGAGCCGGCGGTACTTCGGGAGCATGCCCGCGTGGTGCACCCCGATGCCGTGCCGCACATAACGGGAGAGGTTCTGGCCGAACTTGGTGGTGAAGCGGAAGTTGCCGATCAGATCGGCGATCTTCTCCTTCTCCTCCTTGGTGCACATGTTGATGCTCATCAGCGACTGTGCGCGCTCCACGGCCGCCGCCTGGGTGAAGTGCACGATGTAGACCGGCGACTGCCGGGTGTCCAGGAGCTCGGTGAGCGTCTCGGTGATCGGGGTCAGCCGGTACTCGTAACTGAGCGGGACCGGCCGCGTCGCCGAGCGCACCACGGAGGTGGGGCGGCCGGTGCGCCGGGTCAGGTCCTCCTCGAACATCTTGACGTCGCCGAGCGTGGCCGACATCAGGATGAACTGGGCCTGCGGCAGTTCCAGGATCGGGATCTGCCAGGCCCAGCCCCGGTCCTGCTCCGCGTAGAAGTGGAACTCGTCCATCACGACCTGGCCGACGTCCGCGTACTTCCCGTCACGCAGCGCGATGGAAGCCAGCACCTCGGCCGTGCAGCAGATCACCGGGGCGTCGGCGTTGACCGAGGCGTCGCCGGTCAGCATGCCCACGTTCTCCGTGCCGAACATCTTGCACAGGTCGAAGAACTTCTCCGAGACCAGCGCCTTGATCGGCGCGGTGTAGAACGTGACCTTGTCCTGGGCCAGGGCGGTGAAGTGCGCACCCGCCGCGACCAGGCTCTTTCCGGAGCCGGTGGGGGTGGAAAGGATCACATTCGCCCCGGAGACCACCTCGATCAGCGCCTCCTCCTGAGCCGGATAGAGGGTGATGCCCTGCGATTCGGTCCATGACGAGAAGGCCTCGAAGAGGGCGTCCGGGTCGGCGGTCGGGGGCAGCTGATCGATAAGGGTCACGCCCCCATCTTGCCTGCCTTGTGCCCGGATGCGGGAACCGGAGGACCGCCCGAAGATCACGGACGATACGCTGCCCACTCAACTCGGCCGCAGTGCACAGGCAATGGCGGCCCGGCCGTGCCGCACGGCCGAATCACGATGGGGGCGGAAACAGCCATGATGGGACCGGCACACTCTCTGTCAGGGGCAGCGGCCTGGCTGGGGGTGGGCGCCGCGGCTGCCGCCGCGGGCCACACGATGCCCTGGCCCGTCCTCGTCGTGGGGGCACTGATCTGCGCGGGCGCCGCGCTCGCCCCCGACCTCGACCACAAGTCCGCCACGATCTCGCGTGCCTTCGGCCCCATCTCCAAGGGCGTGTGCGAGATCGTCGACAAACTCTCGTACGCCGTCTACAAGGCGACCAAGGGAGCCGGCGACCCGCGCAGGACCGGCGGACACCGAACCCTCACCCATACCTGGCTCTGGGCGGTGCTGACCGGCGGGGGAGTCTCTCTCGCGGCGATCACCGGCGGCCGGTGGGCGGTCCTGGCGATTCTTTTCGTCCACCTCGTGCTGGCCGTCGAGGGACTGCTGTGGCGGGCCGCGCGCATGTCCAGCGACGTCCTCGTCTGGCTGCTCGGCGCGACCAGCGCGTGGATCCTGGCCGGGGTGCTCGACAAGCCGGGCAACGGTTCGGACTGGCTGTTCGCCGAGCCCGGCCAGGAGTACCTGTGGCTGGGGCTGCCGATCGTCCTCGGGTCCCTCGTCCACTGCATCGGGGACGCGCTCACCGTCTCGGGCTGCCCGATCCTGTGGCCGATCCCGCTCGGCCGCAAGCGGTGGTACCCGCTCGGCCCCCCGAAGTTCATGCGCTTCAGGGCCGGCAGCTGGGTGGAGATCAAGGTGCTGATGCCCGCGTTCATGGTGCTCGGGGGAGTGGGCGCGGCCGCGGCGCTCAACTTCATCTGACCGCCGCGCGCCCGTTCCGGGGGCGGTGCGCCCCGAGCCGTAGCACCATGAGCCCATGCTGCTGGCCCGGCTCGCCCACGTGTCCCTCGAGGTCGCCGCTACGTCGGCACGGACCCGGAAGGTCGCCCTGCTCGCCGGACTGTTCCGTGAGGCCGGTCCCGACGACGTCCCCGTAGTCATCCCGTATCTCGCCGGCCGCCTCCCACAGGGGCGGCTCGGCATCGGGTGGAGCACCCTGGGCGATCCGGTGGCGCCCGCGGACGCCGCCACGCTGACGGTGACGGCCGTCGACGCGGAACTGACGGCGATCGGGGCTCTCTCCGGTCCCGGCTCGCAGGCCGCGCGCAAGGACCGCCTCCAGCGGCTGCTCGGCACCGCCACCGCCGACGAACAGCATTTCCTGCGCGGGCTGCTCACCGGCGAGGTGCGCCAGGGGGCGCTCGACGCCGTCGCCATCGACGCCCTGGCCGGTGCCACCGACGCGGAGCCCGCCGAGGTACGCCGCGCCGTCATGGTCGCCGGATCACTGGAGGCGGTCGCCCGCGCGCTGCTCGCGGACGGGCCCGGGGCTCTTCCCGCCTTCAGGCTCACGGTCGGCCGGCCGGTCCTGCCGATGCTCGCGCACACCGAGCGCTCGGTCACCGAAGCCATCGACAAGCTGGGGCCGTGCGCCGTCGAGGAGAAGCTCGACGGCATCCGCGTCCAGGTGCACCGCGACGGGACGCGGGTGCGGGTCCACACCCGCACCCTCGACGACATCACCGACCGGCTTCCCGAACTGGTCACGGCGGTGGCCGGTTTCGGCGGCGACCGGTTCGTTCTCGACGGCGAGGCGATCGCTCTCGGGCCCGACGGCAGACCGCGGCCCTTCCAGGAGACCGCCGGCCGGGTCGGATCCCGGCGGGATGTCGCCGCGGCGGCTGCCGAGGTCCCCGTGGTCGCCGTCTTCTTCGACGTGCTGTCCGTCGACGGACGCGAACTGCTGGATCTCCCCCTCACCGAACGGCACACGGAGCTGGCCGCCCTGGTCCCGGAGCCGATGCGGGTGCGGCGCTTCCTCGTGACGGACCCCGGCGACGAAGAGGCACGCGGGGGAGCGGTGAAGTTCTTCGAGGCCACCCTGGCGCACGGACACGAAGGAGTGGTGGTCAAGGGCCTGACCGCGCCCTACAGCGCGGGCCGGCGGGGCGCGTCCTGGCTGAAGGTGAAGCCCGTGCACACCCTCGACCTCGTGGTCCTGGCGGCCGAGTGGGGGCACGGCAGGCGCACCGGAAAACTGTCCAACCTCCATCTGGGAGCGCGGCGGCAGGACGGCTCCTTCGCCATGCTCGGCAAGACCTTCAAAGGGCTCACGGACAAGATGCTCGCCTGGCAGACCGAACGCCTGCGGGAACTGTCCACCGGCGACGACGGACACGTCGTCACCGTGCGGCCGGAGCTCGTCGTCGAGATCGCCTACGACGGGCTCCAGAGCTCCACCCGTTACCCGGCGGGCGTCACCCTGCGGTTCGCCCGGGTCCTGCGCTACCGCGAGGACAAGTCGCCGCAGGAGGCGGACACGGTCGACACGGTGCTCGGCCGACGGACCTGAACCCGGCGCCGGACGCGAGCGCGGCCCCCACCGGTACGGCGGGGGCCGCGCCTGACGCCGATCAGCCGCGGGCGGCCGTCGACGCGGTGTGCGCGCGGAGCTGTTCCGGCGTCAGATAGGCGTCGGTGTACTCGAAGTCGCGCAGAGTGGCCGCCTTGCGGGCCTGGAATCCGGTCCGTACGAAGTCGTCCCCCGCGATCGCGTTCAGCATCCAGTTCGTCAGGACCCGGGTCTTGGCGACATTGGTCCGCAGCCCCGACCAGTGGTATCCGCGTGCCACGAGCTGGGCGGGCATGCCCTTCAGCTCGATGCCCAGCGGCTTGGACACCGCGTCCCGGCCGCCGAGGTCCACGACGAGGCCGAGGTCCTTGTGGACGTACGGCTGCAGCGGACGGCCGCGCAACGCAGCGATGAGGTTGTCGGCCAGCATCCGCCCCTGGCGTATGGCGTGCTGCGCGGTGGGAGGGCAGATCGCTCCGTCGCCGGTCGCCAGGTCGGGCACCGCCGCCGAGTCGCCCAGGGCGAACACCCCGTCCGCGCCGGGCACCTGCATCTCCGGCGTCACCGCGAGCCTGCCGCGTACCGTCTCCGCGTCGAGGGTGGCCACGAGCGGGCTGGCCGCGACCCCGGCGGTCCAGATGAGCGTGCGGCAGGGCAGCACCCGGCCGTCCGTGAAGGTCACCTTGTCCGGTGCCGCCTCGGCCACCGAGACACCGAGAGACACCTCGATGCCGCGCTTGCGCAGGATCTCCAGCGCGGTCAGACCCAGCTTGTCGCCGAGCTCCGGCATGAGCTTGGGCGCGATGTCGATCAGATGCCACTTGATCAGCTTCGGGTCCAGCCGGGGGTAGTGCCGGACGGCGTTGGCGGTCAGCCGCTGCAGGCAGGCGGCGGTCTCCGTGCCCGCGTATCCGCCGCCCACCACCACGAACTGCAGGCGGGACTCCCGCTCCGCCTCGTCCTGGCTGGCATCGGCCAGGTCGAGCTGGGAGATGACGTGGTCCCGGATGTAGGCGGCCTCGGCCAGCGTCTTCATCCCCCGGGCGTTGTCGGTCAGCCCAGGGATGTCGAACGTCCGGGTGACGCTCCCGGCGGCCAGCACGAGGTGGTCGTACGGTTCGTTCACGATCTCATCGGTGATCTTGCGAATGACGCAGATCTTCGCCTTGGTGTCCACGCCGATGGCGCCGCCCGGCACGATCCGGGTGCGGTGGCGCCGGCTGCGGCGCAGGGAGACGGCGACCGACTGGGGGGTGAGCACCCCGGACGCCACCTGCGGGAGCAGCGGAAGATAGAGCTGGTAGGAGAACGGCGTGACGAGGGCGATGTCCGCCTCACCGGGGGTGAGGCTGCGTTCCAGCCGACGCACGCACTCGACTCCGGCGAAGCCTGCACCGACAACGAGGATCCTGGGTCGTGCCACGGTGTGCGTCCCTTCTCGGGCTTACGCGGTCATCGCTCACCTGCCCCGTATCCGGGGCCAGTCACTCCTCATCCTTACCGGAGGGGCCGCAGTCCGCCTCTTGTGAGGCGGCGGCCGGAGAGTCACTCCGGCCACCGCACAGGGTCATCCGTGCCAGGACCGCCACAGCGCCGCGTACGCGCCGTCCGCCGCCACCAGCTCGTCGTGGCTGCCCAGCTCGCTGATCCGGCCCTCCTCGACGACCGCGATCACATCCGCATCGTGCGCCGTGTGCAGCCGGTGCGCGATCGCGATCACCGTCCGGCCGTCCAGCACCCGGGCCAGTGAACGCTCCAGGTGCCGTGCCGCCCGAGGATCGAGCAGCGACGTCGCCTCGTCCAGCACCAGGGTGTGCGGATCCGCCAGCACCAGCCGGGCCAGGGCGATCTGCTGCGCCTGCGCCGGAGTGAGGACCACACCGCCCGAGCCGACCTCCGCGTCCAGACCGTCCGCCAGGGCCTTGGCCCAGCCGTCCGCGTCGACCGCCGCGAGCGAGGCCCACAGCTCCGCGTCCTCGGCGCCCGAACGGGCCAGCAGCAGGTTGTCCCGGAGCGAGCCCACGAACACATGGTGCTCCTGGTTCACCAGAGCCACATGGGTTCGTACCCGCTCCGCCGGCATCCGGGACAGCTCCGCCCCGCCCAGCGTGACCTCACCGGTCCGGGGTGCGTAGATCCCGGCCAGCAGACGCCCCAGAGTGGACTTGCCCGCACCGGACGGCCCGACCAGGGCGAGCCGCGTACCCGGGGCCACGTCCAGGGACACCTCGTGCAGGACGTCGACACCGGCGCGGTAACCGAAGCGCACCTCCTCGGCCCGTACCTCCCGGCCGTCCGGCCCGACCGCGTCGTCGCCCGCGTCCGGCTCGATCTCCCGTACACCGACCAGCCTGGCCAAGGACACCTGGGCGACCTGCAACTCGTCGTACCAGCGCAGGATCAGACCGATCGGGTCGACCATCATCTGAGCCAGCAGCGCCCCCGTCGTCAGCTGCCCGACGGTGAGCCAGCCCTCCAGCACGAACCAGCCGCCGAGCAGCAGCACCGCGCCGAGAATCGTCACGTACGTGGCGTTGATGACGGGGAACAGCACCGAACGCAGGAACAGCGTGTACCGCTCCCACGCGACCCACTCCTTGACCCGCCGGTCGGAGAGCGCGACCCTCCCCGCTCCCAGCCGGTGCGACTCCACGGTCCGGCCGGCGTCGACGGTCTCGGCGAGCATCGCCGCGACCGCCGCATACCCGGCCGCCTCCGAGCGGTACGCGGAAGGCGCCCGCCGGAAGTACCAGCGGCAGCCGACGACCAGCACCGGCAGCGCGATCAGCACGGCGAGAGCGAGCGGCGGGGCGGTGACCGTGAGCGCACCGAGCAGCAGCCCGGCCCACACGACACCGATCGCCAGCTGCGGCACGGCCTCCCGCATCGCGTTCGCCAGCCGGTCGATGTCCGTCGTGATCCTGGAGAGCAGATCGCCGGTGCCGGCCCGCTCCAGAACGCCCGGCGGCAGCCCGACCGACCGCACGAGGAAGTCCTCGCGCAGATCTGCCAGCATCTCCTCACCGAGCACCGCTCCGCGCAGCCGCATCGTCCGAGTGAAGACCGTCTGCACGACGAGCGCGAGGGCGAACACCCCTGCGGTGCGCTCCAGATGGAGGTCGGTGACCCCGTTCGACAGGTCCTCGACCAGTCCGCCCAGGAGATACGGCCCGGTGATCGACGCGATCACCGCGATCGCGTTGACCGCGATGAGCATCACGAACGGCTTCCGGTGACGCCGAAGCAGAGAACGCACGTACGACCGTACGGTCAGCGGCGTGCCGACCGGCAGGGTCGTCGCCGACTGCGGTGCGGCCGGGTCGTATGCGGGGGGTGCGACGCCGATCATGCCCTCTCCTCGAATTCCTCGATCGTTTCGGCCGACTGCGACGCACCGATTCCGGCGAGTCCGTCCTGCACGGCCGGTGCCGCGATCTCCGCGTCGGTCTCACGCGTGACGACCGCCCGGTACCGCGGTTCGTCCCGCAGCAGTTCGCGGTGCGCGCCGACCGCCACGACCGTGCCCGAGTGGACCAGGACCACGCGGTCGGCGAGGTCCAGGAGCAGCGGCGACGAGGCGAACGCCACGGTCGTACGGCCCTGGCGCAGCTGCTTGATCCCGGCGGCGACCCGGGCCTCCGTGTGCGAGTCGACGGCGGACGTCGGCTCGTCGAGCACGAGTGCCTCCGGGTCGGTGACCAGGGAGCGGGCCAGAGCGAGCCGCTGGCGCTGGCCACCCGACAGGGACCGGCCGCGTTCGGTGATCCGGGTGCGCATCGGGTCGCCGTCCGTGTCCACGGACGCCTGGGCCAGAGCGTCCAGCACGTCACCGCAGTGGGCGGCCGCGAGCGCGTCCTCGGCGGTGACCCTGCCCGACGACGGCACGTCGAGCAACTCCCTCAGCGTCCCCGAGAGCAGCACCGGATCCTTGTCCTGCACCAGTACCGCGGCCCTCGCCGAGTCGAGCGGCAGCTCGTCCAGAGCCACACCGCCCAGGAGCACCGAGGGTTCCGGGTCCGAGGCGTCATCCGTCTCCGCGTGCCCGCCGAGCCGCTCGGCCAGTCGGCCCGCCTCGTCGGGATCACCGCAGACAACAGCCGTGAACAGGCCACGCGGCGCCATCAGCCCGCTCACCGGGTCGTACAGATCGCCCTCGGGTGACATGGCGTCGATCGTCGAGGGCTGCGTACTGCGCCGCAGCGACAGGACCCGGACCGCACGCTGCGCCGACGGCCTCGAGAACGAGTACGCCATGGCGATCTCCTCGAAGTGCCGCAGAGGGAAGAGCATCAGCGTCGCCGCGCTGTACACGGTGACCAGCTGGCCGACGTCGATCCGGCCGTCCCGGGCCAGCGTCGCCCCGTACCAGACCAGCGAGATGAGCAGGATTCCGGGCAGCAGCACCTGGATCGCCGAGATCAGCGCCCACATCCGGGCACTGCGCACGGCGGCCTTGCGGACTTCCTGCGAGGCACGCCGGTAGCGGGCCAGGAAGAGTTCCTCGCCTCCGATGCCACGCAGCACCCGAAGGCCGGCGACGGTGTCGGAGGCCAGTTCGGTCGCCTTGCCCGCCTTCTCACGCTGGAGATCCGCCCGCCGGGTGGCGCGGGGGAGCAGCGGCAGCACGGCGAGTGCCAGGACAGGCATGGCGATCGCGACCAGCACGCCCAGCGAGGGCAGGTAGATGATGAGCCCGATGCTGATGAGCACGAGGGCGGTGGCAGCGGCGGCGAAGCGCGACAGCGCCTCGACGAACCAGCCGATCTTCTCGACGTCTCCGGTGGAGACGGCGACGACCTCTCCCGCCGCGACCCGCCGGGTCAGCGCCGAGCCGAGCTCGGCGGTCTTACGGGCCAGCAACTGCTGGACCCTGGCCGCCGCGGTGATCCAGTTGTTGACCGCTGTGCGGTGGAGCATGGTGTCGCCCACTGCGATGAGGATGCCGAGGGCAACGATGAGTGCTCCGGCCAGCGCGAGGCCCCGGCCGGAGCGTTCGACGACGGCCTGGACCGCGACTCCCACGGCGAGCGGCAGCCCGGCGATCGCGCACTGGTGCAGCAGCCCCCAGGAGAGGGATTTGAGCTGGCCGGTGAGCTGATTGCGCCCGAGCCAGAACAGAAAACGTGGGCCTGAACGGACATCGGGGTCGCCGGGATCCGAATACGGAAGATCGCGAATCTGCATGACGTTCCAAGGATCGGAAGGGGCAGAGATCCGTGACGGATCTCGTGGAACAGGAGGTGACCAAACCGTGCAAGGTTCGCGTCATGCCCCGGTCCGAAGCAAGCGATTATTGGTGGATACGCTGGCCGCCGGCGGCGGAGCGGGACGGCAGGGCGCGAGGCCGGTCCGGTCCGCCTGGTCCGTCGGGTACCCGGGCACGCGGCGGGGCTCCGCGCCCCCTTCGGCGCGGAGCCCGGTCCCGTCTACTCCGCGGGCTTGTCGGAGTCCATGCCCGCACGTGCCTTCTTCCATTCACCGCGGGTGAAGTCCGGAATCTGCTGCGGAATGCCCTTGGCCTTGATGGAGAGGTGGCTCAGGGGAACCGGCGCGGTCCAGGTGGCCGCGTCGTACACGTCGAAGTCGGGCGCGATCCCGAGCCGCATGCACTGCATCAGACGGAACACCAGCATGTAGTCCATCCCGCCGTGACCTCCGGGCGGGTTGGCGTGCTCCTTCCACAGCCAGTGGTCCCAGTCGGCGTACGCGGCGAAGTCCTTCCACTGGTCGTCGGTGTGGTCGGGCTCGAGATAGATGCGTGTCGGGTAGTCCTCGAAGACGCCCTTGGTGCCACCGAGGCTGTTGATGCGTGAGTACGGGTGGGGCGTCGACACGTCGTGCTCCAGGCGGATCACCCGGCCCTTCGCCGTCTGGACGAGACTGATCGTCCGGTCGCTCTCGATGTAGGTCTCCTTCCAGCTCGGGTCACCGGCGGGCATGTGCTGCTCGCGATACTCGGCGAGACCGCGCGCGGGTGAGCCGACGCTGGTGATACTCACCGCGCGGTCGCCGCGGTTGATGTCCATGTAGTTGGCGACCGGGCCGAATCCGTGGTTGGGATACAGATCGCCGCGCAACCGGGTGTGCCACAGGCGGCGCCACGGACCCTCGTAGTAGTCGGGGTCGAACATCAGCCCCCGCAGATCGTGGTTGTACGCGCCCGCGCCGTGCAGCAGGTCGCCGAAGAGACCGGCGTGGGCCATCCGCAGCACTCGCATCTCGTTCCGGCCGTAGCAGCAGTTCTCCAGCTGCATGCAGTGTCGCCGGGTCCGTTCGGAGAGGTCGACCAACTGCCAGAGCTGGTCGAGCTGGAGAGCGATCGGACACTCGACGCCGACATGCTTGCCGTTGAGCATGGCGGTCTTCGCCATCTCGAAGTGGAAGTCCCAGGGAGTCGCCACGTAGACGAAGTCGATGTCCCCGCGCTTGCACAGGTTCTCGTAGTCGTCCTCGCCGTTGGTGTAGACGGCGGGCGCCGGCTGACCCGCCGCCGTCACCTTCGCGGCCGCCTGTTCCGCCTTGGCCTTCACCGGGTCGCAGACGGCGACGACCTGCACTCCGGTGACGGCGAGGAAGAGATCGATCATGCTGCCGCCACGGTTGCCGAGGCCCACGATGCCGACCCGCACGGTGGAGCGTCGGTCGAAGGACACCCCGGCCATGGTGCGGCCTTGGCGAGCGGGGACGGTGGCCGCATTCGCCGCCGCTTCCGACGTAGTTGTTGCTGCTGCCGTGCCGCTGCCGAGTGTTCCGAGTCCGAGACCTGCGCCTGCTATTCCGGCCACTCCGGCTGTGCTGCGAAGCACGGAACGACGGCTCATAGAGCCGTCGTCCGTGTTCTGCGGGTCCTGGTCCTTTGGTGCGTCGTCGTTCATCGAGCCTCCAGGGAGGGGGATCTGACGGTGCGCGTAGGGGTGCGGGAACCCTTGGGAGCGTGACGGGTTCCCGAACCTCGGTAAGGACCCTGGATGGTGGGACTGCTGTTGTGCAAGGGATGCGTTTGGACGCGCGCGTGGACTCTCGCGCCGAAACCATGGACTTTTTGGCGGTGGTGCCGGAGGACGGGCGCGCCGGATACGGAGACCCGGCCGGACGTTGACGGTGCGGGGCGGCGCGCCTGGGTTCAGAGAACCGGCCGGGTCGCCCACTCCAGCTCCATCAGTGCCGAGTAGTACGTGCGGCCGGTCGCCCGGTCCATGCCGATCTCGCACATCCGGTTCGCCGACAGATACGCGTCGTACTCCCGGGTGTTCACCTCGGCCGCCTCCTTGGCGGTCGCCGAGTCGGTGAGTTCCTTGTGCAGCATGCCGCGGTCGCCCGCGAACGCGCAGCAGCCCGCGTCGTCGGGGATGACGACGTCCTCCGCGCAGGCTTCGGCGACCGTGCGCAGCTGTGCCACGTCTCCCAGATGCTCCATCGAACAGGTGGGATGCAGGACGGCCGAGCCCACTGTGCGGAACACGGTCAGCGAAGGAAGCAGCTCCTCGGCGGCCCAGACGAGCGAGTCGACGATGGTCAGCTCACCGTGCAGGTCCCGGTTGGCCTCGGTGAGATAGGGCACCACCTCGTGGGACATACCGAGCGTGCACGAGGAGGCGTCGACGACCAGCGGCAGCCTGCCACCCGCGGTCCAGCCCCAGGCCGCCTCCACGATGCGGTTGGCCATCACGGCGTTGGCCACGTCGTACCCCTTGGAGTGCCAGATCGTCGCGCAGCAGGTCCCCGTGACGTCCTCGGGGATCCACACGGGCTTTGCGGCGCGGGCCGACAGGGAGACGACGGCCTCGGCGAGCGACGGCGATCCCTCGTCCTCGGGTCCGGCGAAGATACGGTTCACACAGGCCGGGTAGTAGACGGCGTGCGCACCCGCCCGGGAGGTGGGAGGCATCCTCCGGTCGGCAGCACCGGGGATCTGAGGCAGCCACTCCGGTACCAGACCGGGGCGAACGGCCTTACGGGCCAGCCGGGTCACCGACTCGAGCAGACGGTCGCCGACCCGGTCGGAGATGGCGTCGGCAGCTGCGACCGCGAGCCGTGCCGAGACCTCCACCGCCTTGAAGTGCTTCGCCGTGAGAGCCGCGATGCGCTCCTCGCGCGGCGAGTGCCGGTGATGACGGAAATCCTTCATCATCGCGCCGGTGTCGATGCCGACCGGGCAGGCCAGCTTGCACGTGGAGTCGCCCGCGCAGGTGTCCACGGCGTCGTACCCGTACGCGTCGAGGAGACCGGCCTCCACCGGGGAGCGGTCCGGCTGGCGCATCATCTCCCTGCGCAGAACGATGCGTTGCCGGGGTGTGGTCGTCAGGTCCTCACTGGGGCAGGTCGGCTCGCAGAAGCCGCATTCGATGCACGGATCGGCGACCGGCTCGACCTTGGGGATCGTCTTGAGCCCGCGCAGATGCGCCTTCGGGTCACGGTCCAGGACGATCCGCGGCGCCAGCACCCCGTCGGGGTCGATGATCTGCTTCGTACGCCACATCAGTTCGGTGGCCTTGGGGCCCCACTCCAGCTCCAGGAACGGCGCGATGTTGCGGCCCGTGGCGTGCTCCGCCTTCAGCGATCCGTCGAAACGGTCGACGACGAGAGAGCAGAAGCTGTCCATGAACGCGGCGTACCGGTCGACGTCCGCGGACTCTGCGGCGTCGAAAGCGAGCAGGAAGTGCAGGTTTCCGTGCGCCGCATGACCTGCGACGGCGGCGTCGAAGCCATGGACGGCCTGGAGTTCGAGCAGGGCCTCACAGGCTTCGGCGAGCCGGGACGGCGGCACCGCGAAGTCCTCCGTGATCAGCGTGGTGCCCGAAGGACGGGAGCCGCCCACGGCTGTGACGAACGCCTTGCGGGCCTTCCAGTAGCCCCCGACCGTGGCGGCGTCCCGGGTGAACGCGTTGGTCACGGACACGGCCGGCACGACGAGGTCGAGCCCCGTGACGACCGAGGCCGCCGCCTGCTCGTAGGCCTGCAGAGCCGCCTCGTCCGGGGCGCGGAACTCCACCAGGAGCGCCGTCGTCCCCCTGGGCAGGGACGCCCAGTCCGAAGGGACGCCCTGGACGCGCACCGATGCGCGCAGCGTGTTGCCGTCCATCAGCTCCACGGCGATCGCACCCGCCTCGTTGAACTGCGGCACGGCCGCCGCGGCCGCGGTGAGGGTCGGGAAGAACAACAGCGCGGAGGAGACCAGGCGGTCCAGCGGCAGCGTGTCGAAGACGACCTCCGAGATGAAGCCGAAGGTGCCCTCGGAGCCGACCATCAGCCCCCGGAGGATCTCCACGGGGGTCGATCCGTCCAGGAACGCGTCGAGCCGGTAGCCGTTGGTGTTCTTGATCTCGTACTTGGCGCGGATCCGGGCGGTGAGCTGCTCGTCCGCCTCGATCTCCGCCTTGACGGCCAACAGCCCTTCGCACAGGCGCGGCTCGGCGTGACGCAGCAGCTCGTCGGCGGCCGGCTCGGCCGTGTCGACCACCGTGCCGCTCGGCAGGACGAAGGTGAGGGAGGAGACCGTGCGGTATGAATTGCGGGTCGTGCCGGCGGTCATTCCCGAGGCGTTGTTCGCGACGACACCGCCGATGGTGCAGGCGATGGCACTGGCGGGGTCGGGGCCCAGCAGCCTGCCGTGCCGGGCGAGCGTGGCGTTGGCCCGCATGACGGTGGTCCCCGGCCGGATCCGCGCCCGCGCCCCGTCGTCGAGGACTTCGACGCCTGTCCAGTGCCGGCGTACGTCGACGAGGATGTCCTCGCCCTGTGCCTGGCCGTTGAGGCTGGTGCCCGCGGCCCGGAAGACCACGTTGCGGGCCTTGCCGTGGGCGTAGGAGAGGATCGCCGAGATGTCGTCGATGTCCGTGGGGACCAGGACGACCTGCGGCAGGAAGCGGTAGGGGCTGGCATCGGAGGCGTACCGCACGAGGTCGGAGATCTTCCACAGCACCTTCTCCGCGCCGAGCAGGGCCGTCAGGTCGGCACGCAGCGGTGCGGGTGTACCCGCGGCCTTCCAGCCCGGCACCCGGTCGGGGGACGGCGCCCGTGCCGTACCAGGACGGAGGGCTTCCGGCTTCGGCTCCAGCAGCGGCATCTCAGGATCTCCTCGACGACACGGTGCGGTGCCCCGCACCGCGCCTCAGCAGCGGCGGCGCTCCGGCATCCCGTCCACCAGAGCGGTCAGCAGCCCGCCGAGCACCTCACGCTGCTCGGCGGTCAATGGAGCCAGGATCTCCTCTGCGGCGGCCTTCCGCGCGTTGCGCAGCGAACGGAGCGTCGCCCGGCCCCCCTCGGTGATCTCGATGCGGACCACCCGGCGGTTGGTCGGGTCCGGTACACGGCGCACCCGGTCATTGGCTTCCAAGCCGTCCACCAGCGTGGTGACAGCACGCGGGACGACGTCGAGGCGCTGGGCGAGATCGGCCATCCGGGGCGGGTCCTCGTAGTGCGCGACCGTGCGCAGCAGCCGGAACTGCGCAGGAGTGATGTCGATCGGCTCCAGCTGGCGGCTCTGGATGCGCTGGAGTCTGCGGGTGAGACGCAGCAGCTGTTCGGCCAGAAGACCGTCGGGGTCGGGGGAGTCCATGAGGGAACAATATCAGGACCTTGTTCATTGTGAATAGAGGTAACAATGAGCTAGGCTCCGTAAAGTCGAGGTCCAGCCCGTCCTCCGCCGCACGCCCTCCCGAGGCCTGTCGGCCACACACTGTCGAAGGAGCACATGAAACCCGACGAACCCACATGGACACCCCCTGCCGGTGATGCCCAGCAGCCCGCCGAGCTGCGCCGCATCTTCCGCCTCTTCCGCCCCTACCGCGGCAGGCTCGCGATCGTGGGGCTGCTGGTCGGCGCCTCGTCACTGGTGTCGGTCGCCACCCCGTTCCTGCTCCGCGAGATCCTGGACACCGCGATTCCCCAGGGGCGTACGGGACTGCTCACGCTGCTCGCGCTCGGCATGATCCTCACCGCCGTGATGACCAGCGTCTTCGGCGTCCTGCAGACCCTGATCTCCACGACGGTCGGCCAGCGCGTCATGCACGACCTGCGCACCGCCGTCTACACCCAGCTGCAGCGGATGCCGCTCGCCTTCTTCACCAGGACCCGCACGGGTGAGGTCCAGTCCCGCATCGCCAACGACATCGGCGGGATGCAGGCGACAGTCACCTCCACCGCGACCTCACTGGTCTCCAACCTCACCGCCGTCATCGCCACGGTGGTCGCCATGCTCGCGCTGGACTGGCGGCTCACGGTCGTCTCGCTGCTCCTGCTGCCCGTATTCGTCTGGATCAGCCGCCGCGTCGGCCGTGAGCGCAAGAGGATCACGACCCAGCGCCAGAAGCAGATGGCCGCGATGGCGGCCACGGTCACCGAGTCGCTGTCGGTGAGCGGCATCCTGCTCGGCCGCACCATGGGCCGCTCGGACTCCCTCACCAAGGGCTTCGCCGAGGAATCGGAGCGCCTTGTCGACCTCGAAGTGCGCTCCAACATGGCCGGGCGGTGGCGGATGTCGACCATCGGCATCGTCATGGCCGCGATGCCCGCCGTCATCTACTGGGCGGCCGGCCTCACCCTGCAGTCGGGTGCCACGGCCGTCTCCATCGGCACGCTGGTCGCCTTCGTCTCGCTGCAGCAGGGACTGTTCCGGCCGGCGGTGAGCCTGCTCTCCACCGGCGTACAGATGCAGACATCCCTCGCCCTGTTCCAGCGCATCTTCGAGTACCTCGATCTCGACGTGGACATCACCGAGCCCGAGAAGCCCGTCCGGCTGGAGAAGATCCGGGGCGAGGTCGCCTTCGAGAACGTCACCTTCAGCTACGACGAGAAGAGCGGCCCGACGCTGACCAGCATCGACGTGACCGTTCCCGCCGGCCGCAGTCTGGCCGTCGTCGGTCCCACCGGCTCGGGCAAGTCGACGCTCAGCTACCTGGTGCCGCGGCTGTACGACGTCACCGGCGGCCGGGTCACCATCGACGGGGTCGACGTCCGGGACCTGGACTTCGACACCCTCGCCAGGGCCGTTGGTGTGGTCTCCCAGGAGACCTATCTCTTCCACGCCTCGGTTGCCGAGAACCTTCGCTTCGCCAAGCCGGACGCCACTGACGAGCAGATCGAAGCAGCGGCACGCGCCGCGCAGATCCACGACCACATCGCATCGCTGCCCGACGGCTACGACACGCTCGTCGGCGAGCGGGGGTACCGCTTCTCGGGCGGTGAGAAGCAGCGGCTGGCCATCGCCCGCACGATTCTCCGTGACCCGCCCGTACTGATCCTCGACGAGGCGACCAGCGCCCTAGACACCCGTACGGAACACGCCGTGCAGCAAGCCATCGACGCGCTGTCGAAGGGCCGCACCACCCTTACCATCGCGCACCGGCTCTCCACCGTCAGGGATGCGGACCAGATCGTCGTCCTGGATGCCGGGCAGGCGGCCGAGCGCGGTACGCACGCGGAGCTGCTGGAGAGGGACGGCCGGTATGCGGCCCTCATCCGCCGCGACGGCGACCTCGCCCCGGCGGTCACATGAGGCGCGACGGCGACCTCGCCCCGGCGGTCACATGAGGTGCGACCGAGCCTGTGCGACGGGGCGACCGTAGGGCATGATCGCCGTCCATGAGAGCTCTGCTCGGGGTGGAACTCCCCGGATACCGGCCCGTGGACAACGACGCCTGGGCGAATGACGACGGCGATGTGCTGTCGCTGCACTACTTCGGACTGCCGCCCGACCTTCCTGCCGCGCTGGAAGACGGTCCGACGCTGCGCAACACGCTGACGCACTGGACCGCGCAAGCGGGCGGCGGGCTCATAGAGGCATCGGTGAAGAGGCTGGGCGGACTGCCGGCGCTCCGTCAGATCCTCAAGGTGCCGCTGCCCCAACAGGCCCACGGACAGGTGTTCATCGGCAGTTTCACGGTGCCCCGGGCCGGCTGCAGCACGGTGGTGAAGATCCAGGCCCCCGAGCGCGGAATGACAGGCATGCGGGAAGCCGTCGTTCTTGCCAAGCTCGGCCCCGACCAGTACTTCCGGCCCCACCCCTATGCCCCCGAGGTCCAGGGCGGCCTTCCCTTCCACGCGGCGGACCACGCCAGGTGGGACACGGAATTCCCGGACCACCCGCTGACCCGGGTCCGGCAGACACTCGACGCGCTGGCCGAGGCGGTCACCGCAGACCCCGGATTCGCCGCGCTGGCGCCTTTCGAGGGCCCGGTCGAGCCCGCCCCCCGCGACTGACGAGCCGCAGAACACGGCGGCGCCGCCGCTCCCGTGGGACGGGGAGCGACGGCGCCGGTCGAGCAATCGTCAGACGAGCCAACCCACGAAGTGGACGACGCCGGCCAGCAGGTTGGTGAGGAAGTTCATTCGGTGCTTCTCCTTGTGCATGGTGCCTCGGTGGGACTGCGCAGTCAGCGGTCTGCAGCCCGTTGCCTGCGCCCTGCAATCATCAGGCTGCGCACCGGAGTTGATCGACAAAAATTGATACGATCACACGTTCTGACGAACATCCGATCCCTTGTTCGCGTGTTCTGTTGCGCTCGGCGTCAGGTCAGGCGGGGACGCCCTGCGCGGCGCGCGTACCGCTGCCGGTCTGCTTCAGCAGACGGGTGAGCGAACGGGCCGCGGCCCGTCCCGCCCGGTTGGCGCCGATCGTGCTGGCCGACGGCCCGTACCCGACGAGGTGGACGCGCTCGTCCCGGACCGCCCGGGTGTCCTCGACGCGTATGCCGCCGCCCGGCTCGCGCAGCTTCAGCGGGGCCAAATGATCGACGGCGGCGCGGAATCCGGTGGCCCACAGAATCACATCGGCTTCGACCGTCCGGCCGTCGGCCCAGGTCACCCCGTCCGGGGTGATCCGCTCGAACATGGGGAGCCGGTCGAGAACCCCCTCCTCGCGTGCGCGTCGGACAGCGTCGGTCAGCGGCAGTCCGGTCACGCTCACCACGCTCTGCGGCGGAAGCCCGAGCCGTACACGCTCCTCCACCATGGCCACGGCGGCCCGCCCCTGCTCCTCGCCGAACGGCCCCTCCCGGAACACAGGGGGCCGACGCGTCACCCAGTACGTCGCGGCCGCCACCTCGGCGATCTCCATCAGGTGCTGGGTCCCGGAGGCCCCACCACCGACCACGATCACCCGCTGTCCGGCGAACTCCGCCGGCCCTGGGTAGTCGGCTGTGTGCAACTGCCGCCCCCGGAAAGTCTCCTGGCCCGGATAGTGCGGCCAGAAAGGCCGGTCCCAGGTCCCCGTCGCGTTGATCAGGGCACGCGTGACGTAGGTGTCCTCGGATGTCTCGACGAGCAGGCGGCCGCCCTCTCCTTCGCTGCCTCCGCTGCCGCCTTCGCGCACGGCCTTCACCTCGACGGGACGGTGTACCCGCAGCTCGAAGCGGCGCTCGTACGCATCGAAGTACGCACCGATCACCTCGGACGAAGGGCGCCCGTCGTCGGCGCCCGTCAGTTCCATGCCGGGCAGGGAGTGCATGCCGTGGACCTTGCCGTAGGTGAGCGACGGCCAGCGGAACTGCCAGGCACCCCCGGGCCGCGGGGCGTGGTCGAGTACGACGAAGTCCCGCTCGGGCTCGAGGCCGGCGCGCCGCAGATGGTAGGCAGCGGAGAGCCCCGCCTGCCCGGCGCCGATCACGACCACGTCCAGCTCGCGCATCCCGAAGTTGTTCACCCTTCTACCAACCGTGGACGGCTCCCGGATCTTCCCGGACCCACCGGGGGCGCGACCTCTCGCCACGGCGCCAGAATGGAGCCATGCCCGACTCCTTCGCCACGCACCTGCTGAGCATCGCCACCGGACGGACCGAGACGGTCACGGACCTGACGGCGGACTGCGAACAGTTCCTCGCCCGTGTCGCCCATGGCAGGGACGGCCTGCTCAACGTCTTCGTCCCTCACGCGACCGCCGGAATCGCGGTCCTGGAGACCGGAGCGGGCAGCGACGACGACCTCCTCGCGGCCCTGCAGACCCTGCTCCCCGCCGACGACCGCTGGCGCCACCGCCACGGGAGTCCCGGCCACGGCCGCGACCACGTACTCCCCGCCCTCGTACCGCCGCACGCGACGCTGCCGGTGGTCGGGGGACGGCTGGAGCTCGGGACGTGGCAGTCGGTCTGCCTGGTCGACACCAACAGGGACAATGCCAACCGCCAGGTGCGGCTGTCGTTCCTCGGATAGCTCCGGGAACTCACGACTGCAGGACGGTCTCCGGCCACTCCAAGCAGGAGGTCTACCCAGACATCCGCGGGAGGTCGTCTCCAACTCGATCGCCGAGGAAGTTCGCCGCACCTGGCAGAAGATGCACGGCCGGCCCGCCCCCGGAACGGCGAAGGGCCAACTGGCCAGGAGTACCGCCACTTCAGGAAGTCCCCTGAAGGGCGGGCCCGCACACACCTGCAAACCGCGCAACGCCTCATGCAGGCTGCCCAACAGTCAATACTGCCGTCCTCGTACAGGCTGCCCATGTACCGGTCGTCGTCACGGACCGGCTTCACGAGGCACAGGCTGTGAAACCGAGAACCATCTCGGGGTGCAGCACCTCATCGGTGGCTCCGGGGCGGCCTGCCCACTTCACCGCCCGGGTTCGGTTCAGGGCGACAGTCAGCCTCTTGGTCCCCGGATACGTCACGGATCAGGGCGTGGCACTGGCCAACGCCCGCAGCCGAGGAGAGCAGCCGTGACGACGCCAGTACCGGCTTGCACCGCGAGCCGCAGCACCCGGCGGTGGCCGAACTCGGCGGCGAAGCGGAAGTGCGCACCCTCCTCGATGTTCTGGTTCACCGAGGCGGGCGCGACCCCCGGCACGTCATCCGCCCTCTGAACTCCTTCTTCACCGAGTTCCCACTCGCCCGGTTCGGCTCCCACCCGATGCGACAGACGGGCCACGAGCCCGCCCACCACCGACCACAGGACGTGGAACGGCCCGCCGACTCAGTCGGCAGGCCGTCCCGAAGGACCGAGGCTAGCGGCCCATCCTGTAGACCGGCGGCTGCGGGGCCGGACGGGTCCGGGACAGCTTCGCGGCCGTGCCGCGGGCCGTTTCGAAGGCCGTGACCGGGTCCCCGTCCTCGCGCCAGGGCTGGGCGCCGCACCACGGTCCGATCAGGCGGAACTGCTCCAAGGCGGGCGCGTACATCATCGACCGGAGCATGTGGTGGGCCAGCAGGTGGCGCAGGACCGGCAGGCGCTCGTCATCGAGCGCGACCCGTTCGAACGAGGCGGCAATCTGCTTCAGCACTCTCCTCGACATCGGCGTGACGGCCCGTGCGCCGATACCGGACCGCTCGGTGAGCTCGTTCAGTGCGTGGAGGTAGATCCCGGCCAGCGGGCTGCCGGGCGGGGCCTTGCGGACCGCCTGGAGGGCGAACCGCAGCATCCGCCGGTTGCTGCCGAACCACTTTGCGCACCAGTACTGGAGGGCCTGCCAGTGCCCCTCGTAGTGATGGGGAGCGCGGGCGACGAGCCCTTCCCACAGCGGTCTGAACTGTGCGCGGCGGTACGTCGCTCCGCGCGCCGCCGTGACCATCACGACCCAGGGGCCCGGGTTCGCGGGGTCGAGCAGCGCGGCTTGCCGCGCCTCTTCGATCGCGGCCGGGAGCATGGCGCGGAAGCGGTTCATGTCCGAGGTCATGACCTCGTGGGCATACCCGCTGCCCCGGATCTCCCAGGCGCGGTGGACCATGATGCTCGCATGGAGGGTGGCTGCGTCGCAGTTCCGGGGCTCGGCCGCGCGCCAGGCGTCGAGCCAGGCGTCGTCCTCCTGAGCGACCTGTTGCAGGAGCTCCAGCCGGTTCCAGCGCTCGTCCCAGTCCTCGCCCGCCGCCCGGACGTACCGCTCGGCGGACTGCCAATCACCTTCCCACGCAGCGTCGGCGACTGCCTGCCGCTCCTCCGTGCGGTGTGCCGGCGGGGGTGGGCCGGGGCGCCGCGAGTCGAGCTGCTCACGGGGCGGAAGACCGTAGTCGGACGCCACGAAGCGCTCTCCGATACGGCGAGGAGTGATGAAGAGCCGGTGGAGCACGACGAGGAACACGCCGAGTACGACGGCGAGGAGGATGGTCACACCGGGGGATCATTCCCGAACCCGTTACCCTCCGCAACAGTCAAGGCCAACGATAGGGCGAGGTCACAGGGGAGCGCAGAGCCACGCCCGGTCGGGCGCTGTGTTGCGATGACCGTCAGCGATCGGGCCGGCCAGGGACACGGGCGCCGTGCCACGGAGCTCGCACGAACCCCGGCTCTGCCCGACCGCGGACGTGGTGGCCCGTGGCACAAGCCTGGTGGCCCATGGCACAAGCGTCCCGCTGGGTTTCCTCGGCGCCGGCCACCCCTTCTGGATCGGACGCGTGGCCACCCGTCACTAAACGGATGTGCGAATGTCAGTCGCGCGTGATAGTCACTACCTCCACCAGGGGGTGATCACTTGCCTCCCTGTGAGAGACACCAAGGGGTGGGGACTATGGCATTGCTCCGTGATTGGGGGCTCACGCTGGGCCGATGGACCGGCCGGCCCGGGGCGCGGCTGGAGAAGGACTCCAGCGATCCGGACGTGGCGCGGGTGCGCGAGGCGGCCGCCGCAGCGGACTGGGCTTCCGTCCGGGGCCTGTTGGAGGCGCGACCGGAGAGCCAGGACCGTACAGGTCTCCTGTGGGCCGTCGGCGACACGGCCGGCGTCGAGCGGTGGATCGGCGACGTGCTGAAGAAGGAGCCGGAGTCGGCGCCGGCGCTGACCGTGGCCGGCATCCGCTACGTCAGTTGGGCCTGGGAGGCCCGGACCGCGGCGCGCGCGAAGGACGTCTCGCGCGAGCAGTTCGAGGTCTTCCACTCCCGCCTGCGCCAGGCCGAGGAGTGGCTGTACAAGGCTGCGGAGCTCGAGCCGGGCTGGACCTCCCCCTGGTACGTACTCCAGGTCACCGGCCGCGGTCTGGAGGTCGGGCAGGTCACGGCGCGCCGCCGATTCGAGGCGACCGTGCGCCGTGACCCGTACCACCTGGGGGCGCACACGCAGCTGTTGCAGCAGATCTGCAAGAAGTGGGGCGGGTCGCACGAGGAGATGCACGCGTTCGCCCGCGAGTCCGTTGTCAAGGCTCCCGGCGGTACGCCGCTGGGCCGGCTGGTGCCGGACGCGCACATCGAGGAGTGGCTGTCGCTCGACTCGGGCCCTGACGCCGCGTACATGCGCCGGCCCGAGGTGGCGGAGTCGCTGAGGCAGGCGGCGGACCACTCGTACAGGCATCCGGACTTCGTGCCGGAGGGTTCCGGGCTGGGGCTGCTGAACAGCTTCGCGATGGCGTTCTCGCTCGCCGGGGACCGGGCCTCCGCGCGGGAGTGCTTCCAGGCCACGCAGGGGCGGGTCACGGAGTCCCCGTGGGACTACCTGAACGGCTCCGACCCCGTCGCGGCTTACCGCAAGCACTGCTCGGCCGCCAAGCGCTGACCCGCAGGGCGTGTACGCCGACTTGAGCGCCGCGCCCGCCCCTGCCCCCTTTCGCCCGTCTTCCCGTCCGTGCCGATCGCCGGCGCGGGCGCGCCAGTGAAGGATTCCGTCCGGTGTCCCCTTCCGAGACCGCCCACACCTTCCAGGTCGACCTGCGCGGCCTGGTCGACCTGCTCTCCCACCACCTCTACTCGAGTCCCCGCGTCTACCTGCGCGAGCTGCTGCAGAACGCCGCGGACGCCATCACCGCCCGTCAGGCCGCCGCCCCGGACGCACCCGGCATGATCACCGTGCGCACCGGTGACACGCTCACCGTCACGGACACCGGCATCGGACTGACCGAGGCCGACGTCCACCGCTTCCTCGCCACCATCGGGCGCAGCTCCAAGCGGACCGCCGAAGGCGCCCTGGACGGCGCCGGACTCGATTCCGCCCGCGGCGAGTTCATCGGCCAGTTCGGCATCGGTCTGCTGGCGTGCTTCGTCGTAGCCGATGAGATCACCGTGCTCAGCCGGTCCGCCGCCGACCCCTCGGCGCCCGCGGTCGAATGGCGCGGCCACTCCGACGGCCGGTACACGATCCGCACGCTGCCGTCCTCGGCCGTGCCGGAGCCGGGCACCACCGTGCGACTCGTCCCCCGGGCCGACAGCGCCGAGTGGACGAGCCCGCGGCAGGTCGTCGGCCTGGCCCGGCACTACGGCAGCCTGCTGCGGCACGAGGTCACTGTCGTGGACCCGCACGGCGAGAAGGAGCGGATCAACGACACGCCGCCCTGGGAGCAGACCCACCGCTCCCCGCTCGCCCACCGCGAGGCGCTGACCGCGTACTGCCGCGACCGGTTCGACTTCACCCCGCTCGACACCATCGAGCTGGACCTTCCGGCGGCCGGGCTGCGCGGTGTCGCGTACGTCCTGCCGACAGCCGTGAGCCCGGCGCAGCGCGCCGGTCACCGGGTGCACCTGAAGGGCATGCTGCTCACCGACCAGGCGCCCGAGCTGCTGCCGGACTGGGCGTTCTTCGTGCGCTGCGTGGTCGACACCACGAGCCTGCGACCGACGGCCTCGCGCGAGTCGCTGTACGAGGACGGCACGCTGTCTGCCGTACGGGACGCCCTGGGCGACCGGATCCGGGACTGGCTCACCGGGCTCGCGGCCAGCGACCCGGCGCTGCTGCACCGGTTCATCGACACCCACCACCTCGCGGTGAAGGCGCTGGCGCGCTACGACGACGAGCTGCTGCGGGTGGTGCTGCCTTGGCTGCCGTTCGAGACCACCGACGGCAACGTCACCCTGGAGGAGTTCGCACGCACGCACCCGACGCTGCTGGTCACCCGCAGTGTGGAGGAGTTCCGACAGGTCGCCCCGATCGCCTCGGCGGCCGGCCTGGGCGTGGTCAACGGCGGCTACACCTACGACCGCGATCTCGTGCACCGGCTGCCGGAGATCCGTCCCGGCACCTCCGTCAGCGACCTCGACCCGGCCACGGTCACCGCCCATCTGGACGCGGTGGACCCGACGGCCGAACTGCGAGCGGCGGCATTCCTGCTCGTCGCCCGGGAGACGATCGGCGTGCACGACTGCGACGTCGTGCTGCGCGACTTCCAGCCGGTGACCGCGCCGGCACTGCTGCTCGACAACCGGGAGGCGCGCCACGAGCGGACCCGGTCGAGCCTTGCCGCCGAGAGCGACGGTCTGTGGGCCGACATCCTGGGCTCCCTGCGGCACGGGACGCCGCGCGCCCAGCTGGTCCTGAACCACCTCAACCCGCTGGTGCGCCAGGCGATCACGATCTCCGAGCGCGGTCTGGCCGTCACGACCGCAGAGGCGCTGTACGGGCAGGCTCTGCTGCTCAGCCGCCGCCCGCTGAAGGCGAGCGAGAGCGCCCTGCTGAACCGGGCCTTCATCGGCCTGCTCACCCACGCCATGCACAACTCCGGCACGGACGCGGACGGCGCCGTGCCCCGGAAGGACATCTGATGCTGGACACCCCCGAGGCCGTGATCGAGGCACTGCGTGAGAACCACGACCGCCCGCACGGTCCGCAGCGCACCGTCACAGCCGAAGAACTCGTCGAAGCAGCCGGTCAGTTCGAGAAGCCGGACGTCCTGGTCACCGCTCTGCTGGAGCTCATGTCGGCGTACGAGTTCACAGGCGAGAACCGCAAGTCGCCGGTCGTCTTCGGCCGGCTGCTGACGCTGTGGGACGAGTCTCCCGAGGAATTCAGCGAATGGGAGGCCCACCAGGTCTACTGGCGGTTCAAGTGGGTGGCGAACTCGCTGCTCGACGTGCCCGAGGTACCGCTGGCCTCGATCCGCGGCTGGACCGACGAGACACGGCGCCGGTACGAGAAGGCCGGGCACGGCATGCAGCCCGTGGCGGCGATGCGCTACCACGTCGCGGCCCACACGGGCGCGGGGGTCGCCGACGCGTACGACCTGTGGGTCACGCGGCCGCGCACCGAGCTGAGCGACTGCGAGGCGTGCGAGACCCGGCACCTTGCCGCGCACCAGATGAACGGGGGCGACGACCCCGGGGCGCTCGACACGCTGCGGCCGGTCCTCGACGAGGGGATCGGCTGCACCGAAGAACCGCAGATGAGCCAGGCGCTGGCGCTCGGGGCGCTCCTGCGCTCCGGCCGGCTCGACGAGGCCCGCTCGCACCACCTGACCGGCTACCGCCGGGTCCGCGGCAACACCGGCATGCAGGCCTGGGTCGGCCGGCACCTGGAGTTCTGCGTGCTGTCCCGCAACGAGGGCCGCGGCCTGGAGATCCTCGCCGAGAACCGGCCGCTGTTCGAGGCGACCGGCGCTCCGCTGGCCCATCTGGACTTCCTGACCGGCGTCGAGCTGCTGCTCGCCCGGATCGTCGAGGACGGCCATGCCGACACGGTCGTCGCGGGCCCGCCGGGACGGAGCTGGACGGCGGACGAACTGCTCGCGGACGTCCGAGCCCAGGCGGACCGGCTGACAGAGGCGTTCGACGCCCGCAACGGTACGACTGCGGTCGGGGACCGCCGCCGGGAGCGTCTGTCGCAGCGTCCGCTGCTCGACGCGCCGCTGCCACTGGGCCTGAGGACGTCCGTCGCCCGCCCGGCGACGGCCGCGGCCGCGCCGGTGACGGCTCACGCCGCCGTCGCGATCCCCGAGGACTTCGTGACCCTGGTGCGCGAGGCGCGGCGGATGGCAAGCACGAGTCACCCCGGGGACGCCCGGCTGTGGACCCGGATCGCGGAGCGTCTGGCCGACGGCAGCGCGGCGCACGACGACGTCCTCGGCCCGCAGGAGCTGCTGCGGGCGGAACTCGCCGAGCAGCGGGCGGGCGAACTGGCGACGGCGGACCGCGACGACGAGGCCACCGTGGAGATGCGCCAGGCCGGGGAGCTGTACGAGCGGCTCGGCATGCCGTGGCAGGCGCTGTCCGCGCGGGCCCGCGTCCTTGCTTGGACGAACACGTCGCCCGACGGGGACGCCGAGCCGGCCGGGGGAGCCGAGCGGCTGGATTCCGACGGGATCCAGGACGCCCTCGACGAACTCCTCCGCGAGGCCGAACGACTGTCCACCGAGGCCCCGTTCACGGGCGAGGCTCTCGGGGCGGCGGAGGCGGCGGCCTGCGACGACCTGGAGCAGGAGCGCAAACTGGCATACCTCACGGTGTACTACGCGCGCACGTACGCGGCCTACCAAGAGCTGGCCCGCGGCGGTCCGGAGGCCCCCCCAGGCGCCGTCGAGCGTTTCGAGGCGTGCGTCCAGGCTCTGCACACCGAGGCGGAGCGGCTGTCCATCCCGCACCAGATCGCCAGCGCACGGCAGTTCGCCGCGGACATGGCCGGCCGCAACGGCGACTTCGTGCGCGCCGAGGAGGATCTGCGCGCTGCGCTGAAGGACCTGGAGGCCGCCGACCGGCCGTGGCGCGGTACGCGCCCGCGCGCCCTGCTCGCCCAGATCCTGATGGCACAGGAGCGGCCGGAGGAGGCGGTGGAGCTGCTGCACCAGGCGATCGCGGACGCGGTGCGGTACGACGACGCGGACTTCCCGATGGCGCCGACGTACGCGTTGCTCGGCCACGCGGTCTCGCACGCGGGCGACCACGCGAGCGCGGTGCGCCACTTGTCGGAGGCGGCCGCACGGTTCGATCAGTCGGGAGAGCCCCAGGAAGCGGCGGACGTGCGACTGCAGCTGGTCGACGTCCTGATGCGGACGGGCCGGCAGGCCGACGCGGTCGCGGTCCTGGAGTCCCTGGTCGCCGGGGACGCGGCGGCCGCGCTCGACGAGCGGAGGGTCGCCCAGGCTCGGCTGATGCTGGCGCGCGGGTTGCGGGAACTGGAGGAGTTCCTGCCGTCGGCCGAGGAGTTCCTGCGGCTGGCGGACGCCGTCTCCGGCTGGGATGAAGACGCCCCCATCCAGACGATGGTGACCGCTGACACGGCCATCGCGCTGGCTCTGGCGGACCGCTGGGATGTGGCGGGCACGGCGTACGAGCGGGCCTTGGCGGCGCACGCGCAGGCGCCGAACCCGTCCTTGCTCATGCACATGATGTGCGAATTCGCGCGTCTGGTCATGACCACGCGGGGCTTGGAGGGTCTGGAGACGGCGCTGAAGCATCTCGCCGAGGCGGACGCGCTGGCGGCATCCGTGCCGGAGGGTACGGAGGACTTCGTGCCCTGGTTCGAGCGGGGCACCGTGCACTACCGCCGGGGCCGAGTCCTGGCGGAGGCGGAGCGGTTCGAGGAGGCCCTGGCCGAGATGGAGGCCGCCGTCGCCGCCCACGAACAGGGCGGCGAGGAGGGTGAGTCGGCACGTGCCGAGGCGGTGCGGATAGCCGCCCTGATCGAGGGCAACGCGCTGCGCCGGTTCGAGGAGGCCATCGCCCGGCTGACGGCGGCGGCGGAGCGCTGCCGCAAGGCCGGCCTCCCGGAGGCGGCGCAGATCCTCGACGCGCTGCGGCAGGACTACGTGTCGCGGTGACGGAAAGCCGCTGAGCCGGCGTCGCGCCAACCGCCTCCGGGCCCGGCTGTAGTGCACGGCCGGGCCCGGAGGTGGTGCTCCCATGTGCCGCTGTCGGCCGGGTGGTCGCCGGGAGCGGACGCGTCTGCTGACAGTGTTGTCCCGGAATCCCGCCACCCGGGCCGAGTGTGTGGGCGCCGGCGTCTCGACCAGGCCAACGTCAGTCCGAATCCGCGGCTCCATGTGCCGGAACCCAGGATCGGGCGCATTCCTGACGGCCGTCACCTCGCGCGCCACCGGTTGGCGAGGTGTCTGCCGCTGAGCGCAGCTGTCCTTACGTGGCGGCACGGGGGTGCCCCCGGCCCCTCAGGAGCGTCAGGTTCAGGCCGAGCCGGTCAAGCCGGGCCTCGCTCCGGCGGCCCGCCCACGACCGTGAGCAGGTCCACGACGAAGATCAGCGTCGAGCCCGCCGGGATCAACGGAGAGGGTGACTGCTTGCCGTAACCGAGACGCGGGGGAACGATGATCTCGCGTCGGCCGCCGACCTTCATTCCCCTCACACCCCGGTCCCAGCCCTTGATGGCCTTGCCACCGCCCACGGCGAACTTGAACGGCTGGTCCCGCTCCCAGGAGGAGTCGAACTCCCTTCCGGACGCGAACGTGACCCCCACGTAGTGAACCCGGACGACCCTGCCCGGCTGCGCCTCGGGTCCGTCCCCCACCACGAGGTCCCGGACCGTCAGCTCGGTGGGCGCGTCACCCTCCGGAATCTCAATTCTGGGCTTCGTCAGTTCGCTCATCACGGTCCCTTCACTCGCCACCGGCATCCTTGCACGGGCCGGCCGGACGCACGGACATTGCAAACGGCAGACGGTCACGCCGGCGTTGTCCCCGCAGTCCCTGAGGACCATCCTCCTGCCGAGGCCACACGTGGCAATGCGATCTCGGACTCCGACTCACCCCGGCAGGGAGAACGCCTTCGCGAAACTCGCCGAACTCTTCGAGATCCTCGTCGGCCCCGACGCCTCCGTGGAGGAGGAACTTCGCTTGCGTTCCGCATTGCTCAGCGTCAATATCGTGCTGCTGGCAGCGCAGGGGCTGAAGACGTCGGACGCACAGATCGCCGCGGTGGCCCGAGATATCGCGCACCAGCTACTGCCTCCGAGTGACACGCCGAGTGCCGGGACGCGTTGACGGCGGAAGCCCCCGCGCCGTCCGCGTCCCACGACGTCTCCACTCCACGCTGTCAGGGGGTTTGCCCCGGGCGTCCACCTCTGATTCGGGAACCGCGCCGCCGCGCTTCAGCGGTCGACGACGCGATGCCCCTGAGCTCTTCCTGCATTGCGGTCACTGCAGCCGTGAACCCATTCCACTCATGCCACACGGCCGGGCACGTGATACGCCCTCAGTTGTCGGCTGGCGTAGGCCTTTGGGAAGGTTCTGGTTCAGTGCTCGCAGAGGGAGAATTCTCGTTCGTAGAGCTGCTCGTTGTGCTCGTCGACGAAGAACTTACGTTCCTGCATGAGTTGTTCGCGATAACTGTTGGCCTCCTCAAGCGTCATGGTCGAGGTGTCGGACCATGGTTGCTGCGGTGGCACATCGGATGTCGAGACAATCTCTCCCGACGGGTCGACCAGGAAGAACGCGAGAATCTTGCGATACCCCGAGCGGGTGGGGTCCGTGAGGCCGAATGAGCCGACGCGGTGTTGCAGGATGTTCGGGAACGCCAGACAGCGGCCCGCCGGCGTCGATGCCGATCCCAGCGCCTGGTTCAGAGCGTCTTCGTCCTCCAGGCCGTAGACCTCACGCAGGCCGTTGTCGTCGTTCTGTTCGTAGTTCGGGTCATCGAGTGCTGCCCGGAAACTCAGCCGGCTATCGGTGATGTTCTCGCTGTCCCAGTAGTAGATGCCGGTCGATACGATCCGCTCGTTCAACATCCCCTCGACATGCCACGAACCGCCGGAGTACTCAGGCTTGTCCGGGGTGAGGTGAATGGTGGCGAGTTTGACGATGACCTGGAGACGACGGCCGCGCAGGTCGACTCGGGCGTCTTCACCGGGCAACTCGGGTGGGGTGAAGTCGGGGGCGTCCGGGATGACCGGGCTGCGGTTCTCCCACCAGTCGTCCTGGGCCTCCTCGTATGCGCGGAGGGCTTCGGCGTAGGCCCCGTCATCACCGTACGATGTTTTGTCCGGATGTTCCGGCTCCGAGTCGTACCACCCGTAGGGATCGGCTTCGATCCGCAGGGGCCGTGGATGACGCAGATCGGTGAGCACGTTCTCGAAAAGAGGCCGCACATGCGCGAACAAGTCCGGCAGGACGGAGGCCAGTTCGTGATGAGCTTCGGGGTGGACGTTGTTGACGTACGAGCAGAAGGTGGCATCGCCGTCGGAACTGACATCGACGTCCGTGGGCAGCCACTGGAATTTCTCCGAGAATTCGTGAGTCGAGTAGCGGTCCGTCGGGTTCTGCCAAGCCCGCTCGGGCGCACCGCTCACCTCTCTCACCAGACAGAACAGTGAGGGGTGAACCAGATCCAGTACCTGGCCGTCGGATCCAGGATGCCAGTCCTGTTCCGCTTCGGGGACCTCTTCCAGAACCCGAACCGCTTCGCGCAGTCGGGATCTGAGCTTGTCGTCGATGAGTGTGTCCGACTGCCACACCCCGTCGACGGCGGACACCTCGATGCCGGTTCGTCCGTCCCGCAGCGCGGCGTAATGCACGAGTTCGGCGAGCACGTAGCCGACCTGCGCCTCGGTGAGCCCTTGGGCGAGCGCTTCTTGAGTCCATCTGGCGACGATGTCGGCATCGTTCATCTTGTCGAACCACCCGGGCTTCTCCCGAATGTGTGAGCTGCACTGCATCATCTGAAGTTCCCGCAGCGTTCGGGGTGTCGCGAACGATATGGAACGGGAAGCATGAAAGGGAAGCGGGAAAGCGGGCAGGCCGGTCAATTCTCTTGGTCCTCCGCGTCGGTGTGTGGTGGCGGGAAGGATACGTCAGCAGACTGACACCGCAGCTCTGGTCCCCGTCCTCGCCGGTCCGGGAGCCAGGGGATGACCCGGAGCACCGCGTCCCACCCCCATCGGACCGTGGCGGTCGTGCCGCGGGCGTCATCGTCACGCCGAGGCATCAGTTCGTGCGAGAGCTGTAACAGACCCGGATCCGGGGTGGCCGACCGATGGGCAGCAACCAGAATGGCTGTGGAGAGCTTGAGGCATCGACCGGTCCTGAGGGCTGGTCTCGGGGGAGTGGACACATCATGCACGCGAAGACAGCGAGAGTCCGATCGATACGTCAGGGCCTGCGTGGCGCCCTCTTGGGGGTGGTCGCGGTCGCGGCGCTGGTGGGGGTGACCGCCTGCGAGCCCTCCGGGGGCGAGGACAACGCCGCCCCGTCGGCTTCCACGTCGGCCGGGAAGACCAAGTCCGGGAGTCCCGAGCCGTCGGGCGACTCCGGCACCGGTACCGAAACCGGCAGTGGCGGTTCGGCCGGCAACACGACCGGGGACAGCGGCGAAACCGGCGGAGGCAACGGCACCGACCACCAGGACTGCAAGGTGACCGATCTCAACACCGCGGTCGAGCTGCAGGACCCGTCCGGGGAGACTCCCCGTCACTTCCTGCTCACCGTCACCAACGGCAACAAGAAGCCCTGCGTCCTCAACGCGGCACCGATGGTGCGGCTCGGGGCCGGTAACGCCGCCTCCATCGTCGAGTCGCTCGGAGAGCCGGACACCGAGCCCGTCGTCGTCGAAGGAGACGGCACGGCATACGCAGGCCTGTACGTCTTCGGCAACGACGAGGGCGGCGAGGCGGAGTACGACCAGGCCGACCGGTTCACCGCGACCCTGGTCGCCGGTGAGGGCACCGAACTCAACGGCACCCTCGTCTTCGACCTGCCCGACGGCCTCTCCTCCGTCTCCTACGACGACGCGGCGCGGGTGAACGGCTGGGCCGGTACCGAGGGCCTGGCGATGCGCCCCATCAACCAGCTCTGACCCCGGGCGTGCGGACCATGCCCGACTGCCGGGGCACGGGCATGGACGCCGTCGACGCGGAGGTCGCGCACGGGGGCTCGCCGTCTGTGCGCGTGGCAACTCCGGCGGCGTGGCCGTCCTCGATGGGGCTTCACCGCCACTCGATCATGAGGATGGTCGCATCGTCATTGAGCTTGTCGTCCTGGTGCTCCCGAATGGAGTGGATCAACTGCCGGAGGGCTTCCGAGGCAGTTTCTCCCGCGGCAGTGGCGCGGATGATGGAAGCCGTGAATCCTTCCAGGCCGAATTGCGAGCCGCCTGCCAAGCGGGCTTCGGTCACACCGTCCGTGTAGAGGAGAACTCGGTCCCCGGGCTCCAAAGGAACCTCGTGCACCACGCGCGAGGAGGGCACCAGGCTTCCGGGTGTGCCCATGGGAGGTTCACCGGTTCGGTCCAGGGCATTTTCCAGTACCTGGTGATCACGGATGAGCAGGGGAGGCGGGTGGCCACAGTTGATCCAGGTCATGATCCCGCTGGACATGTCCAGTTGCAGGGCGATTCCGGTGCAGAACTGCTCCGGAAGCCACTCGGAAAGGGCGTCATCGACGGTTTTGACGAGTTCGCGCAGCCCAGCTCCCCTACGGCGGGCACTTCTGCAGCCGGCCATCGCGATCGCGGTAGTCATTCCCGACGCAAGATTGTGGCCCATCGCGTCGAGGATCACGGCGTGCAGGGTCGACTCCGTCAGGGAGTGGTCGAACGCATCTCCGCCGAGCTCGTAGGCCGGTTCAAGGACTGCGGTGGAAAGGGCTCGGGCCTCGCCCACCGTCCGGGGCGGCAGCAGGGCCCGTACCATCTCCGCCGGCAGCGTCATCGCTTCGGTGCGGGCCTGCTGCACGAATCGGTCGCTGATCGCACGCTTGGAGGTGATGGCCATCGCAAGGATGGAAGCGAGCGTTCTGCAACGCTCCAGCCGTGTGCTGTCCAGCGAATCCACCTGCACGCCGACGACTCCCAGGCGCTCCACCCCATCCACGAGAGGGATCCAGACGATCAGAGTGCCGGTGTCAGTACTTTCCACACGCAGGGACAGGGTGCGGAACGCCCAGCCGGCCAATGACGCGTCCACCACCAGCCGCTCCTCGCCGGAGAGCGTCGTCAGTCGCTGTTGCTGCAGGTCGACGAGGTAGACATCGACCTGGCGCAGGCCCAGGAGGACGGCGTACCGATTGACGAGTAGCGGTAGATCTGTCGGGGCTGTCGAGTGCACTTCTGCCAGGAACTCGTGGAAGAGGTGTTCACCGTCTCCGGCGGCGGCACTGTTCAAGGGAGATCACCTCTCCGGCCGGCCCTCGTCTTGCGTCCCGTCGTGGGACAACCCAATGCGCCGACGACTGTGAACGCCAGTCCGCGGCGGCATTCGGCTGAAGGGTTTGGGCTGTCAGGGAACGAGAGGGAGGTGAGAAGAGGGGGCCTGTGCATACCGTTGGGCACAGACCTGTAGCCGTCACGTTCGAAGGGGCCCGGTCAGGTACGCGGGACCCGGCGGCCGTATCCGCACCCTGCCGCTCCTGCCGCTCCTGCCGCTCCTGCCGCGGCTCCATCGGCCCGTGAGCCCGACCGGGCTTCCGGATCTCCAAGCCCATCGCGCCCCCTGCGCAGGGGTGTTGCGACGAACGCCGAAATCAGAGCTGCCCGGCAGGGCTCGTCGTGAGCGCCACGGGGACAGCCCTGCGCGACCTGTTCGTCACCCGCTTTACTCTGCCGCACTGTCCTGCGGCTAGTTTGGGTGCAGGACAGGTACGCGGGCCCGTGGTGGCAGAGGTGCACGGGGGACGGGAGGTCGGGAAGGGTGTCGCTGCGCGGAGGAGATCCAGCCGAGATCGGCGGTTATCCACTTGAGGCGCGGCTCGGCTCGGGTGGCATGGGAACGGTCTTTCTGGCCCGTACGAGTTCGGGGCGACCCGTCGCGATCAAGCTCATCCACCAGCAGTACGCGGGGGACGACGAGTTCCGCATCCGCTTCCGGCAGGAGGTGGCGGCCGCGAGGCGGGTGAGTGGAGCGTTCACCGCCGCCGTGGTCGACGCCGCGCCCGAGGCCGAGCAGCCGTGGATGGCGACGACCTACATCGAGGGGCACACGCTCGCCCAGCGCATCGCCGCGGAGGGTCCGCTGGACGGAGCGGAGCTGAGGAGGCTTGCCATCGGGCTGGCGGAGGCACTGCGCGACATCCACCGGGTGGGTGTCGTCCACCGTGACCTGAAGCCCTCGAACGTCGTGCTCTCGCCCGAGGGCCCGCGCGTCATCGACTTCGGCATTTCCCGCGCCGTCGACCAGCAGACACTGACGATGACCGGGCGGGTCATCGGTACGCCGCCCTTCATGTCGCCGGAGCAGCTGCAGGCGCCGCGGGGGGTGGGGCCGCGGTCCGACGTCTTCTCGCTGGGGACGCTGCTGGTGTACGCGGCGACGGGACACGGGCCCTTCGACGCGGACAGTCCGTATTTGACGGCCTATCAGGTGGTACACGAGGAGCCGTCGCTGGGTGCCGTACCGGCGGCCCTGCGTGCGGTCATCGAGCCGTGCCTGGACAAGGAGCCCGACGGGCGCCCCTCGGCGGACGAACTCCTCGTGCTGTTGCGGGATCTGCCGACCGACCTCGGCGGGACCGGGGCGAACGGGGTCGGCGTGGCCCGCACCCGCGACATGGTCACCCAGCATCACGCGACGCGGGCCACGCCGGTGCCGCATGCCCCGATCACCGCCGAGGCCGGTCCCGGTCCCGGTCCCGGTCCCGGGAGCAACGGCACCCCCATCGGCCGCCGTCTGCGTCGCCGGTGGCGTCCTGTGCTGGCGGCCGCCGTTGCCGTGGCAGCGATCGGCGGGGGAGTCGCCGTGCTGAAGGCGGGCGGCTCCGGGGGGAACAACGGTGGCGACAAGGACAACAGCGTCGCGGTGCCGGGTGCCGCACTTCCGGACGGCTTCGAACCGTGGCGCCGGACCGTGCAAGGTGGCAGCGAAGACATCCCCGACGAGCTGCGTTGCGTCGCGCGCGGCGACGCACTGTTCTGCGGGGGCGGCGGTGTCGTCGCCACCCGTATCAGGGCCCTGGACGGTTCGCGGGTGTGGACGGCGAAGAGCCCCGGCGTCCCCGTCCAGGGCCTGCACCTGGTGGGCGCCACCGACGACGCGGTGCTCGGTTACCGCTTTGCCGCCCAGGACGCCCCGCAGGACCCTCCCAGCGAGGTGGTTGCCATCGACGCCGACAACGGCCGGGAACTGTGGTACCGTCCGGCGCCCAGTCGACGGCCGTCACGGGTCGGACTCAGGACGCCGTGGTGATCGGCTCGGCCGTCGTGACGGTCGATGCTTCCAACTCCCGATTCGAGGCGCGGGACGCGCACAGCGGTGAGGTCACCTGGACGACGTCGTTCCCCGCGGGTACGCAGTGTTCTCCCGTCCCGGTGGGCCCACAGCTCCTCGCGATGTGCGCCACGGACGCGGAGGTGGATGCCTCAGAGGTGCGTCACCCGACCCTGTCCACGGTCGACCGCGCGTCGGGGACCCTGGGCAGGCCCATCGCGATCGACGGCCCCGCCGTGCCGGTGGGCGCCGCCGACGGCAGGCTCGTACTCCTTCAGGAGCACCTGGAGGGAACGGCCCTGACCGGCTACGACGGGGTGGCGCAGGTCGACCCGGCCTCCCGGAAGGTCACCTATTCCCGACTGGCCGAGACGTACGCGGGGACGCCCGGCATGGCGGACGGCACCGTGTACGTGAGCGGGCAGACCGGTCTCTTCACGGCGCTCGACCCCGCGACCGGCCGGACGAAGTGGTCGCGGCAGACGGGCGTGGAGGGCGCGTCGGGTCCCGTGGCGGGAGCCGGCGCGCTGTATTTCAGCTCGGCCACCGGCCGGGTGGTCGCGCTGTCCCCGCACGACGGCAGAGCCCTGTGGACGACAGATCCGCAGGCCGATGGCCTGACGGGCGAGCAGGGCGCGAGCCCACGCGTGACCGTTGCGGGACGTGTGGTGATCGTGGCCGCGGCCAAGAACACTCTCTTCGTCTTCGACGCGCAGAAGCCGCCGAAGCCCAGCTGACCCGGGCGGCACCGGACGTCGGCCAGTTCGCTTGCCGGGCCCAGGCCTCTGAGGCCCACCCGGTCGGTCCGCTGCGCCATGTGGAAGTTGCGCACCCGCGGCCACCGGCCGCAGGTGCGTCGGCCGGACCACGATGGGCGCCGTTCAGGCGACCGGCTCGCCGATGCCCAGCAGGTTTCCCTCGCTGTCGCGGAACCAGGCGGCGCGTTCTCCCCGTGCGCCCTTGCTCGGGTAGTTCCCGTCGATATCGGCGATCCCCTCCTTGGTCCGGAGACCGGGCACGTCGACGTCTTCGAACCTCACACCGCGTTGCTTGAGTTCCGCCACGATCGTCTCCACGTCGTCGACCTGCCACCCCATCTGGGTGAACGTGCCCGGTGCGGATCCCGTCGACTCGAACAGCGCGAACTCCGTGTCTCCGCACCGGTACAACAGCCCACCGGGCCGTTCGTCCACGGGCTCCAGACCGAGCTGCTCGGCGTAGAAACGCCGGGCCCGGTCCAGGTCCTGGGCCGGCAGCCGGGTCGCCACGCGCCCCCGGGCCAGAATGTTCCTGTGGTCCGCGGTCATGCCTCCACTGTGCCTCGCACCGCAGTCAGCCGCACGCGTGAGCCCCAGCGCGTCGAGCCCGCGTAGCGGCCCACGGAAGAAGGGGCGGCAGCCCGTTCGCCCTCCGGCCACTGAGCCCGTCGTTCATTCACCCTGGGCGCAGAGGATGCCCGCTCCGCGGGCGCCCTCGATCCCGATGACCCCGCACGGGGTAGGCAACGCGAGCGCTCGGCGACCTCGCCACGCCTCCCTCGTATGGCCCTGAGAGCACCGGTCAACTGCTTGATCGTCCCTGGGCGGGGTAGCGAGATGGCATGGCCACTGACAACACATCCACTGCTGCGAGCGGATACGTGCAGCCCGAGGTCGACGTCCGGGCCCTGACCGACGTGCTCGACGGCGAGTACGCCGAGATCCGCGACCTGGTCCGAACGAACCTGGTGACGCATGCCTCCATTCTCGAGGAGGCCGACGAGCTCGGCGTCGACGCGTTCCGTGAGCGGGTGCGTGAGCTCGTGGTCGACATGGCAGCGACGGGCCAGACCGGTATGGGTTTCCCGGGCACGTACGGCGGGGGTGGCGACATCGGAGCCTCGATCGCCGCTTTCGAGACCCTTGCCTTCGGCGACCTGTCGGTGCTGGTGAAGGTCGGCGTGCAGTTCGGGCTGTTCGGCGGGGCGATCCTGCACCTGGGCACCGAACGCCACCACGAAGCCCACCTGCCGGACCTGATCACCGGGCGGCTGATGGGCTGCTTCGCGATGACCGAGACCGGGCACGGCTCCAATGTCCAGGCGCTCGGGACCCGCGCGAGGTACGACGCCGCCCGCCAGGAGTTCGTCATCACCACGGACGGCGACCAGGCGCGCAAGGACTACATCGGCAACGCGGCCCGCCACGCGGAGCTGGCGGTCGTCTTCGCCCAGCTGGAGGTGGGCGGAAAGTCCGAGGGTGTGCACGCGTTCGTCGTGCCGGTCCGGGTGGGCGGCGAGGTGGCGCCCGGTGTCCGGATCGAGGACGACGGCCGGAAGATGGGCCTCAATGGCGTCGACAACGGCCGCATCTGGTTCGACGGCGTGCGGGTGCCGCGCGAGGCACTGCTCAACCGGTTCGCCGACGTCACCGCCGAGGGCGTCTACGAGAGCTCGATCGAGAACCCCGACCGGCGCTTCTTCACCATGCTCGGCACACTGGTGCACGGCCGGGTCAGCGTCGGTGGCGCCGGGGTCAACGCGGCCAAGGTCGCCCTCGCGATCGCCACGAAGTACGCCGTGCGGCGTCGGCAGTTCGAAGCGTCCCCGGACGCGGAGGAGCAACTGCTCCTCGACTACGGTCTGCACCAGCGTCGTCTGCTGCCACTCATCGCGCGCACGTACGCGTTGCACTTCGCGCAGGACGTCGTGCGCACACAACTGCACGACGTCTTCTCCGGCATCAAGGACGACGCGCACGCGCGGCGCCGGCTGGAGGCACGGGCGGCAGGCACCAAGGCACTCGGTACCTGGCACGCCACCCGGGTCATCCAGGAGTGCCGCGAGGCGTGCGGCGGCGCCGGCTACCTCACCGTGAACCGGTTCGCCGCCCTCAAGGGCGACAGCGACATCTTCACCACCTTCGAGGGCGACAACCACGTCCTGCTGCAGCTCGTGGCCAAGGGTCTGCTCACCCATTACGCGAGCGAGTTCGAGGACCTCGACCAGCTCGGCATGGTCCGCTACGTCACCAGCCTCGCCGTCGAGACGGTCATCGAGAAGACTTCGGCACACAAACTGCTCGAGCGGGTACGCGATCTGCTGCCCGGCGGCGACGAGTGGGACCAGGAAGCCGGACTGCTCGACTCGGAATACCAGCTCGCCATGCTCCGCTACCGCGAGGAGCACATGCTCGCCGGCGTCGCCCGCCGGCTCAAGCGCGGGATCGATCAGAAGCGCAACCCCGGGGCCGTCTTCTCGCAGGTCCAGGACCACGTCATCGCGGTCGCCCACGCACATGTCGAGCGGCTGGTGCTGGAGGCGTTCGTCGACAAGGTGCGTGCGCTGCCGAAGGGCGGCAACAAGGTCGCGCTGGGCCTGCTGTGCGATCTGTTCGCCCTGTCGACGATCGAGGCGGACCGGGCCTGGTTCATGGAGCACGGCCGCCTGACCGTCCAGCGTTCCAAGGCGATCAGCCGTGAGGTGAACGACCTCTGCCGCAAGGTCCGGCCCCTCGCGGTCGACTTCGTCGATGCCTGGGGCATCCCTGCGGAGATGCTGCGCGCACCGGATCTGGTGGGCTGAATCGGCGACCGAGGTCTGCTCGTCCACGACAGAGACGGTGCGGACCGCCCCCTGTCCCACATCCGGAGCGCGAGCTGCAGGCCGAGCCGCATCGGGCATGGGGCACGGAGAGGGCCCGCTCCACCGGGGCGGGCCCTTCCGGTCATCAGGCGGTCAGATGCGGTCGGCTGCGATGAGGAGGTACTGGAAGGATCCGTCCCTGTAGGAGTTGATGAACGCGTCCTCGATTCCCGTGACCAGCGAAGACGTGGCCCGCAGCTCCCAGTAGGGCAGGGTGTCGGGAGTGAGGTCGATGACGGTCTGTGGCACGAGGCGGTTGTCGGCCATGGCGCGCAGGTACTCACGGCGCGAGTGGATGTTGCACTCGAAGTGCGCGTTGATCTGCGAGACCCACTTCGATGGCTGCCCGTACCGCGGGTTCCAGCAGCCGGTGATGGTCACGTAGCGACCGCCGACCTCGAGGATGCGGGAGTGTTCGGCGAAGAGGTCGTGCAGGTCGACGTACATGCTCGACTCGTTGTTCCACGAGGCCGCGGCCGACCCGGTCTCGAACGGCGTGGAGAGCATGTTGCAGACGCGGGCGCGGACGTGGTCCTGGACGCCGAGTTCGCGGGCACGGCGGTTGGCGAAGTCCGCCTGTTTGGTCGACAGCGTGACACCTTCGACCTTGCATCCGAAGCGCTGGTGCGCCATCACCATCGAGCCGCCGCGGCCACAGCCGGCGTCCACCAGGGTGTCGTCACCGCCGATGTCACCGAGATGCCCGAGAAGGAATTCCGCCTGGGCCGACTCCAGTCGGTGGAGCTCGGCGATGAGCTTCTTCTCGCTCTCGCTGTCCGCGGAGTCACCGAGTGCGGCGCGGTCCACGTCACCGATGCCGTAGTGGTGGTGGTAGAGGCCGTCGACATCGCCGAGGCGCAGGTTGACGGGCCTGGCCTCCCCGTCCCAGTAGCGGGCGATGTCCCCCTGGTAGGGCGTCGACGGGCGGGGGATGTGGAGCGAAGTGGGGGAGGTGGTGGTGAGTTCGGTGTGGGTCACAGACGAGTCCATTCTCTTACCAGAAATCGGGCAGGCTGTAGCGATAGGTGTTGGACCGGTGCCAGTAGTGGTTGCCGTCGACCCAGGCGGCCACGCCGCGGAGGAAGCGCTGCACGTCGGGGGCGGGGCAGGCTTCTGCCAGTGCGGAGGCCTCTCGTTCGAAGCCGTGCATGAGGTCGTTGTGGACCTCGACCGACTTCAGATAGGCGTCCCGTTCGGAGAGGCCCTCACGTTCGGCGATCACGACGGGCAGGTTCAGGTGCCGGCCCGGAGTGTCGAGTTCCTTGGTGTACGAGTACAGGTCGTTCACGATGGTCGTCGCGTTCCCCGCGAGAGCGATGACCTTCTGCATGGCGGCCTGGGCGTGCAGGTCCGCCGGCAGTTCGTAGCCGCCGACGGTGTCGGTGATGGTCGGGCAGGGCCGGAAGTTGTTGAACTGGCGCATCGCCAGGTACTCCCACACCTCCGGTACGTGGTCCAGCTGTGCCCAGGCCGCTTCGGCCAGGTACCCCATGTGCAGCCGGGCCATGTCGTGCCGTAACCGGTCCGCCTGGGAGGGGCTGGCCGCTCGGACGAAGTACTCCATGGCGGATCGGTAGGCACGCCGGGGTGCGTCCGCGTGGAGGGATTTCGCCCACTGCGGCTGGTACTCCTCCGTCGTGTGCAGGGGGTCGAGGGCGGTGTGCGCCAGCAGAAGACGTTCGCCCAGGCCGAGGGGCGAGCCCCCGTGGTCCTCGCAGTAGCAGTCGTCCACGGCGTTCTCGGCCACCATCAGGCGTGTGGCGAGCATCAGGTGGTCGACGGTGGGCGCGTCCGGGTGGCAGCCGACCATGTAGCGGCCGACGGAGAAGCCGTCGAACTCCTCCTCCCAGTCCTCGGGATACAGGCTGACCTCGTCCAACGCCCAGGACTTGATCCTTCGGCCGACTTCCTCGACCCGCACCGGGTCGGGCTCGGGCACCGGGTGGTAGTAGAGGCCAGGGACCGGTGTGCCCTCCGCCGTGTCCGCCGGAGGGTCCGATGGTGTCGGCGGCCTCTCCCGCAGGATCAGGCGCAGGCCCGCAGTCCCCAGACCGCTGGGGCCGCGAAGAATCCGGTCCAGGTCGGCGCCCGGTGCGGGCACCTCGGCCGCCGGGGCGACGAGGGGAGGCGGGGCGGGCGAGGGAACCGCAGGCGGGGCGGGCGAGGTAGGCCCGCGGGGCGGGCCGCCGGTGGCGGTGTTGATATCGCAGGCACGTGCTGCGGCGGAGGCGAGTACGTGTGCCCCGAAACGGGAGGCGGCCTCCTGCAGGGGGGACTGTGGTGGTGGCAGCTCAGGCTCGGACATCCATGGCTCCTTGGTGGGGGTGGGCGGCTGTCCCGAAGCCCTCCCGGGCATGCGCGACCGCCCCGGGAGGGGTTGGGGGTGTCGCACCGGTCGGGGGTGTCGCACCAGGCCTTCGGGCGGGGCCTGCTACCTGGGCCAGTGGGCGATCTGCACGTTCTCCAGCACGCCGACCGCGTCCGGCACGAGGATGGCGGCGGAGTAGTACGTACTGACGAGGTAGGACGTGATCGCCTTCTCGTCGAGGCCCATGAAGCGGACCGACAGACCCGGTTCGTACTCGTCCGGGAGCCCGGTCTGGTGCAGCCCGATGACGCCCTGGTTCTCCTCACCGGTACGCATGGCGAGGATCGAGCTGGTCTTCTCCTCGGTGACGGGGATCTTGTTGCAGGGGAGGATCGGGACCCCGCGCCAGGCAGGGACCTGCTGGCCCCCGAGGTCCACATGGTCCGGATAGACCCCACGCGCGTTGAATCCGCGCCCGATCGCCGCGATCGTCCGAGGGTGCGCGAGGAAGAACTTGGTGCCTCGGCGCCGGCACAGCAGTTCGTCCATGTCGTCCGGGGTCGGGGGGCCGGAGTGCGTCTGGATGCGCTGCTTGAAGTCGGCGTTGTGGAGCAGGCCGAACTCCCTGTTGTTGATCAGTTCGTGCTCCTGGCGCTCGCGCAACGCCTCGATAGTGAGCCTGAGTTGCTCCTTGGTCTGGTTCATCGGCCCGTTGTAGAGGTCGGCGACCCTCGTGTGGATCCGCAGGATGGTCTGGGCGACCGAGAGTTCGTACTCGCGCGGTTTCAGTTCGTAGTCGACGAACGCGCCGGGCAGTTCGGATTCGCCGCTGTGGCCGGCCGACATCGCGATCTCCGCCTCACCGCGATGGTTCTGCCGTTGGCGGGACAGCGATGAGAACTCTTCGAGGTGGGCTCGGAGGCTCGGCGCCGCGGACAGCACGGCGGTGAGATCGGCGCGTGACAGGGTGAGCAGCGTGCCCGAGGTCTCGGCGGTGGCGGTCTGCTCCCACCGGGCGTCCTCGTCCAGCAGGGCGTGCTCTCCGAAGCGGTCGCCGTCGGCGAGTACGTCCAGAGCGGCCTCGTCGCCGTACTTGCCGGCGGAGGTCCGGCTGATGCGGCCGTGGGCGATCAGGTGGAGCTGGTCCGCGGGCGTCCCGCGCTCGACCAGCGTTTCGCCGGTGCGGAAGTCGCGTTGAACGCACCGGTCGGCGATGGCGGTCAGTACGTCGACGTCGTCGAAGCCGCGCAGCAGGGCCAGTTCACCGAGCTCACGGGGAATCACCCGGACGTCGGCGCCGTCCTGGACGAACTCCACGCTCCCGTCGCCCACGGTGTACGTCAGCCGGCGGTTCACCCGGTAGGCCCCGCCCTGGGTTTCCACCCAAGGGAGCATGCGCAGGAGCCAGCGAGAGGTGATCTCCTGCATCTGCGGGGCGGACTTGGTCGTGGTGGCGAGGTTGCGGGCAGCCGCCGTGCTCAGGCTGGACTGCCGGGGCAACTCCACTTGAGCTTCCGTGGTCGAGTCAATGGTCATCGGGCAAGGTCTCCTTGGTCAGGGCGGTGGCGCGCGTAAGCGGACACCACCGGGCAACAGGAGGGAAAAGCGGTATATGAACGGGAACCCGTCCAGACCCAGAGGAACCCTAACGGCCGCTTCGCCCCCTGGACCAAGGGAAGTTGCCGACATTCGCTCGATACGTTGATCGCGTCCGCACGATGTTTGTCCGGGTACCGGCTGTATTCAGCCGCAGCTGACGGCGCGTCCCGGCGATCGGCCGGTTCGGTCGCAGCGGTGTGGGACCGACAGGTCGAGGGTCGGCAGAGTTGATGGAGGCCAAGGGGGCTGCGGGCCGTCGGGCCTCACTCGTGCGGACGGCCCGCTGATGCCACCGTCCGCATGAGTCACGACCGGCCTCACGGCACGAGGTCGGAAACGCGACAGGACCCGGTTTCGGCAAGGGAACGGCTGGGGGCACGCACCGACGAGGCGCCTTCGCGGTCTTGAGGCGAAAGAGGGTGGCGGCGTCGGTCATGCTCGCCGGGACGGCGCGCCGCCGCGCGCTCACGCGCCGCGCGCTCACACACCGCGCGCAACGGTGCGGCGACGGTGATCGGATGTCCCTGTGCAGCGCGGCGCGGGGCGGGCTGTGCGCCAGGCGCGGCGACCGGACAGGGGGAGGCTGCGTGGGTCCCCGACGCGGGACCGTGCAGGCTCCGAGGCGGCGGGACCTGCCGGGGCAGGGGACGTCGGGGGGCATCGACCCAGGGACGTCGGGGGGTCACCGACGCGGCCCGTGCAGCCGTCGGCGGGCCCAGGTCACAGGCCGATCGGTGCCGGACCGGGAAGCGACCTCATCGCGCGGATGACGGCCCGCCGTGTCCCGAAGGTGCGGGTGCGGGCGTGTTCAGGCCAGCATGCCGGCGCGGAGCTTGCCGAGGGTACGTGTGAGGAGGCGGGAGACGTGCATCTGGGAGACGTCGAGTTCGGCGCCTATCTGTGACTGCGTCATCTCCTGGCCGAAGCGCATCTCGATGATGCGGCGCTCGCGGTCGTCGAGCTCCTCCAGGAGCGGGGCCAGGGCGTGCAGGTTTTCCACAATTTCCATCGCGGAGTCCGGCTCGCCCAGGATGTCGGCGAACGTGCGGGACGCCGAGCCCGGTGTTTCCCCGGAGTCGGTCGGCAGGTCCAGGGAGCCCGCGGTGTAGCCGTTCGACGCGATGATGCCCTCGATGACCTCGTCCTCGGTGAGGTCCATGTGGACGGCCAGTTCCTTCGCCGTCGGGTCACGGTCCAGGCGGGTGGCGAGTTCGTCCTTCGCCTTGGCCAGATCCACGCGGAGTTCCTGCAGCCGTCGGGGGACGTGGACGGCCCAGGTGGTGTCGCGGAAGAAGCGCTTGATCTCGCCGATGATGTAGGGGACGGCGAAGGTGGTGAACTCGACCTCACGGGAGAGCTCGAACCGGTCGATGGCCTTGATGAGCCCGATGGTTCCGACCTGGGTGATGTCCTCCATCTCACCGCTTCCCCGGTTGCGGAAGCGGCGCGCGGCGAACCTCACCAGGGAGATGTTCATCTCGATGAGGGTGTTGCGCGCGTACTGGTACTCGCGTGTGCCCTCCTCCAGCACCTGCAGCTGCTCGAAGAACAGCGTCGAGAGAGCGCGCGCGTCCTTCGGGGCCACCTTGCCCGCGTCCTCGATCCAGGGCAGCTCACCGACGCGCTCGGGCGAAACCTCCGACGCCGACGTCCCGTCAGCCGACATGGTCTCGACAGTCTGTTCAGTAATCACTTCTTGTCACCCTCCCTGGAACGAGCGCGCTTCCTGACGAGCCCTTGCCCCGCCTCGGGAGGCCCATGCGCCGTGACGCGATTTTTCTTGCTGTGAGGAAACAGTTGTCTCTGGACATCGTAAGATGAGCAGCGCCGACCACCGGTGCGACCTCTTCGGCGCGCGCCGCGCTGGATCGGGTACAGGCCCCGTACGCTGGAGGCCGACGGCCGGGGCCCACGGACGGTCCGGGGCTTCGGCGCAGCACGACGAGAAACAGGATCACGTGGACAGATTCGCTGCCGTCGAGGGAGAGTTGCGCAAGGCCGCACCTCATCGGCTCCTCGACGTCGTCACGACGGCCCTGCGGGAGCAGTACGACGTACAGAGCGTGGAGTTGCGGCTCGCCGACTACGGCGTGACCACGCTCCAGGTGGTGTCCGAGACGCCTCTCGCCGAGCCCGTGCCCATACACGACAGCCCGCAGGGGCGGGCTTTCGGCGCCCAGGAAGCCTATGTGGAACCCCGGACCACGCCGGGTCCGGCGACCGCGCACCTGCCGGTGACCGTCCGGGGCGACCGGCTCGGTGTCCTCAGCGTCACGGCGCGGGAGGGCGGCTGGTCCCGGGCGGACCTCGCGGAGATGCAGCAGATCTGTGAAGCGCTCGGCCACGAGATCCTGGTCGCCGAACGGGACACCGACCTCTATCTCCTCGCCCGCCGCGCCACACGGCTGACCCTGGCGGCGGAGATGCAGTGGCAGTTGCTGCCGGGCCGCTCCGTGTCACGCCCCGAATTCTCGCTGGGCGCACACCTGGAGCCCGCGTACGCGATCTTCGGCGACAATTTCGACTGGTCGGTGTCGGCCCACCACCTCACGCTCACCGTCACCAACGGTATGGGCAAGGGGATGGAGGCGGCCCTGCTGACCAATCTCGTCGTGAACGCGCTGCGAAACGCCCGGCGCGCCGGCCTCGACCTTTCCGGCCAGGCCAGCCTTGCCGACCAGGCCGTATACGCCCAGCACCGTGGCGCCCTGTACGCATCGGTCCTGCTGCTTCGCTTCGATCTGGCCACGGGCGAGGTGGAAGCCGTGGACGCGGGCTCCCCCCGCATGTGGCGGCTGAGGGGACGCGGCGTCGAATCCTTCGACTTCGACGCGCAGCTCCCCCTGGGCATGTTCGAAGAGACGGAGTACGTCGCGGAGCGCCTTCGCGTGGAGCCGGGCGACCGGCTGCTGATCGGTAGTGACGGGGTCTACGACAGCGCGTCGGCGGCGGGGGAGCACTACGGGGAGCGTGCTCTCGCACGGTCGCTGTCCGCGCACCGCTTCCTGCCCTCCGAGCAGGTGCCTCTCGCGGTTCTCCGCGACCTGCGGGAATACCGGGGTGCTGCGCCGCTGGAGGACGATGCCCTGGTGGTCTGCCTGGACTGGTTCGGGCGGCAATCCTCCACCGGTGACACATCCGTGTGACCGGGCCGATCAGACGGCGCTGCGGTCGGCCGGTCTCTATCCGGTCGACCGCAAGGGTCTCGCCCCGTCGCTGTCCTGCCCCGAGGACGCAGCCGCGCTGCGGAAGGCCCTGAGCCCTTCGAGGAGCGCATGCCGCGCCTTGGCCGGCATCGCGTCGATCGTGGACATCAGTACCTCCTCCCTGCGCATGCGCAGGTCGACGAGATACGCCTTGCCGAGGCTGGTCAGCCGGAGCTCCAGCTCCCGGCGGCTCACCGGGCTGGGGGTACGCTCCACGAATCCCGTGGCCTGCAAGCGGTCGCACAACCTGCTGACCGAGGGGGAGGCAGATCCCAGGGCATCGGCGAGCATCCGCAGATTGATGCCCTCCTCCCGGTCCAGCGTGTACAGCACGCGGAGCTGGGAAGGGGAGACCGGGCCCATCGGTACGGCTTCGCGTCCGTGCTCCCAGAGAACTTCGAGGAGTTCGACGAACTCGGAACCCTCACGGGCCACATCCCGCCACCGACGGTCGGGTTCGGGGCTCAGGCCCATATTGATGACACTCCGATCCGGCATCGCCTCACTCGCCCGTCTGGCCACCGGACCGAGCAATCGAGACCGGGCATCCGCTGCGTGGTCCGGAAAGCCAGGACTGAGGTTCCGGGACACACATGCACGGCCCCAAATATCCTACCCCCGTCCGCCACAGGTTCCCGGGGCCGCGACGGAGGCTCGATGAGTTTCCGTACGACAACAGTTGTCATGGGGTACGGTTCGGCAGTCGACATCTGATGCGTGATCTTCCAGCGGGCCACGCCGCTCCCGCCGTGACGGCGACCCGCTCCCGGCCTGGAGTACTGACACCCATGACGCACAGCCAGACCCTCATCCTCACCGTCAGATATCCGGCGGATTCGATCGCCGTCCTCACGGTTGCCGGAGAGATCGATGTGGACAGTGCGCCGGCCCTGCGGACCCGGGCCATGGAGCTGATCAGGCAGGGCAGGCCACACCTGGTCCTGGACATGGCGCCCCTGGAGTTCTGCGATTCCTCCGGCCTCAACGCGATGATCGCCATCCTCCGGTACGCGAAGGACAGGTACGGGTCCCTGTCGTTGGCCGCCGCGCCGCCACACCTCACGAGGCTGCTCGACATGACGGGGGTCGGCGACCTGATACCCGCACGCCCCACCACGGCCGAGGTCCTGGCGCGTATCACGATGCCCGGGGGCACGCCGGAGCAGCAGGAACCCCGCTAGGCGGGCACGACGAAACCCCGCCAGGGACTGCCTGGCGGGATTCGATGTCGTCATTCCGTGAAGATTCGGCGTCGGTCGAATCCCATAGTTCCGCCACATCTCCGCAGCCGATCTTTCGGGCAGGGCGTGAATCGAATCCGTTCAGACCTTCTGCGGAGACGTCGGGGAGTACCGGGTCCCGTCCGGCACGTGCGGCGTGTCACGGCGCGCCAGCAGCCAGTACAGGGCCGCAGGGACCACCAGGCCCACGATCCAGGAGATGTCCGCGCCGCCCAGCGGATCCACCAGCGGGCCCGTGTAGAAGTGCGTCACGAGGAACGGGAGCTGGGCGAGGACACCCACCCCGTAGACCGAGAGGGCGTCCCAACGCCAGGCGCCGTAGCGGCCCTCCGGGTCGAAGAGCGCCGGGATGTCGTACCGCTCCCGTGAGATCAGGTAGTAGTCGACCAGGTTGATCGCCGACCACGGAGTGAAGAACGTCAGCAGGAACAGCAGGAAGTCCTTGAAGGACGTCAGGAAGGTGTCCTTGCCCAGGAGTGCCACCGCCGTCCCCGCCACCATGATCAGCGCGATGTACGCGGTCCTGCCGCGAGGCGACAGCGTCCCCCGGCCCCGGAACCCGCTGATGCTGGTCACCATCGACATGAAGCCGCCGTAGGTGTTGAGCACGTTGACGGTCAGCTTGCCGAGGGCGATCACGAAGTACAGGAACGACGCGATCAGGCCCGTGCCACCCAGGCCGACCACGTATCCGACCTGGTCGGCGAGGAACGCGTCCCCCGCGCTCGCCGCCACGAGCACCCCGAACGTCATCGACCACTGCGAGCCGACGGCCGATCCCGAAAGGGTCCACCAGAACGTCGCCCGCCCCGACGTCGTACGGGGCAGATAGCGCGAGTAGTCCGCGACGTACGGCCCGAAGGCGAGCTGCCAGGATGCCGAGAGCGACACCGCGAGCAGGAACATCGGCAGGTCGAAGTGCGCGTCACCGAGCAGCGCCGACAGGTCCACGCGGTCCAGGAGACGGATGCCCAGGTAGACGAAGGCGAGCGCGCAGACCACGCCGGCCACCCGCCCCAGGGCGTGGATCACCCGGTAGCCGACCGCCGCGGTCACAGCGGTGACGACCGCGAAGACGATGATGCCGGTGGTGTCGGTCGTGTGCGTGAGCTCGGCGGTCGCCTGCCCGGCGAGGACGCTGCCGCTCGCGAAGAAGCCCACGTACATGAGGATGACCAGGAAGAGGGGTACGACCGCGCCGCGCACCCCGAACTGGGCCCGGGACTGGATCATCTGGGGCAGGCCGAGCTTCGGGCCCTGCGCGGAGTGCAGGGCCATGACGGCGCCGCCGAGCAGATTGCCCAGCAGGAGGCCCGCTGCCGACCACACCACGTCGCCGCCGAGGACGACGGCGAGTGCGCCCGTGACGACCGCGGTGATCTGGAGGTTGGCACCGAGCCAAAGGGTGAACTGACTGAACGCGGTCCCGTGCCGCTCGTCGTCCGGGACGACGTCGATGGAGCGCTGCTCCACCAGGTCCTCAACTGCCATGACTCGGTCACCTGGCCTCTCGATGGTGTGCTTCTGCCGCTCGTCGCGGCGGTGGCTACTTCTTGATCCCGTGCTGCGCCGCCCAGTCGTTCGCGACGTCCTCGGGGTCCTTCTTGTCCTTGTCCACCAGGCGGTTGAGCTCGGTGAGGTCCTCGGTGGTCAGCGCGTTGCCGAGGCGGGCGAGAGCCTTGCGGACCGTCGAGTCGGCCTTGCGGTCGGCGATGAGGGGGACGATGTGCTGGCCGGGGACCAGATTCTTCGGGTCGGTGAGGACGACCCAGTTCTCGGCGACGATGTCGGTGTCGGTGGTGAAAAGGTTCGCGACGTCCACGTCGCCCTTCTTCAGGGCACCCTTGACGAGCGGCCCCGAGGAGTCGAGGGACTTGAACTCCTTGAACTCCACGCCGTACACGTCCTTGAGACCCACCGAGCCCACCGTGCGCTTCTTGACCTCGGGTGCCGCGCCGATGACGAGCTTGCCGTTGTGCCGGGCGAGGTCGGTGAGGGATGCGAGGCCGTACGTGTCGGCGGTCTCCCGGGTGACGACGAAGGCGTCGGAGTCCTCGGCCTCGCCGTACGGAAGGATCTGGAGGCCGGCCGGCAGGGCCATGGCGAGGGCGTTCTGCATCTCGCCCTCCTCCGTGGCCGCGGCCTCGGTGTCGAGGTAGTGGAGCAGGGCGCCCTGGTACTCGGGCAGGAGGTCGATGTCGCCGCCCTTGAGGGCGGGAATGAGGATCTCGCGGGTGCCGAGGTTGGGGCGGACCGTGGCCTTCACCCCGGCCGCCGTGAGGGCGGCGGCGTACAGATATCCCAGAACCTGGTTCTCGGTGAAGTTGGCGGTGCCGATGGTGACGCCGCCCTTGCTGGAGCCTCCGCCTCCGCCGCCGGATCCCTGACCGTCGAGGGAGGTGATGCCACTGCTGCAGGAGGCGAGGGCGGGAACGGAAGCGGCGGCGAAGAGCCCGCCGAGGAGAGTCCTGCGGTTCATGGTGCTTGCTCCTAGGCCGACGTGGCGGGGCGGTGGCGGAAAAGGGCGCGCTGGAGTGCGGAGAGCGCGAGATCGAGTACGACGGCGACGACCGCCACGAGCACGGCGCCGCCGAGTACCTGTACGAGGTCGCGCTGGGCGAGTCCGTCGAAGACGTACCGGCCGAGCCCGCCGAAGGACACGTACGCGGCGATCGTGGCCGTCGCGACGACCTGGATGAGCGCGAGCCTGAGCCCGGTCATGATCAGGGGGAGGGCCAGGGGCAGTTCGACCTGGAGGAGGACCTGGTGCCGGCGCATCCCCTGGCCGCGCGCCGCGTCCCGCACGTCGGGGTCGACGGCGGTCATCCCCGCGTACGTGTTGGTGACGATGGAGGGAACGGCGAGCGCCACGAGGGCGATGTAGACGGGCCACATCGACAGGCCGCTGGCGAGGAAGACCAGCACGACGAGTCCGACCGTGGGCAGCGCGCGTCCGAAGCTGGAGAGGTTGATGGCGAGGAAGGCGCCGCGCCCGGTGTGCCCGATGAGCAGGCCGATCGGCAGCGCGATGGCGGCCGCGACGACGGTGGCGAGCAGCGAGTACTGGAGGTGTTCGGCGAGGCGGTGCCCGATGCCGTCGGGCCCCGCCCACTGTTCGCCGCTGACCAGCCAGGCGCCGAGGCCCTTGAACAGTTCGTACATGAGGTCAGGCCCTCTGCTTCTGCCGGCGGGTCCAGGGAGTCAGGACGTACTGGAGGGTGACGAGCAGCGCGTCCGCGACGAGTGCGAGGAGCAGCGTCAGGACGACGCCGACGATGACGGGGGTGGGGAAGTTGCGCTGGAACCCGTCCGTGAACAACTGTCCGAGTCCGCCGTCGCCGATGTACGTGGCCACGGAGACGAGGGAGATGGACATCACCGTCGCGATCCGCACGCCCGCCATGATCACGGGGAGGGCGAGGGGCAGTTCGACGGTGAGCAGGGTGCGCATCGGCCGGGTACCCATGGCCTTCGCGGCTTCCTTGGTCCGGGCGGGGACGGAGTCCAGGCCCTCGACGGTGTTCCGCAGGAGTACGACGAGCGTGTAGATCGTCAGGCCGATGACGGTGGTGGTGCGGGTGAGACCGCTGACCGGCAGGAGGAGCACGAAGACGGCGATGGACGGGATGGTGAACAGGACGTTCGACAGGCCGAGGAGGAGTCCGCGCAGTTGGCGTACACGGTGTGCGACGACGGCCAGGGGGAGCGAGACGATCAGGCCGAGGAGTACGGCGGTGAGGGCGGCCTGCAGGTGGGAGAGCGTCAGGGTGGTGAGATCGCCGGTGTGGTCGGATATCCACGACCAGTCGACGGTCACGCGGCCACCGTGCTTGCCTCGCTGTGCACATGCCCCGCGTGTTCGTGGATGTCCTCGCGGGACGTCACGCCCGTGAGCACACCGTCCGCGTCGACCCGTGCGACCAGGCCGCTCGGCGCGGCGATCGACTCGTTGAGCGCCGAGAGGAGCGAGTCCGTGTCCCGCAGCGGCCGGACCGGCGTCTCCGCGTCCGTCTCGGTGTCGCGCCAGGCCAACGGCTTGCGGGCGGCGTCGAGGGCCAGCTTCCAGCGCGTACCTTCGGGGGCGGGGCCCTGCGGGACCGCCGTGAGCGTCGTGAGGGAGAGCAGCTTCAGGCCGCGCTCCGCGCCCAGGAAGTCCGCGACGAACGCGTCCGAGGGGCGGGCCAGGAGTTCGGCGGGGGCGGCACACTGGACGAGGTGGCCGCCGGTGCGGAAGACGGCTATGCGGTCGCCGAGCCGTACAGCCTCGTCGATGTCGTGCGTGACGAAGACGATGGTCTTGTTCAACTCCTTCTGAAGACGGAGGAGTTCGTCCTGGAGTTGGGTGCGGACCACGGGGTCGACGGCGCCGAACGGCTCGTCCATCAGGAGCACCGGCGGGTCCGCGGCGAGCGCGCGGGCCACGCCTACGCGCTGCTGCTGGCCGCCTGAGAGCTGGTGCGGGTAGCGCTTCCCGGCGTCGGCGGAGAGGCCGACCGTCTCCAGGAGCTCCGCCGCCCGCGCCCGCGCCTTCCTGCGGCCCCAGCCGAGCAGGAGCGGCACGGTCGCGATGTTGTCCAGGACGGTGCGGTGCGGGAAGAGCCCGGACTGCTGGATGACGTAGCCGATGGATCGGCGCAGCTCGGCGGCGTCCTGCTCCAGGACGTCCTTGCCGTTGACCCGGATCGTCCCGGAGGTCGGATCGACCATCCGGTTGATCATGCGGAGCGTCGTGGTCTTGCCGCAACCGGAAGATCCGACGAGGACGGTCACACCTCCCTCCGGCATCTCAAGGGTGAGGTCGTGCACCGCGGTTGTGCCGTTCGGGAAGTGCTTGTGGACCTTGTCGAATTGGATCATGAGGAGTCCCTTGCCCGGCTGCATATCATCATGCAGAGTTCTCGGTGACTGAATAGATTGTCAATAGGTCGTCGCCGCTCAGGCGTGAATCCCTGGCCATAAATGGTCGTAGGGCAAGACGGAGCGCCTGATTGAGGAGGAATCACCACTGATGTCGTCTCAAATCGTGGACGGGGTCGCCGGCGACAGCGGCGCGATCGTCGTCCTGGACGGCCGCCGACTGATGGTCGCAGATGTCGTACGCCTGGCCGAATCCGCCGCAAAACCCGTACCGGCAACCGCCGGGATGAAGCGTGTGGAGACCTCGTGGAACGCCGCGCGAGAGATCGCCTCATGGGGTCGCGTCTATGGTCGCTCCACCGGAGTGGGCGCTAACCGGAATGAGTCCGTGCCCACGGAGGCGGCCGCCGACCACGGCCTGAGGCTCCTGCGCAGCCACGCCGGAGCGATCGGCGAGGAACTGCCCGCACGACAGGTCCGCGCCATGCTCGCCGTCCGCGCCAACCAGCTGCTCGCGGGTGGTGCCGGCCTGCGCCCGACCGTCGTCACGGCGCTCTGCGAGGCCCTGGAGACGGGCGCCTACCCCAGGGTCAACGAATTCGGCTCGGTCGGCACCGGTGACATCGCCGCGCTCGCACAGATGGGCCTCGCGCTGGCGGGCGAGCACCCCTGGCAGGGAACGGGGGCGGCACCCGACCCGCAGCCCCTCGACAACAACGACGCCCTCGCCCTGATCAGCAGCAACGCCCTCACCCTCGGCCAGTCCGCGCTCGCCGTGCACGAGCTGCGTGGCCTGATCGCGGCCACGCAGGTGGTGGCGGCCCTGTCCCTGATGGCCATCGACGGTTCGTACGAGGCGTACGCGCTGCCCGTGCACGAAGCGCGGCGGCACGCCGGTTCGTTCGCGGTCGCGGAACGGATGCGGCAGCTGCTCGGCGCACCCGACCGCCCCACGCCGCCGCTCGGCCGGATCCAGGACCCGTACGGACTCCGCTGCGTGCCGCAGATCCACGGTCCCGCACACGACGCGGCGGACGCGCTCGAAGACGTCCTCATGGTCGAGATCAACGCGGCGGCCGAGAACCCGCTGATCTCGGCGGCCGACATGGCGGCATACCACCACGGCGGCTTCTACCTCGCTCAACTCGCCCTGGCGCTGGACCACTTCAGGCTGGCGGTGACCCAGGTGGCGCGCCTGTCGACCTCGCGCCTCTCGACGCTGAACGAACCCGGCTTCACCCGCCTGCGGCCGTTCCTCGCGGACGGCGAACCGGCGTCGTCGGGCGTGATGATCCTCGAATACGCGGCCGGGGCGGCGCTCGGCGACCTGCGAGCGTTTTCGGCGCCCGCGTCACTCGGCCACGCGGTGCTCTCACGGGGCGTCGAGGAGCAGGCCAGCTTCGCCTCGCTCGCTGCGCGCCAGACGCTGCGGGCGTGCGAGGCGTACCGGCTCGTGGTGGGCTGTGAACTCGTCGCGGCGATCAGGGCGTTGCGGCAGCGCGACATGCGTCTCGACCCGGAGCTCCCGGTGGGCCGCGCCTTCGAGCTGGCGGACTCGGTGCTCGACGCCGAACTGGCCGACCGGCCGTTGACGGATGATGTGACGAAAGCGGCCGGGCTGCTCGACCGGTTCACCGACCTGTGGCTGGACCTCGGAACCGGGAGCACAACGGCATTCGACGGTAGGGGTGTGGTGACGGGACGCTCCGAGTGACATTCCTGCTGCGCGGCATCAGATCGACGGAGAAGCAAGTCTGATCGACCTGCTGCGCGCCTGGGAGCCGGAGGGCTGGGACGCGATGTCGGGCCACCCCTTCCGCATCGAAGACATGCCTCCGGTGAACGGTCACAGCGCCGCCGTGGTCGCGCGGGTCCACCGAGACCAATCTCCGGTCAGGCTGCTCCGGATGGCGCGGACCAGGCAGGCAGACGGGTCGGGCCCCTTGCGCTGCCCGTGCCCCGGTGCCGACGGCGACAAAGCTGCGGGACCTGCTCCACGCCGCCGCCGACCGGACTGCGCCGACGTGCGGCCAGGAGTGAGCCCCCGCGTGTGAGTTTCACATCGCGGCAGACGAGTCGCACCCGGGCGATCACCCACCCCCGAAAGGCCTCTGTGCAACGGGAGTTGTCGCGGATCTTCGCTTCCCGGGCCCAGCTGCGCTACCGAACGGCGACGGGGTGCGGTGGGCCTTGGACGGCTTGGCTCATCACTCCTGTTCCCTTGCGATCCGGTTGGTGGCGCTGAGCTGCGCAGTTGGTGGACGTGAGGGTGGTGCCGGTGTGAGGACCGTTGACAAAAGAGTGACCTGCTAGAAACCTGTCACCTCAGCACCGCAAAATATTGACCGGATCACTCAAAATCCTAGCCAATGTACGCGAGTTCCCGGCGGGTGGCCTGCTTTCCCCCTGCCGGCGTCCCCGATCTTCCCCCCCATCGGTGTACCGGCAGCCCGCCCCCGGCCGTCGCCGTCCGCGTGGCGCAGGACGCGCCGTGCGGTCGGCGACGCGTCGCTGTGCCCTCCCGGTCCCGCAGCCCACGGAACTGAGGACAGCATGAGATGGAAGCAACTCGGACGGCGGTTCGCCGTCGGAGCGGTGGCAGCCGCACTGATGACCGTCGGGCTCCTGCCCGTCGCCGCGTCAGCGGCCGTCCCGAGCCCCGACCTGGCTCTCGGTAAGCAGGCGACGACCAGTGGGTCGCACGGCGGCTACGTGGCGTCGAACGTCACCGACGGCAGCCAGCAGACGTACTGGGAGAGCCCGGGCACCTTCCCGCAATGGGTCCGGATCGACCTCGGCAACCGGTTCGACGTCGACCACGTGGTGCTGAAACTGCCGACCACGTGGGAGGCGCGGACCCAGACGCTCGCCGTCCAGGGCAGCACGGACGGGAGCAGCTTCAGCACCCTGTCCGCATCGGCCGCCCGGGTGTTCAGTCCTTCGGCGGGCAACACCGTCACCATCGGCTTCCCCGCGAAGCAGGCGCGGTACATCCGGGTGCAGGTGACCGCCAACACCGGCTGGAACGCCGCGCAGCTCTCCCAGGTGGAGGCCTACGGGGAGGACGGCGGGGAGGATCCCGGCCCCCCGTCCTCCGACGGCTCCAACCTGGCGCTGAACAAGCCGATCGAGGCGTCGTCGGTCACGCAGACCTATGTGGCGGCGAACGCCAATGACGACAAACTCTCCACGTACTGGGAGTCGAACGGATACCCCTCGACACTGACGGTGAAGCTCGGAGCCGACGCCGACATCGAGGCCGTCGTCGTCAAGCTCTCCCCGGACCAGGCATGGGCGACCCGCACACAGAGCGTCCAGGTGCTCGGCCGCGCCCAGGACGCCACGGGATTCACCTCGTTGAAGGACCGGGCCGACTACTCGTTCAACCCCTCCGGCAACCAGAACACGGTGACCATCCCGGTCAGCGGGCGGTACGCGGACGTACAGCTCAGGTTCTTCTCCAACACCGGAGCGCCCGGTGCCCAGGTCGCAGAGATCCAGGTCGTCGGGACTGCCGCCCCCAACCCGGACCTGACCGTCTCCGAACTGACCTGGTCGCCCGCCACGCCGTCCGAGAAGGACGGCGTCACCGTGAACGCCACCGTGCGCAACACGGGTACAGCGGCAGCCGCCGCGACGACGGTCGACGTCAGCCTCGAAGGCCTGGTCGCCGGCAGTGCGTCCGTGGGCGGTCTCGCCGCCGGAGCCTCGGCCACCGTGCCGGTCGACGTCGGTAAGCACCCGATGGGCACCTACAGCGTCTCGGCGGTGGTCGACCCGACCGACACGATCGTCGAGCAGGACAACAGCAACAACAGCCGCGCCGCCGCGTCGAAGCTCGTGGTCTCCCAGAGCCCCGGCCCCGACCTCGAGGTGCTCGGCATCACGTCCAGCCCGTCGAATCCCGCGGTGGGCGCCGCCGTCACCTTCACCGTCTCCGTACACAACCGCGGTACCACAGCCGCGAGTTCCTCGACGGTGACCCGGCTCCTGGCAGAGACCACCACCCTGAACGGCACGACCGGGGCCGTTCCCGCCGGCGGCACGGTCAGCGTGCCCATCAGCGGGAGCTGGACCGCGAAGAGCGGTGGGGCCAATCTGACCGCCACCGCGGACGCGACCGGAGTCCTCACCGAGACCAACGAGAACAACAACGTCTTCTCCCGCGCCATCGTGGTCGGCCGAGGAGCTGCGGTCCCGTACACCGAGTACGAGGCGGAACAGGCCGACTACGAAGGCACGTTGCTGAAGGCCGACCAGGAGCGCACCTTCGGGCACACCAACTTCGCCACCGAGTCCTCGGGCCGTGAGTCCGTGCGGCTGAACTCCACCGGCCAGTACGTCGAGGTCACCTCGACCGTACCGTCCAACTCCATCGTGGTCCGCAACTCCATCCCCGACGCCCCCGGTGGCGGCGGGACGGAGGCCACGCTCAGCCTGTACGTCAACGACACCTTCGCCCGGAAGCTGACACTCTCCTCCAAGCACAGCTGGCTCTACGGCGACACGGACAGTCCCGAAGGCCTCACCAACCAGCCGCAGGCCGACGCCCGTAGGCTGTTCGACGAGTCCAACGCCCTGCTCGGCCAGACCTACCCCGCCGGTACGACGTTCCGTCTCCAGCGCGACGCGGGGGACTCGGCCTCCTTCTACATCATCGACCTCATCGACCTGGAGCAGGTGGCGCCGCCTGCCGCCCAGCCGGCCGGATGCACGTCGATCACCACCTACGGAGCCGTCCCGAACGACGGAATCGACGACACGGACGCCATCCAGCGGGCTGTGACAGCCGACCAGAACGGTGACATCGGCTGCGTGTGGATCCCGCAGGGCCAGTGGCGGCAGGAGCAGAAGATCCTGACCGACGACCCGTTGAACCGGGGCCAGTTCAACCAGGTCGGCATCAGGGACGTCACGATCCGAGGCGCGGGCATGTGGCACTCCCAGCTGTACACCCTCACCCAGCCCCAGAACGCGGGCGGAATCAACCACCCGCACGAGGGGAACTTCGGCTTCGACATCGACGACAACACCAAGATCTCGGACCTGGCGATCTTCGGTTCCGGCACCATCCGGGGCGGGGACGGCAACGCCGAGGGCGGAGTGGCTCTGAACGGGCGCTTCGGCGACGACACCAAGATCACCAATGTGTGGCTGGAGCACGCGAACGTGGGCGTGTGGGTCGGCCGTGACTACGACAACATCCCGGACCTCTGGGGACCGGGTGACGGCGTCGAGTTCACCGGCATGCGGATTCGTAACACGTACGCGGACGGCATCAACTTCGCGAACGGCACGCGCAATTCGACCGTGTTCAACTCCTCCTTCAGGAACACCGGCGACGACGCACTGGCCGTGTGGTCGAGCAAGTACGTGAAGACCCCGTCGGTGGACATCGGCCATGACAACCACTTCCGCAACAACACCATCCAGTTGCCCTGGAGGGCCAACGGCATCGCGGTCTACGGCGGTTACGGCAACACGATCGAGAACAACATCATCTCCGACACCATGAACTACCCCGGCATCATGCTGGCGACGGACCACGACCCGCTGCCCTTCTCCGGGCAGACACTGATCGCCAACAACGCGCTCCACCGCACGGGCGGGGCGTTCTGGGGCGAGGCCCAAGAGTTCGGTGCCATCACCCTGTTCGCGGCCGGTCAGGACATCCCGGGCGTCACGATCCGGGACACCGACATCTTCGACTCGACCTACGACGGGATCCAGTTCAAGTCGGGCGGCGGTTCCGTGCCCGGAGCGCAGATCTCGAAGGTCCGCATCGTCAATTCCGTCAACGGGTCCGGAATCCTCGCCCATGGAGGTGCGCGAGGCAGTGCGACCCTGACCGATGTGACCATCACCGGTTCGGCCGACGGCGACGTCGTGGTCGAACCCGGATCGCAGTTCGTCATCAACGGCAGCGCCGGTCGGGCGTCCAGCCGGAGGTAGATCCGTTCCTCGGACCGGGCGCGACCCGGCCCTCGGTCGGCGCACTGTCGCAGTGCGCCGACCGGGGGAGCGGAGTGAAATGGTGGTCCGTCCCGCGGAACCAGAACGGTCGGGCCACCGCCGCACGGGGGAACGGCTGACGCGGGCCTGGCCGGACCGCGTCAAGTTGCCGCCGCCTCACTTCGTACGGCCGCACCGTTCACCCACCGGTGGCCGGAGCCCTGCTCGCCCCCTCGGCCGTGCCGGGCCCGACGCCCCCGGAGGCCCTCATCAGCCGCCCATGGCCCATGACCCGTTCGTGCCCGCGGCCGCAGGGGCACTGCCCGCCGCCCCGGCGTCGTCAGCGCAGCGCCGCCGGCAGTTCCTCCCGGTGGACGATGCCCAGGCGCTGCGTGGCGCGGGTCAGTGCCACGTACAGGTCGCTGGTCCCGTACAGGGCGGGCTCCACCACGACCACATGGTCGAATTCGAGTCCCTTGGCCTGGCGCGGGTCGAGCAGCACCACCGTGCGGGTGAGGTCCGGCTCCTCACCGGCCGTGACTCCGTCCAGCGGGGCGGCGATCTCCTCGTGCAGCTCACGCGGCGCGATCACCGCGAGGCGTCCCTCCTCGGGCATCAGCTCAGCGACCGCCTGCGCGACCGCCCCCGCCAGATCCCCGCCGGAGTCCCGCGTCCACGGCGCCTCACCGGTGGACCGCACGGAGCCGGGCGGCTCGAAGGACGGGTCCGCGGCCTGTACGACCCTGGCAGCGAGCTCCATGATCTCGGCCGGCGTACGGTAGTTGACGCCGAGTCGCACGTGCTCGTAGCGGTCACCGACGTACGGCTGAAGGATGTTCTCCCACGAGCCGACCCCGGCCTCCTCGGAGGTCTGCGCCGGGTCGCCGACCAGGGTCAGCGAGCGGGTCGGCGAACGGCGCATCAGCAGCCGCCACGCCATCGGTGACAGTTCCTGCGCCTCGTCGACGATGACGTGCCCGAACGCCCAGGTCCGGTCGGCGGCAGCGCGTTCGGCCGCGCTGCGGTGGTCGGCCTCCTCCTGCCGCTCCGCCATGCGTTCGGCGTCGATGATGTCGTGGGCGGCGAGGATCTCGGACTCCTCCTCGTCCTCGAACTCGTACGTCTCCGAGCCCCGCGACATCTCCAGGACGGCCTGCGCGTACGCGATCCGCTCCTGGCGCCCGGCCTCGGCGGCCGCCCGCTCGGCACTGTCGTCGGCCCCGAGCAGTTCGGCGGCCTCGTCGAGGAGCGGGACGTCGGCGGGGGTCCACTCACCGTCTCCGAGCGTGCGCCGGATGGCGTCGGCGTCCTCGTCCGGTACGTACACGGGCTCGGCCAGATAGTCCGTCAGGAACTCCTCCGGGGTGAGCTCGGGCCACAGCGCGTCGATGGCGGCGTGCACCTCCTCGCTGACGGCGACGCTCTTGCCCAACTGGGCGAGGTCGTCCGGGCCGAGGAAGTTGGGGCCGCCGTACGGGTCCGCACCGAGGCGCTCGCCGAGCTGCGCGGTGAGGGCGTCGATGATCCGGAAGGCGAAGTGCGGGCGGGCGAGGTTGTGCGGGAGGCGTGTGTCGCGGGCCGCCTGCCGGGCCTCGTAGGCGATCTCCCAGTCGAGGACGAGGTCTCCGTCGTCGTTCCGGATGATCAGCGGGGCGCCGGGCTCGGGCAGCTGCTGCCGGGCGCGTACGGCCAGGGCGAGCGCCTCGGCCATCGGCTCGCCGCCTTTGACGGCGGCGGCACGGGGCGTGTCGGTGCCGCGCGCGTGGACGCCCGGGAAGAGCTCGGCCTGTGTGGCGAGCAGGACGCCCGTCTCGCCGAGCGCGGGCAGCACCTCGCCGATGTAGCGCAGGAAGGCGGGGTTGGGGCCCACGATCAGGACAGCGCGCTTGGCGAGCAGCTCGCGGTGCTCGTACAGGAGGAAGGCCGCCCGGTGCAGAGCGACCGCCGTCTTGCCCGTGCCCGGGCCACCTTCGACGACGAGTACACCGCGGTGCGGTGCGCGGATGATCCGGTCCTGCTCCGCCTGGATGGTCCGCACGATGTCGCCCATGCGGCCGGTGCGGGCGGAGCTCACGGCCGCGAGCAGCACGGCGTCGCCGCTCGGGTCCTCGAAGCCGGTGCGCTCCCGGTCCCCGAGGTCGAGGATCTCGTCGTGCAGTTCGGTGACGACGCGGCCCTCGGTGGTGAGGTGCCGGCGACGGCGCAGCCCCATCGGTGTGTGCCCGGTGGCGAGATAGAAGGGGCGGGCGACCGGCGCACGCCAGTCGATCAGCAGGGGAGTGTGTTCGGTGTCGTCCTCGCGGATCCCGATCCGGCCGATATGGTGCGTGTCGCCATTCGCGAGATCGATGCGCCCGAAACACAGCGAACCGTCGACCGCGTCGAGGGCAGCCACCAGACCCGAGCGTTCGGCGACGCGGACATCGCGTTCGAGGCGCGCCTGCAGGCCGGTCCCGACCGGCGTGAGTGCTTCCTCGACGGCCTCCGAGGCGGCCCCGCGCAACACGTCGACCCGGTGATGGAGCCGGTCGACGTATTCCTGCTCCTTCTCCAATTCGACGCTTTCCCGATTTGACAAAATAACTCCCTGCCGGATACTGTTCTTCTTGTAGGCCCCCTGTGTGGGGCCTTTTCTGTGGGCACACAGAAGAAATCAATATACGTGAGAAAATCCCCGGTCCGCAATTGCGGACCGGGGATTTCTCATGCACCGAAGGGGTGGGTCAGTCCCAGCGGTCCTGGTTGATGAAGCGGCTGAAGCCCCGCCAGGAGTTGGGTCCCATGACACCGTCGATGGGTCCGGTGTAGCCGTTGGC
>NZ_JBEXDB010000016.1:0-211773 GCF_040605575.1 Streptomyces sp. NPDC005566 | reverse complement strand
TCCTCGCCGGTGATCAGCCCGTCGACGGCGGAGAACTGCCCGGTGACACCGATCGCGGCACGGACCGCCTGCGGGTCGGCGGCGACGTCGTGGCCGCCGACGCGGATCTCGCCGGAGGCGGGGCCGGGGGTGATGAGGGTGGAGAGGATCTTGACGGCGGTGGTCTTGCCGGCGCCGTTCGGGCCGAGCAGGGCGAAGACCGTTCCTTCGGGGACGGTCAGGTCGATGCCGTCGAGTACGAGCTTGTCGCCGTAGGACTTGCGCAGCCCGTTCGCCGCGATGGCCAGGTCGGTCATGATGCGTGCTCCTCAGAGGCTGCGGGCGGTGATGTCGCCGTAGGAAGTGGTTGCGTGGATGTTCAGGCCTGCGGTGCCGTCGGTGTTCTTGAGCGCGTTGTGGATCCGGCCGTAGGCGGTACCGGCGTCCAGGGAGGCGGAGACTCCGCGGGCGGCGCCGACCGAGATCCCGCCGGACTCGGTGCGCAGCGTGACCGTGCCGCCCATGGCCTCGGCGATGTGGAGGTCGCCCTTCTGGGTGCTGATCTCCGCGGGTCCGCCCAGGCGTCCGACCGAGACGTCGCCGGCGAGGAGGGCGAGGCGGGCGCTCGCGGTTTCGTCGAGCTTGACCGAGCCCTGCGCGCCCTCGAAGGCGACGTTGCCGAGCCGTCCGACGCCCCGGAGCTCGGAGTCGGCTGCCTTCGCCTCGATGTGGGAGCCGGCGGGCAGCTGGACGGTGACCTCGACGGATCCGGAGCTGCCGAGGATCCGGTTCTTCGCCGGTGCGGCCCCGATCCGCAGGACGCCGTCGACGTATTCGACGGTGATGCGCTCCGCAGCCTTGATGTCGCGACTGTTCGAGGCGTCGGCGGGAAGGACCTCGACGGTGGTGTCGGCCCGGTCGGCGGCGATGAACAGGAGGCGCCCTGCGGGGATGTCGAGGACGGTCGAGACCTGGTCGGGGGTGTCGAACTTCTGCATCGTTCTCTCCTTCGGCTCCGTGTTTCTGATGAGTGAAACGCTACGTTGCGTTCATGGATCTGGCAACGTAATCGTTGCTTGCGATCACCATAAGTACTGGTCAGGGCCAATAAATCGTTGCAACGGCGTGCACTTTAATGCAACAACCATTGCCTCACCGTTGCAATGAGATGAATGTGAACGCTATGCTGACGGCACCAGAGGCACAACGAAGGAGATCGCGATGCCGGGTGGCAGGCTCACTCAGCAGGAACGCCAGCAGATCGCGCTGGGACTGGCCGACGGGCTCGCCTACGCGGAGATCGCCAGAGGGCTCGACCGTCCGACCTCGACGATCACGCGTGAGGTGATGCGCAACGGCGGCCCCGCCGCCTACCGCGCCGACCTGGCCCACCGCGCCACCGAACGCCGCACCCACCAGCGCAGGCAGGCCGCGCCCCGGGACCCGAAGGCATCCCCGCAGCCCCACGGACGCGACGCCGAAGCCGTGCGCGAGTACGAGGAGACATTCACCGACGTCCTCATGCAGACGGGCCTGTCCAACAAGATGATGGCCAGGGTGCTGGGCAGTCTCTACACGACCGACGCGGGCAGCCTCACCGCGTCCGAGCTCGTGGAGCGCCTCCAGGTCAGTCCGGCGTCCATCTCCAAGTCGATCGCGTTCCTCGAGAGCCAGGGCCTCGTCCGCCGGGAACGCGACGAAGGCCGCCGCGAGCGCTACATCGTCGACGACGACATCTGGTACCAGTCGATGATGGCCAGCGCCCGGTCCACCGCGCAGCTCGTCGAGACCGCACGGCAGGGCGTCGGCGTCCTCGGCGCCGGCACCCCGGCCGCCGCCCGCCTGGAGAACATCGCCCGTTTCCTGGACTTCGTCAACGAGAGCATCACCCGCGCCGCGGAACAGGCCCGCGACGTCCTCTACGCGAAGGCCGAAGCGACCTCGAATGCCGCTGCCGAGCCGCGTCCGGACGGTGGAGCGCCGTCCTGAAACGCACGTCGGCGGTACCCGGTCGCTTCGGACCGGGTACCGCCGACGGATCAGGCGGGTGTGCGTGGGTCGATCAGACTCCGGCAGGTTCCTTCGCAGGGGCGCCGGGGGCGGTGCCCGGGTCCGTCGTGGGGTGGCCGCCCGTGGCGGCGACCGTTGACGGGACCGGTTCCTGGGAGACGTTGAACTCCGTCAGCAGGGCCTGGCTGAAGCCGAAGAAGTACGTGGCGACGAAGCCGGCGACGTAGCCGACCGCCAGGCCGCCCGCGTAGATCGCGATCGTCGAGCCGAGGCCGTGGTTGCCGTCCAGGAGCGGGAACAGGGCCCAGCCGGACGGGCCGATGGCCGTGGAACCGACCGAGTCGCCGAGCTGGTTGAACAGGCCCACGAAGCCGCCGCCGAACGCGCCGCCGACACAGGCCGTGATGAACGGGCGGCCCAGGGGGAGGGAGACGCCGTAGATCAGGGGCTCGCCGACACCCAGAAGGCCTGCGGGGAGGGCGGACTTGATGGTCCTGCGGATCGACTCGTTACGGGGAAGGCGCAGGTAGACCGCGGCGGCCGCGCCGACCTGGCCCGCGCCGGCCATGGCGAGGATCGGGAGCAGGACGGTGAATCCCTGCTGCTCGATGAGCGTGGTGTGGATCGGGATCAGGGCCTGGTGCAGGCCCAGCATCACCAGCGGGAGGAAGAAGCCGCCGAGCAGGAAGCCGGCGCCCGCGCCGCCCGTGGAGAGCAGCCAGTCGGCGAACGAACCGATGGCGGTGGAGACCTCGCCGGCCACGTACATCAGACCGAAGATCGTGACCAGGCCGGAGATCAGGACCGTCAGGGTCGGGGTGACCAGGACGTCCAGGGCCTCGGGCACCCAGCGGCGGCACCACTTCTCCACGTACACCGCGAGGACCGCGGCACCGAGCGCGCCGAGGACGCCGCCCTGGCCGGGGGAGAGGGTCTGGCCGAAGGCATCGATGTTCGCGACGCCGGGGAAGACGATGATCGCCGCGACCGCACCGCCCAGGATCGGCGTACCGCCGAACTCCTTCGCCGTGTTGTAGCCGACGAAGACCGCGATCAGGGCCATGAAACCGGAGGCCATCGCGGCCAGGGCGGGCGTGACCGAGGGCAGCCAGCCGAGGTTCACCAGCAGGCCGTTGAGGCCGGCGATGATGCCGCAGCCGATGAGGGCCGGGATCAGCGGGACGAAGATGTTCGCGATCTTGCGCAGGAACAGCTTGAACGGGGTGGCGTTCTTCGCCTTCTGCTGCGCCTTGATGGCCGCGCCCTGCGCCGCCAGCTCCTCGGAGGTGTGGACGACGGGGGCGGCCGAGGCGCGCTCCTCCTCGACCAGCTGCTCGAACTCCGGGGTCACCCGGGCGACGGTGCCCGGGCCGAGGACGATCTGGTACGTGTCGTCGTCGACCACGCCCATGACGGCCGGGAGGGCCTTCAGGGCGTCGTCGTCGACGAGCGAACGGTCGTGCAGGCCCAGCCGGAGCCGGGTCATGCAGTGGGCGATCGAGCCGACGTTCGCTGCGCCACCGACAAGCGGAAGGATCGCGGCGGCGGTGGCGCGGTTCTTGTCTTCAGTAGCCATGGTGCGTGGTGCCTTGCTGTGCGGGGGGTGGGGACGGTGCGGTGGATCAGGTGGTGCGGACGGCCGCGAGGGCGGCGCGGAGGTGGCCGTGGGAGTCGGCCAGGAGCGTGGCGGCGGTCGGGCCGTCGACCTCGCCCAGGATCGTGAGGATGGCGTTCTTGACCTCGCCGTCCGTGGCGGCGAGTGCCGCCTCGATCTCCTGGTCGGAGGCGCCGGTCGCGAGGGAGACGATCCGGCGGGAGCGGGCGCGCAGCTTCTCGTTGGAAGCGCGCACGTCGACCATCAGATTCCCGTACGTCTTGCCGAGCCGGATCATCGTGATCGTCGAGAGCATGTTGAGGACGAGCTTCTGGGCCGTGCCCGCCTTGAGGCGCGTCGAGCCCGTGAGCAGCTCGGGGCCGACGACGATCTCCAGGCCGTGTTCGGCGGCCGCCGCGAGCCCGGAGTCCGCGTTGCAGGAGAGGCCGATGGTGAGGGCGCCCTTGGCACGGGCGTGCTCGACGGCCCCGATGGCGTACGGCGTACGGCCGGAGGCGGAGATGCCGACCACCGTGTCGTCGGCCGTGAGGCCCAGCTCCTCCAGGTCCGCGGCTGCCAGCTCCTTGCTGTCCTCCGCGCCTTCGACGGCCTTGACCATGGCGGAGGGACCGCCCGCGATCAGCCCGACGACCTCGGACGGGTCGGTGTTGAAGGTGGGCGGGCACTCGCTGGCGTCGAGGACGCCGAGGCGGCCCGCGGTGCCGGCACCCGCGTAGATCAGCCGGCCGCCGCGCGCCATGCGCTCGGCGGTGGCGTCGATCGCGGCGGAGATCTGCGGCAGCTTGTCGGCGATGGCCGCGGGGACGGTGCTGTCCTCGCCATTCATGATCCGCGCTATGTCCTGCGTGGGGAGCTGGTCGATCTCGGCGAGCTCGGGGCGGAACGCCTCGGTGGTGAGCGTGGCGAGCTGGGCGCGCAGCTCGCCGTAGCCGTCGGCGGCGGAGTCGGCGTTCGTGGCGTCGGTGTCGGCGGTGGAGGTCATGGACAGCGGCTCTGCTTTCTCGTTCATGTGCGGTTCAGCGGGTGCGGGCGTGGATCAGCGGGTGCGAGGGGTACGGCGGTGGGCGAGTGCCTCGTACGACGCGGCCAGTGCGGGGGCGGCCGTTTCGTACGTGCGCTGGGCGACACCTATGAACAGGCAGTCGACGACGAGGAGCTGGCTCGTACGGCTCGACATGGCGGCCGGCCGCAGCTCGCTCTCGCGGGCGGTGGACGTGGTCAGCACGTGGTCGGCGTACTGCGAGACCGGTCCGTCCGGGCGGCCGGTGATCGCGATGGTCGTCGCACCGCGGTCGAAGGCGACCCGGAGCGGCTCGATGACGTCACCGGTCGAACCGGAGTGCGTGATCGCGATGGCCACGTCGCCGGAGCGGAGCTGCACGGCGTTGGTCACGGCGAGGTGCGGGTCCATGTGCGCATGGGCGATCAGTCCGATGCGGAGCAGCTTCTGCGCCAGGTCCTGGCCGACGAGGGAGGAGGCGCCGACGCCGTAGATGTCGATGCGGCGGGCGGTCGCGGCGGCGGCGACGGCGGCGCCGAGCTGGACGGTGTCCAGACCGGCAGCGGTGTCGGCGAGCGTCTGCTGCTCGTCGTAGGCGAGCTTCGTCACGACGTCGGCGATCGGGTCGTCGACCGCGATGTCGGCGGTGACGGCCGGTGCGCGGCCGGACAGCTGGTGGGCGGCGAGGCCCGCGAGTGCCAGGCGCAGGTCCCGGTAGCCGGGGTAGCCGAGGAGACGGGCGGTGCGGACCACGGTGGCCTCGCTGGTGCCGGTGAGTTCGGCGAGACCGGTGACGGTGAGGGCGGCGCACCCGGCGGGGTCGCCCGCGACCGCTTCGGCGACCCGCTGCATGGAGCGGGTCATGGACGGGGCGAGGGTCCGCACCTTGGCCGCGAGGGCCGCCGGTGCGGGCGGGGAATCGGCGCTGAAACTTTCCTTCACGTCATTGGTCACATTTGAAAGATATTTTCAAGACGGAAGGCCGTCAACCCCCCTTTGGTCCCTACCTCTGAAGGATCAAGGCCGGAGCCTGCGGCGCCCGGGTGACAATGGGGCCATGGAGTTGAACACCCTGGAGCAGGAGCTGCACACGGCGCGTGCGCTGGTCATGGCCGACCTCGTCGCGGGCGACGTCGCCGAGGCCGAAATCGTCTCGCTGGTCGAGGACGCGGTGACCCACCGGCGGTGGTGGGTCGAGCAGTGGCCCGAGGGCGTGTCCTTCGTCACCGGACTGATAGCGCAGGACGTCCAGGACGCGCTGCTGGAGCGCTACGGCCGCTGGCCGCTGTGCCCGGTGTGCACGGAGGACGGGCCGCACGCACTCGACGTGGAGCCGGAGCTCGGCCCCGATCCGCACTGGGTCTGCACGAAGGCGACCGTGTCCGTCGCACCCGTGGGGGCGCTCGCCGGGGTGCTGGGCCGGTGACCGTCTACATCGACCCGCCCACCTGGCCGGGGCACGGACGCCTGTGGTCGCACCTGGTCAGCGACGTGTCCTTCGAGGAGCTGCACGACTTCGCCGCCACGATCGGCTGCCCGCCGCGTGCCTTCGAGCGCGACCACTACGACGTACCCGAGGCGCATTACGCGGACGCGGTCCGCGCCGGGGCGAAGGAGGTCGGCTCGAAGGAGATCGTGCGCCGGATCACTGCCGCGGGACTCCGGCGGCCGAAGGGGCGCCCTGCGCCGTCCGACCCGCAGTGACCTGCGCGGGCACCCCCGCGCCCGTGTTCTTCCTGCTGTCCCCGCCCGCGATCCGCCGCGACGGCCTGCCGCTGCCGCCGAGCCGCAGCGAGACCACCACGGCCGCCAGGCCGAGCACCATCATCCCGGCACCCGCCCAGGCCGTGGCCGGGAAACCGAAGCCCCCGTCGATGACCGTGCCGCCCAGCCACGGGCCGCTCGTGTTGCCGAGGTTGAACGCGGCCGTCGTCGTCGCACCGGCCAGCGTCGGGGCGACGCCCGCGACGTTGAACATCCGGGCGTTGAGCGCCGGGGCCGTGTAGAACGCGGACAGGCCCAGCAGGAACGCCAGGACGACCACCGCGACCGGGTTCGACGCGAACAGGGCCAGCGCCACCAGGAAGACCGTCGACGCCGTGATGCCGCTCAGCAGCACCCCGAAGAGGTGCGCGTCCGCGACCCGGCCGCCGATCGTCGTACCGATCACCGCACCGACCCCGAACAGTGCGAGGACCCACGGCACCCAGCCCGAGCTCAGCCCCGCGACGTCCGTCAGCAGCGGTGCGAGATAGCTGAACGCGCAGAAGACACCGCCCGCCGCGAGCGCGGTGATCACGATCGACAGCCACACCTGGCGGTCCCGGAAGATCGCTACCTCGCGCTTGAGCTGCGGCTTCTCGTCCGGCAGCGGGATGCGCGGAATCCGGGTGGCGACCCCGACCAGGGCCACGGCGGACGCCGCGCCCACCGCCCAGAACGCCGAACGCCAGCCGAGGTGCTCCCCGAGGAACGCCCCCAGCGGCACCCCCAGCACGTTCGCGATCGACAGACCGCCGATCATGACGGCCATCGCCCTGGCCCGCGCGTTCATGGGCACCATCGCGATGGCGACCGCCGCCCCGACCGCCCAGAAGCCCGCGCAGGCGAAGGCGCTCACCACCCGGGAGACGAAGAGCACCTCGTACGTCGGAGCCAGCGCGCCCGCGATCTGGCCCAGGCCGAAGACCGCGATGAGGGCGATGAGTGTCGTGCGGCGTGGCAGCCGGAGCGTGGCCACGGCCAGCAGCGGGGCGCCGACCACCATGCCGATGGCGAACGCGGATATGAGGAGTCCGGCCTGCGGAATCGACACGTCCATGTCGTCGGCGATGGGTGGCAGCAGCCCGGACAGCATGAACTCGCTGGTACCGAGAGCGAAGACCGAGAGGCCGAGGATGTACACGGCCAGTGGCATGCGGGGACGGCTGGAAGCGGAGTCGGGCATGACAGTCACCAACAGTGCCCCCGACCTCGGAATTCCCGCGTCTCAGTGGGTGAGCAGCTCCAGCTCCGTCGTGAGGTTCTGCCGGGCCCGCGGTTCCCAGGCGGCGACCCCGTGGGGCGTACGGAACAGCCGCGGCAGTCCGAGCAGCTGCCGCAGGACGGCGGCCCGGCCGTCACGGAACGCGTCGTCCGGCACGAAGCCGTACTCCTCGCGCACCTCGGCCGCGTAGGTCGCGTACTCCTTCGGGGCCGCCGCGAGGATCGCCAGGTCCGCGTCGCACAGCACCTCGCCGTTGGTGTCGCCGTCCACCGGGTCGTGGGTGACGGTCAGCCGGACCAGCCGGGCGACCTCGGCCGTGGCGGCCCGGGGGACGCCCGCTTCGGTGAGGGCGCGCTCGGCGAGGACGGCGCTGCGTTCCTCGTTCTCGGTGCGGTCGGGACGGTAGACGGCGTCGTGGAACCAGACGGCGAGGCGCACCAGGTCCGGGTCGGCGGCATGGCCGGCGAGGGTGTCGACGCGTTCCAGGACCTGGGCCAGGTGGGCGGTGGTGTGGTAGCGCCGCTGCGGTTCGGCCCAGCGGGCCAGGAGGTTGTCGGCGTACGGCAGCGGGTCGGGGCCGGGGGCTCCGCCCCGGGCGGCGACGAGGGCGTCCTGCCAGCGGCTGCGGAGGGTGTCGGCGGTGTCGGTCATGGGGCGACTGTAGGACCCGGCCCGGCCTTGTCGTGCGGGCCGGCCGGTGGTTAGCGTGCGGCCGTGAACGAACCGGTGGACCCCACGCACATCCTGATGGACCTCAACGCGGACCTCGGTGAGGGGTTCGGGCGCTGGACACTCACCGAGGACGAGGCGCTTTTGACCTGTGTCACCAGCGCGAACGTGGCCTGCGGCTTCCACGCGGGCGACGCCTCCGTGATGCGGCGGGTCTGCGACACGGCGGCCGCCCGCGGGGTACGGATCGGGGCGCAGGTCTCCTACCGCGACCTCGCCGGGTTCGGGCGCCGGGCCATGGACGTGCCGTCCGCCGAACTCACCGCCGAGATCGCGTACCAGATAGGCGCGCTCCGGGTCTTCGCCGAGGCGGCGGGCTCCACGGTCTCGTACGTCAAACCGCACGGCGCCCTGTACAACCGCACCGTCCGGGACGACGAGCAGGCCGCGGCCGTCATCGAGGGCGTGCTGCTCGCGGGCGGCCGTCCGGCAGTCCTCGGCCTGCCCGGATCGCGTCTCCTCGACCGTGCGGAGGCGGCGGGCCTGACAGCCGTCGAGGAGGCCTTCGCCGACCGTGCGTACACCCCGCGGGGCACGCTCGTGCCGCGCGGCGAGGAGGGTGCGGTGGTGCACGACGCGGACGAGGTCGTACGCCGCAGTGTCGGCATGGCCGTGGAGCGGGCCGTGACGGCCGCGGACGGCAGCCGTATACCGGTCGGTGCGCGCTCCCTGTGCGTCCACGGGGACACTCCCGGGGCGGCGGCGCTCGCCCGGCGGGTCCGTGCGGCGCTGGAGGACGCGGGCGTGTCCGTGCGGGCGTTCGCATGAGCGCGATACGGGTCCTCTCCGCCGGCCCCGGTGCCCTGCTGGTGGAGTTCCCCTCCTCGGAGGACGCGGAGGCCTTCCACGCGGAGCTGCTGCGCCGCCGGGCGGACGGCGCCCTGCCCGCGGTGCGCGAGATCGTCCCGGGGGCCAGAACGGTCCTGCTGGACGGGGTGGAGGACCGCTCGCTGGCCGGTCGGCTGCCGACCTGGGAGATACCGCCGTTGCACCGGGGCGCCGGGGAAGCCGTCGAGATCCCCGTCGTCTACGACGGCCCGGACCTCGGCGACGTCGCCGAGGCCTGGGGCGTCGCCGTCGCCGACGTACCGCTCATCCACGCCGGTACGGAGTTCCGGGTGGCCTTCTGCGGATTCGCACCGGGGTTCGGGTACCTCACGGGGCTGCCGGAGCATCTGCACGTACCGCGCCGTGCCACTCCGCGGACCCGGGTACCGGCCGGCGCGCTGGCCCTCGCCGGGCCGTACACCGGGGTGTACCCCCGGCCCTCGCCCGGCGGCTGGCAGCTCATCGGCCGGATGCCGGAACCGGGCGCCCTGTGGGACCCGGCCCGCGAACCGGCGGCGCTGCTCGGCCCGGGGGCACGGGTGCGCTTCGTGGCGGCAGGGGTACGCGGATGAGCCCCGCCCTCCATGTGGTCCGGGCCGGGGCACTGACGACGGTGCAGGACGAAGGGCGGACCGGGTGGGCACACCTCGGGGTGCCCCGGGCGGGGGCACTGGACGCGCCCGCCGGACGACTGGCCAACCGGCTCGTCGGCAACGCCCCGGACGCGGCGGTCCTGGAGACCACGCTCACGGGCTGCGCGGTCCGCCTGTCCGGTGCCCGGTCCGTGGCCGCCGTCGTCGGCGGCGCGGGCTGCCGGGTGACCGTCGACGGGCGGCCGGTGGCTTGGGGGGCGCCCGTGCGCGTACCGGAAGGGGCCGTGCTGGAGGCCGGGCCCGCGGTGCACGGCCTGCGCAGCTACCTGGCGTTCGGGGGCGGCCTGATACCGGAACCGGTGCTCGGGAGCCGGTCCGCAGACCTGCTCTCGGGGCTCGGCCCGCCGGTCCTGCGCGACGGTGACGTACTGCCCCTGGGCCATGGGCACGGCAGCCCGCCCGTCGACGCGGTGCCGTGGCCGGGCCCGCCCGCCGAGCTGGTCCTGCCGCTGTACCTCGGCCCCCGCCACGCGTGGTTCACCGAGGCCGCGCTCCGTACGCTGACGACCGCCGCGTACCGGGTCTCGGCGCAGAGCAACCGCATCGGACTGCGTACGGAGGGGCCCGCCCTGGAACGCGCCCGCGACGGGGAACTGCCGAGCGAGGGCATGGTGCTCGGCGCCGTCCAGGTGCCGCCGGACGGGCGGCCCGTGGTGTTCCTCAACGACCATCCGACGACGGGCGGCTACCCGGTCGTCGGCGTGGTCGCCGCGTCGGCGCTGGCGGGGGCCGCGCAGGCGGTTCCGGGGACGCGAGTGAGGTTCGTGCGGGCGTAGCGCCGGGGAACCGTCGCCGCCGCGCGTTATGTTCAGGAGCCATGCGTTCTCATGGGGAGCTGCGCCCCCGGGTGACCGCCCCGTAGGCTGGTCATTGGACTAGACCTGCAGCCGCTCCGAAGGAATGGAACCCCCATGAGCAACCGTGCAGTCCTGGAGGTGATCGCTCTCGACGCGGAGGACGCGGTCGCAGCTCAGGCCGGTGGTGCGGACCGCCTCGAAGTGGTCACCGACATGGCCGCGGACGGCCTGACACCGTCCCCGAAGACCGTCGAGGAGATCCGGTCAGCCGTGGACATCCCGTTGCGCGTGATGCTCCGGGTCGCGGACGGGTTCGCGGTCGGCGACATCGACGTCCTCGTGGAGAAGGCGCGCGAGATGCGGGCCGCGGGAGCCGAGGAATTCGTCCTCGGCTTCCTCGACCGCGACGGCCACGTCGACCTCGTCGCCGTCGAGCGCATCGTCGCCGAACTGAACGGCTGCCACTGGACCTTCCACCGTGCGATCGACCGGGCCGTGGACCGGGACGCCCTGCGCAAGCACCTCGCGGAACTGCCCGGCCTGGACACGTACCTGACGGCGGGCTCGGCGGACGGCGTCGACGAGGGCATCCCGACGCTGCTGGCCGAAGCGGCACGAGCGGCCTCGGGACAGCCCGGCTACGAACCGCAGATCCTGGTGGGCGGCGGACTGCGCCTGGAACACCTGCCGCGGCTGCTCGCCGCGGGCATCGACGCCTTCCACATCGGCGGGGCGGCACGGCCGGGCGGCTGGTCGGAGCCCGTCGACGTGGCGGCCGTACGGGAGTGGCGCGCCGTGCTCGACGCATGAGGTGCGGGCACCCGGCGTCCTGGCCGTGAACTCCGACAGGCGCCGGGCCCGTCACCCGTCCGTCACTCCGGGAGTGCCGGGGCCCCGTAACGGAACTTGAATGCTGAGTGTCCCTGGTGCGCCGCTCCACCCCCGGAGTCCACATGCCACTGTCCCAGTCCGTCCACGGCCGCGGCGCGCGGCCGAGCCGTGCGGGCGTGCTGCGCCGGACCGGGGAATGGTGCGCACGCCACTTCGTGATCGTCATCGTCCTGTGGCTGGCCGCGCTCGCCGGGGCCCAGGTCCTGCAGCACGCGTACGGGGGCGACTACTCCGACAACTTCTCGATCCCCGGAACCCAGTCGCAGGACGGCCTGGACGTGCTGAAGGCGCACGCCCCCTCGGCGGGCGGCTACAGCAGCCAGGTGGTGGTGCACGATCCGGGCGGGCCGCTCAGCGCGGTCAGCAGCGAGGTCTCGACCGTGGTGGCCGGCCTCCAGAAGCTGCCGGACGTGCTGTCGGTCCAGAACCCCCTGTCGTCGGACACCCCCACCACCACGCCGAACGTCGGGCCGCTCTCCACCGACGGGAAGACGGCCTACATCACCGTCCGCTTCAGCGTGCAGCCCTCCACCCTCGGCGCCGGCTATCTCGACGGTGTGGACGCAGCCGTCCAGCCGCTGCGCGCCGAGGGCGTCGACGTGGAGTACGGCGGCCCGCTGGGAGAGCTGGCCCGGCCCGAGGCGGACGACCGGACGAGTGAGGCCATCGGGTTCGGGGTGGCCGTCCTGGTGCTGCTGATCGGCTTCGGCAGCCTCGTGGCCGCTCTGCTGCCGCTGGTGACCGCCCTCATCTGCGTCATCTTCGGTCTGGGCCTGCTGGGTCTGCTGGCCGCCACGATGACCTTCGCCACCGTCTCACCGACGCTGGCCACGATGATCGGGATCGGGGTCGGGATCGACTACGCGCTGTTCCTGGTCACCCGACACCGCCAGAACCTCATGGACGGCAGGAACCCGGTGACCGCCGCCGGGATGGCCGCCGCCACCAGCGGGCATGCCGTGCTGCTCTCCGGGTGCACGGTGATCATCGCCCTCTGCGGACTGTGGGTCTCCGGGATCGGCTTCATCGGCAAGCTCGGCCTGGCCGCGGCCGTCACCGTGGTCACCGCCGTGATCGGCGCCCTCACCCTGGTGCCGGCCATGCTCGGACTGATCGGGCGGCACATCGACCGGATCCACGTACGCAAGCCGATCGCCGAGACGGAGGTGAAGGCTGATCCGGAGCCGGCGAAGGAGACGGGGGCGGACGCAGGGAAGGCGGTGCACGGCAACGGCGGCACCTGGCACCGCTACGCGCAACGCGTCGAGCGCAAGCCCTGGTGGTTCCTGGCCTGCGGTGTCGTGATCCTCGCCGTCCTCGCCATCCCGCTCTTCTTCATCCAGCTCGGCCACATCGGGGACGGCGCCGACCCCAAGTCCTTCACCGACCGGCGTGCCTACGACCTGATGTCCTCGGCGTTCGGGCCGGGTTCGAACGGCCCGCTGACGCTCGTGATCGACCAGAGCGCGGTGTCGCAGAGCGACCGGTCCGCTCTGGAGTCCCAGGCCCAGCAAGCCCTGACGAAGGTGCCGGACGCCGTCCTCATCACCCCGCTCACGCCCACCTCGGACGGGGACGTCCTCACGGCCACCGCGTACTCCGTGGCCGCACCGCAGGACGAGAAGACCACGGACCTGACCAACCGGCTGACGGACGACGTCCTGCCCGACGCGGTCTCCGGCACCGCCGCGAACACGTACGTCACGGGCACGACCGCCGCCCAGGTCGACTTCCTGGACATCGTCTCCAGCAGACTGCCCCTGATCATCGCGGTGGTGGTCGGCCTCGCCTTCCTCGTGATCCTGGCCGTGTTCCGTGGGCTGCTCGTCGCGGTCAAGGCGGCGGTCCTCAACGTGCTGTCGATCGCCGCCTCGTACGGAGTCGTGGTGGCCGTCTTCCAGTGGGGCTGGGGCGGGCCCGCGCTGGGGGTGTCGGGCGACGTGCCGATCGAGAGCTACGTACCGATGATGATGTTCGCCATCGTCTTCGGCCTCAGCATGGACTACGAGATCTTCCTGCTGTCCCGGATCCACGAGGCCTGGCTGCGCACCCAGGACCCCAAGGCGAGTGTCGCGCAGGCGCTGGAGATCACCGCGCGGGTCATCACCTGCGCGGCCCTGATCATGGTCAGCGTCTTCGCGGCGTTCCTGATCAGCGACAACATCGTCGTGAAGATGCTGGGCCTCGGGCTCGCGGCGAGCGTGCTCATCGACGCCACCGTCGTCCGGCTGCTCCTGGTGCCCGCCGTGATGACCCTGCTCGGCCGTGCCGCCTGGTGGTCGCCGCGCTGGCTGGTCCGGATTCTCCCGAAGGTGGACGCGGAGGGATCCGGGGCCGGGTGACAGTTCGGAGGAGGGAACGTACCGACCTCTCCGGGCGTCATTACGGGTAGGCGACCGAAGGGGGATCCGGCACATGTCGGTCACGTTGGGCGAAGAGATCATGCTGTTGTCGCTGGACGACGAGTCCGGGGTGGCGAAGGAGCGGCAGTCCGCCGGATGGGCCGTCGCGGGCGGGACCCTGCTCGAGCTCGTCATGGCCGGCCGCGTCTCGGTCGACGGCGGGCGGATCACCGTGACCGGCACGGCGTCCACCGGCACCGGGCTGCTCGACGAACAGCTGGGACTGATCGCGGCCTGGGCGGCCAAGCGGAGCAAACCGCCGAAGGTCACCGAGTGGCTGACGAGGGATCAGAGCAAGGCCGTGCGCGCCACGATCGAGAGCCTGCGCGCACGGGGGCTGGTGAGCGAGGAGCAGCACAAGGTGCTCGGCGTCTTCCCCGTGCGCCGCTTCCCCGAGGCGGACGGTGCGGCCGAGCGCGAACTGCGCGACCGGCTCTCCCGGCTCGTGCTGAACGGGGAGGAGCCGGACGACCGCTCCGCCGGCCTGATCGCGCTGATCCACGCTGCGAAGCTGCACCGCCTGGCCTTCCCCGACCTGCCGCAGGCCAAGGTGTCGCCGCGGATGGAGGAGATCGCGGAAGGCCAGTGGGCCGGCGAGAGCGTCCGGACCGCGATCCGCACCATGCAGGCGGCGATGATGGCGGTCACCGTGGCGACAGTGGTGACCGTGATCTGACCCGGAAGCACCTCCGGAGCTACCCGAGGTCCTCCGGCAGCGGAGCCGCGTGCAGCACGATCAGACCCGACACCGCACGGGTCAGCGCCACGTACAGCCGCCGCAGGCCCGTGCGTTCGTCGGGTTCACCGTCGACCACCGCGGACGGTTCGTCCAGCACCACGTAGTCGTACTCCAGGCCCTTGGCCAGCGACGCCGGTACCAGGGTCAGGCGGGAGGCGGCCGTCGTCTCCTCGCCGGGGGAGAGGTACGCGTGGCCCGCCGCCGTCAGAGCGTCGGCCAGCGCCGGGATGCGGGCGTCGGCGGCGATCAGGCCGATCGAGCCCTCGTGGAGCAGCGACTCCTCGCAGGCAGCGACCACCGCCGCGTCCAGGACGTCCGCGCCGGGCACCTCCCGTACGGCCAGCGAGCCGGGCGATTCACGCACCGACTCCACGGCGGCCAGGCCGGGCGAGATCGCGGGGAGCAGCCGGGAGGCGTACGCGATCACCTCGCGCGGCACACGGAAGCCCGCGGTCAGCTCCTCCACCACCGCGTCCGCCTTGCCGAGGTGGAACAGCGCCTGCGCCCAGCTCTCCGTCGACCACGGCGTCGTCCCCTGCGCCAGGTCGCCGAGCACCGTCGCCGAACCGGTCGAGCAGCGCCGTCCCACCGCCCGGTACTGCATCGGGGACAGGTCCTGGGCCTCGTCGATGACGACATGGCCCAGCGAGTGCGTACGGGCCACCAGGTCGCCCGCCTCGTCGATGAGGACCGCGTCCGCCGCTGACCACTTCGCCGACTTCACGCTGCGGGCGGGCCTGGTCATGAGGATCTGCTTCTGCTCGTCCCCGGTGAGGATCCCCTCCGCGTGCGCGGCCAGGAACTCGGGGTCCGTCAGGAGCCGCAGCACCAGCTTCGACGGATCCACCGCCGGCCAGACCGCCTTCACGGCCGCCTTCACCGCGGGGGTCCGCGCCACCGCGTTCTGCACCCGGTCGTCCGGCGCCTCGCCCGCCTCCTCCATCCGTACGAGGACGGCGTGCGCGATGCGCTGCGGGAGCGCCTCGTGGGCGGCGCCGTACCGCATGTCGCGCGCCAGCAACTCGCCGACCATCTCCTCGATCTCGTACGCCGGTACCCGCCAGCGACGTGAGCCGCGCACCACCACGACGCCCTCGCTCGGCAGGGTGACGTGCGAGCGGAGCGCGCGCCGCAGGACCTCCGCCATCCGGGCGTCGCCCTTGATCACGGCGGCGGCGGCCTCGTCCGTGCCGCGCACCTCGACCTGCGCCGTCACGAGGTCCTCGACCGTCGCCTGCTTCACCTCCAGCTCCCCCAGCGCGGGCAGGACCTGCTCGATGTAGTGCAGGAACGACCGGTTCGGGCCGATGACGAGGGTGCCCGTGCGGGCGAGCCGCTCGCGGTGCGCGTACAGGAGGTAGGCGACACGGTGCAGGCCGACGGCCGTCTTTCCCGTACCGGGGCCTCCCTGGACGCAGACCGTCCCGCCGAGCCCGCTGCGGACGATCTCGTCCTGCTCCGGCTGGATCGTCGCCACGATGTCGCGCATCGGCCCGACGCGGGGCCGCTCGATCTCCGCCTGGAGGAGCTTGCTGGTCTGCTCGGTCTCCGCCGGGTCCGTGAGGTGCTCGTCCTCGTACGCGGTCAGCTCGCCGCCGGTGTAGCCGAAGCGGCGGCGGCGGTCGACGTCCAGCGGGTTGTTCCTGGACGCCTGGTAGAAGGGCTGGGAGACCGGGGCGCGCCAGTCGATGACCATCGGGTCGCCCTGGGCGTCGTGGACGTGGCGGCGCCCGATGTAGAACTGCTCGCCCTCGGCGCCCTCCGCCTCCTGCGCGCCGACCGCGTGCCGGTAGTCGAGGCGGCCGAAGAAGAGCGGGGTGTGGGAGAGGTCGGCGAGCGCTTTGATGCGGTCGTCGATCTGGGCCTGCAGGACGGCGGCGTTGACCCAGTTCGCCGTGACATCGCGGATGTCGAGGGCCTGTACGTCCTCGCGCATGGCGCGCAGTGCGGCGCGGGAACCGGCGAGGTGGGCTCGTTCCCCGTCCAGTGGACTGCTGGTCGCTTCGCTGGTGTCTTCGCTTGTCTCTTCGTGCGCGGGCACGGTGTTGCCTCCGGCTTTTCGACGCAGGACGGCGGACCCGGCTCAGAGGGCCGGGTCCGCTCAAGGACGTTCACAGGTGCGCACACAGAGGGACGCGTGCGGCTGTTGTCGGCCGGTTTCCGTCCGGTCGGCGGCGCTCCCCCGGCTGCCGGCCGCTCAGGGAGGCGGACCGGTACCACGGTGCGGGAGGCGGGCAGACCGGAGATTGTAGCGATCACGGTCCGCAGCGTCGAACGATTAAAGGCGGCGTCCGTCCGTCCCGTAGGGGACGGCATGCGACCTGCGGCCTACCCGGGCCCTCGCGCGCTTCCGTCCGCAGGCCGATGCCGCTACGGGCGGGGGCGGCGCACCATGGAAGACATGAGCACCGTTTATCTGAATCCACGCAGGACCGGGCCCGCGCACGGCGCGACCGCGGCCACCGGTCACACCCGACACCGCCTGGGCGACGCGGTGCGCGCCGTCTCCGTCTTCGCGCGCACCGCCTTCGGGGTGGTCGTCCTCGGTGAGTACGCCGAGGAGGCGGGCATCGTCCGCCGCCACCGCTGAGTCAGTTGCCGGCCAGCAGTTCGTCCGCGTCGACGATCCGGTACGCGTACCCCTGCTCGGCCAGGAACCGCTGGCGGTGCGCCGCGAAGTCCTGGTCGATCGTGTCGCGGGCGACCACCGAGTAGAACCGGGCCTCGTGCCCGTCCGCCTTCGGCCGCAGCACCCGGCCGAGCCGCTGCGCCTCCTCCTGGCGCGATCCGAACGTTCCCGACACCTGGATGGCGACCGTCGCCTCCGGCAGGTCGATCGAGAAGTTCGCGACCTTCGACACGACCAGCACGCTGATCTCGCCCTCGCGGAACGCTCCGAACAGCTTCTCGCGCTGTGCGTTACTGGTCTCGCCCTTGATCACCGGGGCGTTCAGGTGCTCACCGAGCTCGTCGAGCTGGTCGATGTACTGCCCGATGACGAGGGTCTGCTCGCCCTGGTGCTTGCGGACGAGCGCCTCGGTGACCTTCCGCTTCGTCGCGGTCGTCGCGCAGAACCGGTACTTCTCCTCGGTCTCGGCCGTCGCGTACGCGAGACGTTCCGTGTCCGTCAGATTGACGCGGACCTCGACACAGTCGGCGGGCGCGATGTAGCCCTGTGCCTCGATCTCCTTCCACGGCGCGTCGAACCGCTTGGGCCCGATGAGCGAGAAGACGTCCGACTCGCGGCCGTCCTCGCGCACCAGCGTCGCGGTGAGCCCGAGGCGCCGCCGGGCCTGGAGGTCGGCGGTGAACTTGAAGACGGGTGCGGGCAGCAGGTGCACCTCGTCGTAGATGACCAGACCCCAGTCGCGGGAGTCGAACAGCTCCAGGTGCGGGTAGATGCCCTTACGGCGGGTCGTCAGCACCTGGTACGTGGCGATGGTGACCGGCCGGATCTCCTTGCGCGTACCGCTGTACTCGCCGATCTCGTCCTCGGTCAGCGAGGTCCGCTTCACCAGCTCGTGCTTCCACTGCCTGGCCGAGACGGTGTTCGTGACGAGGATCAGCGTGGTCGCCTTGGCCTCCGCCATCGCACCCGCTCCGACCAGCGTCTTCCCGGCGCCGCAGGGGAGGACGACGACACCGGAGCCGCCGTGCCAGAACCCTTCGACGGCCTGCCTCTGGTACGGGCGGAGCGCCCAGCCGTTCTGGTCGAGCTCGATGGGGTGCGCCTCGCCGTCGACGTACCCGGCGAGGTCCTCGGCGGGCCAGCCCAGCTTCAGCAGCGTCTGCTTGATCTGCCCGCGCTCGGAGGGGTGCACGGCCACGGTGTCCGGGTCGAGACGCGCCCCGACCAGCGGCTGGACCTTCTTCGAGCGGAGGATCTCCTCCAGGACCGGCCGGTCGTTGCAGGTCAGCACCAGCCCGTGGACCGGGTGCTTGGACAGGGTGAGGCGGCCGTACCGCGCCATCGTCTCGGCGATGTCGACGAGGAGCGCGTGCGGCACGGGGTAGCGCGAGTACTCCACGAGGGCGTCGACGACCTGCTCGGCGTCGTGCCCGGCGGCGCGGGCGTTCCACAGGCCGAGCGGGGTGAGCCGGTAGGTGTGGATGTGCTCGGGTGCACGCTCCAGCTCCGCGAACGGGGCGATCGCACGACGGCAGGCGTCGGACTGGTCGTGGTCGACTTCGAGGAGCAGCGTCTTGTCGCTCTGGACGATGAGGGGTCCGGTCACGCGCGTCGGCCCTTTCTGTTCTGCTTCTGCCCTGCTGCTGGAATCTGCGGCGGGGCGGCCGCGAACGGCCAAACGTCCAGTGTGCCGCATCGGGGCGTGAGCGGGTGAGTCGTGTGACCGATCAGTCGGGCGCCCTCCGCACCGGGCCCGACACACCGGGCCCGACGGCTACGGCGTCGCGTCGTCGGCCAGTTCCGCGACGCCCGTGATGCGGTGCAGCGGATACGTGCGGACCTCGTCGGCCGTGTGGTCGTACGCCGTGACGAAGCCGCCCTCGACCTTGACGGGCGCGATCACGCGCTGGCTGGCCGCGCCGTCCGCGTTGACGTAGCCGATCCAGACCGCGGACCCGGTCATCGCGGCGGCCTGCACCGTGGCGAGGGTCTCGGCGGAGGTCGTGCGGGGGAGGGAACCGGCCGCGGAGGTGTCCGTGGCGTCCTTGTGGACGGCCCGCGCAGCCGAGTCACCGGCCCTGATGGCCCGTACCGCCGCGGTCAGCAGGGTCGCGTCCGGCACCGGCGGCCCCTCCGGGACGGGGGCGGGTGCGGTGCGGGGCGGGGTGCGGCGGGCGCCCGCGCGGGTGATCAGGACGTCGCCCTCGGCGGATTCGGCGGCCGGGGCGTACCCCATCTCGCGCAGTCCCTCCAGCAGCGAGCCCGGATCGGTCTGCGCGGCCAGGACCGTCGGTGCGAGGCGGCGCAGCCGCAGGGTGGCCGAGCGCTTGTCGGCGAGGATCTCGTTGAGCACGGCCTCGTCGTCGCAGCGTACGTACGCGGAGGCGGCGCCGATCCGCAGGTGGCCGTGGCGGCGGGCCACGTCGTCGATGAGATAGCTGAGCGGCTGCGGTACGGGGGTGCGGCTGTGCGTGGTGAGGAAGGCGTGCAGGTCGGACGCGGCCTGGCCGGCGTCCAGGGCGCGGCGTACGGAACCGGGCGTGAAGCGGTAGACCGTCGCCCCGCCCTTCGACTCGATGTCCGCGAGCACCGAGAGCATCTCGGCGAGCGGGCGCTCCAGCGGGCCGGGGGCCACGGCCGTCAGGTCGGCCTGGAGCAGTACGTGGTCGAGGGGCTCGGGGATGAGCGGCGCGAGGCGGTCGGCGGCCTCGTCCGGGCCCTGTTCGAGCAGTGCACGTGCCTGGGAGGAGAGCGCCCCGCGGCCGGTGATGCCGAGCAGCTCCGCCTCGTTGACCGTCCACAGGGCGATCCGGGAGCGCAGGTCGGAGGTGTCCGAGGGGGCCGGTGCCGCGCCGGACGCGCCCGAACGCAGCGGCCGTTCCCACCGGAGCCGGGCCAGCAGGGTCTGCGGGTCGGGGGCGGTGCCCGGGGGGAGCGAGGAGAACAGGGCCAGCACCCGGTGGCGTACCTGGGGCGCGGCCGAGCGGTCCAGTTCGGGGCCGAGGGCGGAGAGCGCCCGGCCCTTGGCGTCCTGACCGCCGACCAGTCCCGCGGTGCGGGTGGCGGCTAGCCAGGCGGCGGCGAGGTGCGTCCAGCGGTCCTGCGCAGGGAGTTCGATCCAGTCGTCGTACGCGGGTGTCGCCGCGTACCGCTCGTCGGCCTCACCGTCCGGGGCCAGCAGCCCTGCGGCGTAAGCGAGTTCGACCCAGAAGGCGGCGATCGCCTCGGACACGTCGAGTGCGCTCGCGACCCGCTTCAGCTCGCGCACGCTCAGGCCACCGGCCCGGAGGATCGCCGGACCGCCGTTGTTCCAGAGCTTCAGCAGCTCCTCGATCGTGGACAGGGCCGTGTGCGCCTGGCCGGCCGCCGCTCTGTCCACAGCCTGGGGATCGCGCTCGGCGGCAGGGGCCAGGGCCGGGGGCACGGGTTCCGGTACCCGGTGGGCGCGCCCGGCCCGCAGGTGCAGCGCGGCCTCGCGCGGCAGGACGACGGTGCGCGTCGACACGGGCAGCAGCAGCCCCCGGTCCCGCAGCCACCGCACGGGCGGGGTGGGATTCGGGGTCACTTCACCGTACGGCGGACCCCACACCAGCCGGTCCAGCACGGACAGCGCCTCGACGGGGGCGGTGTCCAGCAGGGCGGCCATCCTGGTCCGGTCCGTGAACAGGCCGGTCAGTGAGGCGACGGCGGACACCGGGTCGTGGGTGGCGGGCAGCCCGGCGGCGGTCAGGATCTCCTGCAGCCTGCCCGGCGACATGCCGGCCGTCGCCTCGGCAACGGTGGGCCCCAGACCGGTAGGGGAGGCGTGCTGCGGCGACGGGGCGAGCAGCTCGCGTGCGGTGCGCACGAGGTGCAGCCGCTCCTCCTCGCCCCAGACGAGGGCCTGTTCGCGCAGGGCCGCGAGGGCGGCGGGCAGCGCGGCGGTGATCGCGGCGCCGGAGTCCTCGCGCCCTTCGCCGTCCCCCTCGCCGTCACCGGTGAGGAGCGCGAGCAGCGTGCCGTACGGGGCCGGGTCCGGCGCCACGGCCAGGGCCTCCGCGGTCTGCAGGGCGAACCGGTCGAGGTGCTCCAGCGCGCGGACGACGGAGGCGCGCGTGCCGGCCCGCGTCGCCAGCTGGGTGATGTCGTTCGGCACGGGGCTGAGCAGATCGGGGCGGGCACGCAGCAGCCCCGCCAGCGATTCGTCGCCCCGGGCGCGCAGAGCTTCGGCGAGCGTGCGCGGTGGTGTGGTCGTCCCCATCCGTCCCACGGTAGCCCCTGGAACGCTACCGTCGGGGCAGGGCGGGTAGAGGGAGAACGATCGCGTGGGCATCGAGAGCGACCAGCTTGTCTACGACTATCTGAGCCGGGTCGGTGACCTGGCACAGCAGCAACAGCTGCCATCGGGTGCCCGGATGAGACTCGTCTCGACACTGCGGGGCGAGATCGACCGGCAGCGCGGCACGGACGGATCGGACTCCCCGGCGGTGGTGCGGCGCATCATCGGCAGGCTCGGCACACCGGCCGAACTGGTCGCCGCGGCAGCCGGGTCGGGCGACGGGGCGGTGGCCCTGCCCTCGCCGCGGGCGGGGTCGGAGCCCGCCGCCGCGGAGCCGCGCGGGGTTCCCCGGCCACGGCGGGGACTGCTCAGGAAAGACGCGTTGCGCAAGGGCGCGTCGGATGCGCCCGCGGCGCGGGAGGAGGCCGGGGACGAGGGGCCGGTGCCCGGCTGGCCCTCGGCGTCCGCGCCGCACATGACGGGGCTGAACGAGGCGGGGCCCCTGGGCGGCGAACCCGACTGGTGGCGGATCGAGCCGGGACCGTTCGGCGGGGGCACGTCGGTGCCGGGGTTCGTGGGGGGACTGGAGAGCCCTGAACTGCTGCGGCCCCCGCGGCCGGAGGAGGAGAAGCCCGGCGCCGCCGAGGCGGCCGAAGCGCCCGGGAAGGCGGCCGAGGAGGCCGCCGCCGTACCCCGGCCGAGGCGCCTTCGGCTCCGCCGCCGCTCGGCGACCGCGCCGGCTCCCGCCCCGGAGCCCGTCGTCGCGGCGAGGGCGTCCCGGCTCGCGCATCCGTTCCTGCTGCTGTCCGCCGCGCTGCTGGTCACCGGTGCCGTACTGGGGTCCTGGGTGGCCCTCGCGGGCGGCTGGCTGCTCGCGTACAGCTCGCGCAAGCTCTCGCGCACGGAGGCGAAGTGGGTCGCGATGGGGCTGCCGGGTGCGGTGGCGGCCGGGGCCCTCGTCTGGCTGTGGGGGCGCATGGAAGGGCGCTGGGGGCAGCCCATCGCGGAGGGTGCGATGAAGGACGCGATGTCGGACGCGTGGCCGGTGGTCGTCCGTACGGCGGCGGTGGCCTCCGCGCTGTACCTGGTGTGGCGGTCCCGGAGGCTGCCGGGCTGAGGTGCGGCGCGGGTCGAGCGCGCCGCACCCGTCGCGGGGCGGCTACGTCGCCAGGTCGGCCCGGGGTGCGTCGAGGATCTTCTCCGCCGTGCAGCCGATGTCCTGGGACCACAGCCGGTCGTCGACCGGGAACACCCTGCCGTTCCTCACGGCGGACGTGTCGGGTGTGCGTGGACGCCGGAGGGCCCGCGTCCGGGCTGTCGGAGGAGCCGCACGCGGTGAGCGCGAGCGCGGCGGTCACGGCCGGTGAACCGGCCACGAGGCCGCGGCGGGACGGCGAGGTCGTCCTGTCAGGGAGGCCTTGAGGCTCAGCCGAGTCCGAGCGGGCCGGGCATCGGGCGGCCCGGCCCCCTCGGCACAATGGCCTCATGCCCGCACACGCCCCGACGGTCGGCTTCGACCTCGATATGACGCTCATCGACTCCCGCCCCGGCATCAAGGCCACTTTCCTGGCCCTCTCGGCCGAGACCGGGGCTCCCATAGACGCCGATCTGGTGGTGAGCCGGCTCGGACCGCCCCTCGAGGACGAGCTCGCGCACTGGTTCCCGGCCGATGCCGTCGCGGCGACGGCCGACCGGTACCGCGAGATCTATCCGCAGTACGCGATCACGCCGACGTTCGCCATGCCCGGCGCGCGGGAGGCCATCGACACGGTGCGGGCGCTCGGCGGTCGGGCGATCGTCGTGACCGCCAAGTACGAACCGAGCGCCAAGCTGCACCTCGCACACCTGGGGATCGCTCCGGACGCGGTGATCGGCCGGCTCTGGGCCGAGGCCAAGGCGGAGGCGCTGGTGGAGCACGGCGCGCACATCTACGTCGGCGACCACACCGGAGACGTACGCGGGGCCCGCGCCGCGAACGCCCTGGCGGTCGGCGTCACCACCGGCCCGTGCGATGCCGAGGAGCTGCGCAGGGCGGGCGCCGACGTGATCCTGCCAAATCTCACCGAGTTCCCGGCCTGGCTGCGGGCCTACGCGGAACGAGGCGAGGGGTCCCGCTAGCGGGCGGCGGCGCGCTTCGGCGAGTTCGCCCACACCGACCGGACCACCCCCGCCGCGGCGATCAGGAAGCCCAGTCCCATCAGCATGCACACGGCATAAGCGACAGAGGGGAACGGATCGGTACCCAGGAACAGTGGGGCCACAGTGACCAGAGTGGCCAGTGCGCCGATGAAGAAGACGATCGCGCCGACCTGTACGAGCCGGTCGCCTGCGCCGGAAGGAGTAGTACTCACCCGGCCAGGGTAGTTCCCAGCTCGGCGGAACCATTCGGCGACGTCTTGTCTCCGGCTCCTGGGCCATTAGCCTTGGAGTCGGCGGGTCATGGAGACCCGCTGTACTGCTATCCGGAGCCCTTTCACGGCTCTCCCGCGCACCGACGAGTACGAGGACGAGGACAGACGTGCCCACGGGTAAGGTCAAATGGTTCAATTCGGAAAAGGGCTTCGGCTTTCTTTCGCGCGACGACGGCGACGACGTCTTCGTCCACTCGTCGGTGCTCCCGGACGGCGTCGATGCCCTCAAGCCGGGTCAGCGCGTCGAGTTCGGCGTGGTCGCAGGCCAGCGCGGTGACCAGGCGCTCTCCGTCGTGATCCTTGACCCCACCCCGTCCGTCGCGGCCGCACAGCGGCGCAAGCCGGACGAGCTGGCGTCGATCGTGCAGGATCTGACGACCCTGCTCGAGAACATCACGCCGAGCCTGGAGCGGGGCCGCTACCCGGACAAGGCCGCGGGCGCCCAGATCGCGGGCCTCCTGCGGGCGGTGGCCGACCAGCTCGACGTCTGAGCGGGCACGGACGGACGACTCGCGCCGCCCGTGGTCGTCAACGGGCGGCGAACGACAGTGCGTCCGGGGCCAGCGGCGGGACGAGACCCTCCGCCGCCGCCCGGGTCAGCAGGCCGCGGATCGCCGCGTAGCCGTTCTCGCCGAGGTCGGCCGTGAACTCGTTGACGTAGAGGCCGATGTGCTGGTCGGCCACGGCCGGGTCCATCTCCTGGGCGTGCTCCAGGACGTAGGGACGCGACTGCTCCGGGTCGTCCCAGGCCATCCGCACCGACGTGCGGATCGCGTCCGCCAGCTCCTGGAGCGCCCGCTCCCCCAGCGACCGCTTGGCGATGATCGCGCCGAGCGGGATCGGCAGACCGGTCGTCGACTCCCAGTGCTCGCCCATGTCGGCCAGGCTGTGGAGGCCGTAGTTCCGGTACGTGAACCGGGCCTCGTGGATCACGAGCCCGGCGTCCACCCGCCCGTCGCGCACCGCGGGCATGATCTCGTCGAACGGCAGCACGACGATCTCGCCCACGCCGGCCGGCACCACCTCCGCCGCCCAGAGCCTGAACAGCAGATACGCGGTGGAGCGCTCGCTCGGGACGGCGACGGTCTTCCCCGTCAGGTCGGTACCCGGCTCCTTCGTGAGGACGAGCGGCCCGCAACCGCGCCCCAGCGCACCGCCGCACGGCAGCAGCGCGTATTCCTCGAGCACCCACGGCAGGACGGCGTACGAGACCTTCAGGACGTCCAGTTCGCCGCGCTCCGCCATACCGTTGGTGAGGTCGATGTCGGCGAAGGTGACATCGAGGGCGGGCGCGCCGGGGACCCTTCCGTGCGCCCAGGCGTCGAAGACGAAGGTGTCGTTCGGGCACGGCGAGAAGGCGATGCGCAGCTTCGAGGGCTGCCCCCCGCCGGCGGGGTCAGTCACGGTTTCGGTCATGTCGGTCATGGTGGGTCCAACCTTCCACTACGGGTGCGAGCTTCCCGAACGCCTCGGTGAGCGCGGCCAGGGCCTCGCCGATGCGCCAGGCATCCCGGTCGCGCGGTCCCACGGAGTTCGAGACGGCACGGAGTTCGAGCACGGGTACGCCGGCCCTGTCGGCCGCTTCCGCGACACCGAAGCCCTCCATGGCCTCGGCGACGGCTCCGGGATGTGTGGCCAGCAGCGCGGCGGTGCGGTCCGCGCTGCCGGTCACGGTGGAGACGGTGAGCACGGGGCCCGGGACGGCACCGGTCGCGGCCGCCACCTCCCGTACCAGGGTGTCGGGCGGCAGGATGACGTCCCTGCCGAAGCCGAGACCGGTGACGGGCACGAAGCCGTCCGGGGTCTCGGCGCCCAGATCGGCGGCGACGATGCCGGTCGCCACGACGAGGGAGCCGACGGGGGCGGCGGGAGCGAAGCCGCCGCCGATGCCCGCCGAGACGACGAGACCGTACGGCTCGGGCGCGGCGGCCAGGGCGAAGGCCGCGGCGGCGGCCGCGGCGGCCGGACCGACACCGCCCGCCAGGATGTCGAAAGGACCGGCGCGGTGCACCTCGGCGCCCGGCACCTCACGTACCTGCGCCGGACCCCCGAACGCGCGCGTGACCGCGTCCCGTTCGGCAGGGACAGCGGTCACGACAAGCACCCGCACAGCGGTGGTCCTCGGAGATCCAGGGGGATTCAGGCGGTTCAGGACGTCTTCTCGAGCTGGAAGTGCCAGACGCCCGTGAGCTTCTGACCCTTCGCCTCCACGATGCTGATCTGCGTCTTGTCCGTCGGGGCCTCGCCCGTCTGGCTGGCGAAGAACGCGCTGCCCGGGATGGACCGGTAGGTCTTCTTGTACGGCTCCTGCTCGGCCTGCTGGCCGTTGATGAACAGGGTCCAGCCGACGTCCGCGATCTCGGGGTCGACGCCGAAGCGGACCTTGTCGTCCATCGCGACCTTGACGGACTTCTCCGCCTTCTTGTTGAGGCAGCCCTGGATCTCGGACTCCTTGAGGGGCTTGCCGTCGTTGTAGCAGGCCGCCTCGGAACTCACCGAGTTGTCGCCGACCGTCACGGTCGCGAGCGGCGTCGGCTTGTCGCAGGCGGACAGGACGAGGAGTCCCGCGGACACGGCACCAAGAGCGACGCCGATTCGACGGCCCTTACCTGAGAAGAACGCAACGGTCATGGGCCGAAGGCTATCGGTCGCCCCGGCTCACGCCACGCGGGGGTGCGGCGAGCCGCGCCGCGCGGCGCCCAGGAGACCCCGTACGGAGGCGCCTGCGCCGAGGGCGAGGATGCCGGCCGCGACGGACATGCCGAGTACTCCGTTGAGGGGGAGAGCGATACCGATGGCGCCGCCGACCACCCAGGCCATCTGGAGCAGGGTCTCGGACCGGGCGAAGGCCGACGTACGCACCTCCTCCGGAACATCACGCTGGATCATGGCGTCCAGCGACAGCTTCGACAGCGCCTGGGTGAATCCGGCGACCGCTCCGAGCGCGGCGACCATCAGGGTGCTGAAGAACACCGCGGCGAGCACGGCGACTCCGAGGGCCAGCCCCAGCACGGTCGCGACGATCACCTCGGGGCCGCGTGCCCTGAGCCAGGAGCCCACCGCCGTGCCGCAGGCGTTGCCGGTACCGGCCGCCACGCCCACGATGCCCAGCGACACGGCGGCGCTCTGCCCGGCGAGCGGCTGCTCGCGCAGCAGGAACGCCAGGAAGAAGATCAGGAAGCCGGAGAGCGCGCGGTGCGAGGCGTTCGCCTGGAGGCCGTGCAGGACGGACGGCCCGACGGACCGCAGCCCCGGGGGTTTCTCCTTCTTGGCGCCGCTCTTCGTGCTGCCGTTCTTCTTGGTGCTCCCCCCGGGGCGCGGGTCGGCCGGGCGCTCCTCATCGTGAGGGATCACGAGGCGGGCCTTGCGCTCCCCCTTCGCCGAGTCGACCTTGTGCGGGAGGGTGAAGGCGAGGACGGTCCCGCCGATGAAGATCGTGCAGGCGCCGTAGAGCGGCCACGCGGACCCGATGCTCTGGAGTCCCGCGCCGATCGGGGCCGCCACGCCCGTGGCCAGCAGACCGGCGAGGGTGACCCGGGAATTGGCCTTCACCAGCGAGAAACGGGGTGGCAGGAGCCGGGGAACGACGGCGCTGCGCACGACTCCGTACGCCTTCGAGCAGACCAGGACTCCCAGCGCGGCGGGATAGAGCTCCAGGCCGCCCGTCGCGACGGCGCCGGACATCGTCAGCGCGAGCACCGCCCTCGCGAACATCGCGCCGGCCATCGCCGCGCGGCGGCCGTGCGGCAGCCGGTCCAGGAGCGGACCGATCACCGGGGCGAGCAGGGTGAAAGGAAGCATCGTGACGGCGAGGTAGAGGGCGACACGGCCGCGTGCCTCGTCCGTGGGAACGGAGAAGAACACCGTGGACGCGAGCGCGATGGTGATCATCACGTCGCCCGCGCCGTTGACCGCGTGCAGCTCGATCAGCTTGCCGAGACCGGACTCCCCGGCTCCATGGGCGTGCGTCGCCTTCCGGATCCCCTTGGCGGTGCCGGTGAACGGGGTGTGCAGGGCATGACCCATCACCCGGCCCGCCCTGCGGAGCGGACCGGACCCGTCGGACGACCTGGCGGCAGCCACCTGGCCATAGTGCCCCACCCCCCGGCGTTGCTAACCATGATCGGACAGGGGCGCGGCGCGGGACGCCCTGTCGGGTGAGTGGTCCACGGCATGCCCCGAGGGAAAATTCTGGCCGGGAGTCGCGGTCGATCCGTGCCGGATTCGCACGGGATCTGTCCCTCTCCGCCCCTGCTCAGCTGTGGATCCGGTGCTGTTTGGGGTGGGCAGGTGGGCTCGGGGCGGCGGAGAGGGTAGCGTGCGTAACGCGCCACCGGCGGTTGTTCTTGGCCGCGCGCCTGTCCGCGATCCCGCAGAATGGGTGGCAGAAGGCGCGCCCGAGGCAGGCACAACGGGTGTGGACGTCGACGCGGCCCCCAGGTCCGCTCCGCCCACAACTGTCATGGCCGAAATCGGACATCGATGGAGCTGCTGGCGCGCTCGAGACGGCGTATGGAGAGAAGCGAGACCTGTGAGTGCTGCGACGACGCGAAGCCGTACGGCCCGTACCCCCGCCCCTGACCGTCTGTGCGCCGAGGCGGTAGACCTCGCCCGCACCGCGGCCGAGGAGGCCGCCGCGCCCGGAGTGGTCGGTGAACACGTGTCCCTGGTCTCCGAGGGGGACCGGGTCGTCACCCACTACTTCGAGTGCAAGGAACCCGGTTACCGGGGCTGGCGCTGGGCGGTGACGGTCGCCAGGGCCTCCCGGGCGAAGAACGTCACCCTTGACGAAACGGTGCTGCTGCCGGGCTCCGACGCACTCCTGGCCCCCGAGTGGGTGCCGTGGAGCGAGCGGCTGCGGCCCGGCGACATGGGCCCCGGCGACCTGCTGCCGACCGAGGCGGAGGACCCGCGCCTGGAGCCGGGTTACACCGGCGAGGACGAGCCCCTGCCGAACTCCCCGGTCTCCGACGTGTCCCAGGAGCTGGCGGCCCTCGTCGACGCGGAGGACGCCGAGCTGATGACGCGTCCCGGGGGGACGAGCCGCGGCTCGATCGCCTCGGTCGCGGAGGAGCTCGGCACGCGGCGGGCGCGGGTGCTGTCCCGTTACGGGCTGCGGATGGCCGCCGACCGGTGGGATGAGGAGTTCGGCGCGAAGACACCGATGGCGCAGGCCGCGCCGGCGTCCTGTGTCACGTGCGCGTTCCTCGTTCCGATGGCGGGCTCGCTGCGGCAGGCCTTCGGCGTGTGCGCCAACGAGTTCGCTCCTGCGGACGGCCGGGTGGTCTCGCTGTCGTACGGCTGCGGAGGCCACTCCGAGGCCGCGGTGATGCCGAAGCCGCCGAAGCCGGCGCCGCACGCGCTGGACACGTTGCAGGTGGACGACTACCCGTTGCGCCCGGCGGACGACACCGGCTCGGTCCCGGCCCAGGCGGACGGCGCCACGGAGGATCTGGGCCACTCCTGACGCTCCGGGCCGCTTCGGGGTCCGGGCCTGCGGTGCCCGGGCGTCGCGCGGTGCGGGGTGTGCCGGTCATGGCCTGTCCTCAATCGCCGGACGGGCTTGATGTGGCTGCCCTGCCCTGCTCCGCGGCGTCGGGTTCGCCGGCTGTGGGTTCCGTCCTCAAACGCCGGACGGGCTCGGTGGTGCTGGGCGGGCTCGGTGGGGTCGGTCGTCGTGCGGCCTGGATGTGCGGGTCACGGTCTCGTCCTCGATCGCCGGACGGGCTTGGTGGGCCGGACGGGCTTGGTAGGGCTGGACGGCTTGCGTGGTTGGGCGGCCTCGTGTGGTCGGCGGGGTTGGGCGGCCTCGGTCGGCGGGCCTGTGCGGTCGGCCGGGCGGTTTCGGGGCGTGGGGATCTTCGGCTCGAAAGTGACGTCCTGGGCTGCGCATTTCAGCCCGCCCGGCGTCCGAGGACGGAACCTCTGCTCCGGGGCGGGCCCGCGCGGCCGGCGCGCTCACGTGGGCAAACCCGCCGGTCCGGCGTCCGAGGACGGAACCCTTGCCCGTGGAGGCGGCTCCGCTCGCGGTACCTTCGGGCGCACACTGGGCGTCACGGGTCACCGGAAGAGCGGAGTTACGAGCGTGGGCATGAATGCGACCGAGGGGGCCGATCCGTTCGGGACGGCACGGCTGCGGCGCGGCGTGCTCGACGCCTGGGGGGCGGGCCCCGCCCGCTTCCGGGAGGACGCCAACGCCGAGGAGGACCTCGTCCTCGGCGGCTACCGCGACCGTCTCGTCATCGAGCTGGCCCAGAACGCCGCCGATGCCGCCGCCCGCGCGGGCGTGCCCGGCCGGCTCCGTCTCACCCTGCATGCGGCCGGTGGGGACACCCCGGCCGTCCTGGCCGCCGCCAACACGGGCGCGCCGCTGGACGCCACCGGCGTCGAGTCCCTGAGCACGCTGCGGGCCTCCGCCAAGCGCGAGGGCCACGAGTCGTCCGTCGGGCGGTTCGGTGTGGGGTTCGCGGCCGTGCTCGCCGTCAGCGACGAGCCCGCGGTCATCGGCCGGCACGGCGGCATCCGCTGGTCCCTCGCCGAGGCCCGCGACCTCGCACGGCAGGCCGCCGTGGGAAGCCCCGGCCTCGGGGACGAGCTGCGCCGCCGCGACGGCCACGTACCGCTGCTCCGGCTGCCGCTGCCCGCCGAGGGTGCCGCCCCTGACGGGTACGACACCGTCGTCGTCCTGCCGCTGCGCGACGGCGTCGCCGAGGACCTCGTCGCTCGGCTGCTCACCGGCGTCGACGACGCGCTCCTGCTCACCCTTCCCGGACTCGACGAGATCGTCATCGAAGTCCCGGACGGCGTACGGACGTTGCGCCGCTCGCAGCACGGCCCGTACACCCACGTCGACGACTCCGTGCACGGCACCCACCGCTGGCGCACCGTCGTCCACCACGGCCCGGTCGAGCCCGCCCTGCTCGCCGACCGCCCCGTCGAGGAGCGTCTGCGCCCGCACTGGTCGGTCACCTGGGCGGTGCCGGTCGGTGAGGACGGGGCGCCGGAGAACCCCCGTACCGCCCCCGTCGTGCACGCGCCGACGCCCACGGACGAGCCCCTGGGTGTGCCCGCGCTGCTCATCGCCTCGCTGCCGCTCGACACCACCCGCAGGCATCCCGCGCCGGGTCCGCTGACGGACTTCCTGGTGCAGCGCGCGGCCGACGCGTACGCGGAGCTGCTCGCCGCGTGGGAGCCCGTGTCGGTCACCACGATCGCCCTGGTGCCCGGCCCGCTCGGCAAGGGGCAGCTGGACGGTGCGCTGCGGGCCGCGATTCTGGAGCGGCTGCCCCGGATCGCGTTCCTGGAGCCCGCCGCGCCCCGGGACCCGGCCGCCGAGCCCGACCGGTGGGCGGACTGGGAGGCCGCCGGCACGGATGCGCCCGGCAGGGCGACGACCGCGCTGCGGCCCATGGAGGCCGAGGTGGTCGAAGGGGTGGGCGCCGAGACCGTGAAGGTCCTCGCCGAGGTACTGCCCTGTCTGCTGCCCGCCGGGCTCGAGCGCCGCGTCGAGCTCCGTACGCTCGGTGTCGCCCGCGTCCCGCTGACCGAGGCCATCGACCGCCTGGCCGGGCTGGAACGCGCCCCGGACTGGTGGCGGCGGCTGTACGACAGCCTGGCCGGGGTGGACCCCGACCGGCTCTCCGGCCTTCCGGTACCGCTCGCCGGGGCGGGCTCGACCGATGACGCGCCCCGCACGACCATCGGCCCCCGCCAGGTCCTCCTCCCGCTCCCCGACGCGCTGACCGCCCCCGTCCTCGCCCGGCTGGCCAGGCTCGGGCTGAAGGTCGCCCACCCGGACGCCGCCCATCCGCTGCTGGAGAAGCTGGGTGCTCTGCCCGCCACCCCCCGAGCCGTCCTGACGACCCCGCAGGTCCGGGCCGCCGTGGCCGGTTCGCTGGACGCGGGCGAGATCTGGGACGAGGACGCCCTGGACGGCGACGAGCTCGTCGAGACGGTCCTCACGCTGGTGCGCGACGCGGACCTCGAACCCGGTGACGAGCCGTGGCTGGGGGCTCTCGCCCTGCCCGACGAGGACGGCGAGACCTCGCCCGCCGGTGAGCTCGTGCTGCCCGGCAGCCCGTTCGCCCAGGTCATGCGCGAGGGTGAACTGGCCCTGTGCGACGGAGAGCTGGCCGAACGCTGGGGCGAGCAGCCCCTCACTGCCTGCGGGGTGCTGGCGACCTTCGCCCTCGTACGGGCCGCCGACGTCGTCCTGGACCCCGACGAACTCGAACCCCGCGACAGCGACTTCGCGGAGCCGGACGACGCCGGGCTCCTCGACGCCGTCGACGTGTGGTGCGAGGACGTCCTGGACCAGCTGCCCGACACCCCGGTGCCGCCCGTCGCCACCGAACTCGTCGCCGTACGCGATCTGGACCTCGTGGACGACGACGCCTGGCCGCAGGCGCTCGCGATGCTCGCTCGCCCGCCGCTGCGCGACGCGCTGACCCAGCCGGTGCGCGTCCTGCTCCCGGACGGTACGACGCAGTCCGTGCGCCCCTACACCGCGTGGTGGCTGCGCGACCACCCCGTGCTCGGTGGCCGTCGGCCGGCGGGTCTGCGCGCGGCGGGCGGTGACCCGCGCCTCGCGGGCCTGTACGACGCCGTCGACGCGACGGGCTTCGACGACGCGCAGGTACTGCGCGCGCTGGGCGTACGGACCTCGGTGGCCGCGCTCCTGGACGAGCCGGGCGGTGCGGCCGAGCTGCTGGGCCGGTTGGCGGAGGAGGAGCGTCCCGTCGGCCCCGTACAGCTGCATTCGCTCTACACGGCCCTTGCCGAGCTGGACCCCGAACAGGTGACGCTGCCCGACGAGTTGAGGGCCGTCGTCGACGACGAGGTGCGGGTGGTCGACGCGGCGGACGCCGTGATCGCCGACGCACCCGATGTGCTGCCGCTGACCGAGGGGCTTCCGCTGCTCCCGGTTGCTCCCGCCCGGGCGGCCGAGCTGGCGGAGCTGCTGCAGGTGCGGCGGCTCGGCGAGAGCATCGAGGCGGAGGTGACGACGGAGGGCGAGGAGCACCAGGTGCCCGAGTCGGTGCGGATCCTGCTCGGTGCGGGGACTCCGGACACGTACGTCGAGCACGGCGAACTGCGTGCGGGCGGCGTCGAGCTGGACTGGCGCCACACCCCGGACGGGGTGGTCCACGCCTCGACGCTGGAGGGCGTGGCTGCCGGTCTCGCCTGGGCGGCCGGACAGTGGCCGCGACGCTTCGAGGTGGCCGCGCTGATCGAGGACCCGTCCCGCACGGAGGAGCTGGCCCGGGACCGCTGGTTCGACTGAGCCATGTGATCTTCACCAAATAGTCGTCTTGTCGTACAACCATTCACATGCGGAGCCCGTCTGGTCTGCTGAGTCACCTGACTCGCAGACCACATGGGGACCGTCGGCCTCACACACGCCACGGGCCCCCTTCTCCACTGGGGAACACATGCGTATTCGTGCCACTGTTGCCGTTGCCTCCGGCGCCCTGGCCCTGTCCGCTCTCGGTGTCCCGGCCGCGACGGCCGACGACGGCCGCGCCTGGACGCCCGACTTCGGGCTCTCCGCCCCGGCGCAGCCCTCCGGGCGCATGGCCGCCCGTGCGGTCACCGCCGACGACGACCTCAAGATCACCAAGGCGGTCGTGAACGGTGGCAAGCCCATCGTCGTGGGCACCACCGCACCGAAGAAGGTCACCGTCGCCATCACGGCCACGGACGACTCGGGCATCGCGGACGCCGGCACGATCCTGTGGATCGGCACCGACCTGGAGTCCGAGGACAGCTTCGGCTTCTCGCAGAACGAGGAGACCGCCAAGTGCGTGGCGGCCAACGCCACGACGTCCACCTGCACGCTCACGGTCACGGTCGACCCGGCATGGCTGATCAACTCCGACTCGACCACCTGGAAGGTCGGCGCCGCGGTACTCAGCAAGGACGGCCAGGTCGTCCAGAACGACGCCTTCGGCAGGACGAATCTCCAGCGCTTCTCCAAGGTGACCGTCAACGCCGCCCCGGAGCCCGTCAAGAAGGGCTACACCATCACGGTCACGGGCAAGCTGTCGCGCGCCAACTGGGAGACCGGAACGTACAAGGGCTACGCCGGCCAGGCCGTCAAGCTGCAGTTCCGCAAGAAGACCAGCAGCACCTACACCACCGTCAAGACCATCAAGTCGAGCAGCACCGGTGAGCTGAAGACCACCGTCAAGGCGTCCGTGGACGGCTACTGGCGCTACAGCTTCGCCGGTACGTCCACCACCCCGACCGTCACGGCCGCGGGTGACTTCGTCGACGTGAAGTAGTCGAGGGGCGACACCCTCGCGGATCTACGCGGGGAAGCGGCGGCCGACCAGCCTCCAGGCCAGCTCCAGGGCGGCCGCCGCCACCGCCGCGATCCCCACCGCCGTCCACGGCATCGACGCTCCCACCAGCTTCAGCGCGAAGAAGTCCTGGAGCCACGGCACCACCAGCACGATCAGGAAGCAGAGCCCCATCGTCGCGACCAGGGCGACCCGCCACCAGGTGTAGGGGCGGGCGATGATCACCAGGACCCACATCGAGACGAGGAACAGCGTGAGCGTCGCCGCGCTCGTCTCGGCGTCCAGCGCGCCCTGGCCGGTGTACGCGTGCCGGGCCACCAGGTACGTGGTGAAGGTGGCCGCCGCGGCGATGGTCCCGGACGGAATCGCGTACCGCATGACACGGCGGACGAAGTGGGGCCGGGCCCGCTCCTTGTTGGGCGCGAGCGCCAGGAAGAACGCCGGGACGCCGATCGTCAGCGTGGAGAGCAGCGTGAGGTGGCGCGGCAGGAACGGGTACTCCACCTGGAAGCAGACCACCAGGATCGCCAGCAGCACCGAGTAGACGGTCTTCGTCAGGAACAGCGTGGCGACCCGGGTGATGTTGCCGATGACCCGGCGGCCCTCGGCCACCACGGACGGCAGGGTCGCGAAGCTGTTGTCGAGCAGCACGATCTGGGCCACGGCACGGGTCGCTTCCGAGCCCGAGCCCATGGCGACCCCGATGTCGGCGTCCTTCAGCGCGAGGACGTCGTTGACGCCGTCGCCCGTCATCGCGACCGTGTGGCCGCGCGACTGGAGGGCCGCGACCATGTCCCGCTTCTGCTGCGGGGTGACCCGGCCGAAGACCGCGTTCTGCTCGATGGCGGAGGCCATGTCGTCCCGGTCGGCGGGCAGCCTGCGGGCGTCCAGGGCGTGTTCGGCGCCCGGCAGGCCCAGCTTCTTCGCGACCGCGCCGACGGACACCGCGTTGTCGCCGGAGATGACCTTCGCCGCGACGCTCTGGTCGGCGAAGTAGGCGAGGGTCTCCCCGGCGTCGGGCCGCAGCCGCTGTTCCAGGACGACCAGCGCGGTGGGTACGGCGCCGGCGGCCGCGCCCGCCGCGTCCAGCCCGCCGGGCACCCGGGCCAGGAGCAGGACGCGCAGGCCCTGTTCGTTGAGGTGTCCGGTCTCGGCGAGCGCGGGGTCGTCGGCGGGGAGCAGCACGTCGGGGGCGCCGAGGAGCCAGGCGGAGGCGTCCCCGTTGCCTTCGGCGAACGAGGCGCCGCTGTACTTGCGGGCGGAGGAGAACGGCATCGCCTGGGTGACCTTCCAGCCCTCGCCGTCCGGGTACGCGTCGATGATCGCCTGGAGGCTCGCGTTGGGCCGTGGATCGGAGGCGCCCAGGGCGCCGAGGACGCGGTGGACGTACCCTTCGTCGGAGCCGTTCAGCGGCCGCACCCCGGTGACGTCCATGCCGCCTTCGGTGAGGGTGCCGGTCTTGTCGAGGCAGACGACGTCGACGCGGGCCAGCCCTTCGATGGCGGGGAGCTCCTGCACGAGGCACTGCTTGCGGCCGAGCCGGATGACGCCGATGGCGAAGGCCACCGACGTGAGCAGGACGAGACCCTCGGGAATCATCGGGACGATGCCGCCGACGGTCCGGGCGACGGAGTCCTTGAAGTTGTTGTCCTTCACGACGAGCTGGCTGATGATCAGCCCGATCGCGGTCGGCACCATCATCCAGGTCACGTACTTGAGGATGGTGCTGATGCCGCTGCGGAGCTCGGACTGGACGAGGGTGAAGCGGGACGCCTCCTCGGCGAGCTGCGCGGCGTACGCCTCCCGGCCGACCTTGGTGGCGGTGAAGGCCCCGCCGCCCGCGACGACGAAGCTGCCGGACATCACGGGGTCACCGGGGCGCTTGACGACGGGGTCGGCCTCGCCCGTCAGGAGCGACTCGTCGATCTCCAGGCTGTCGGCCTCGGCGACCACGCCGTCCACGACGGCCTTGTCCCCGGGGCCCAGCTCGACCAGGTCGCCGAGGACGATCTCGGAGACGGAGACCTCGGCGGCGACTCCGTCCCGCCGGACCGTGGGTTTCGCCTCGCCGATGACGGCGAGGCTGTCCAGGGTCTTCTTGGCGCGCCATTCCTGGACGATGCCGATACCGGTGTTGGCGATGATCACGAAGCCGAAGAGGCTGTCCTGGATCGGCGCGACCATCAGCATGATCACCCAGAGCACGCCGATGATCAGGTTGAACCGGGTGAGGACGTTGGCCCGGACGATTTCGGTGACGGAGCGGGACGAGCGCACCGGCACGTCGTTGACCTCGCCGCGCGCGACCCGTTCGGCGACCTCGGCGGTGCTCAGTCCGCCGGGGCGCGGGGGCTGCTGTACGGGGCCGGGTTCCGGCTGCTCCCCGGAGGGTTCGAGTGCCCGCTGAGTCATGGTTCCGACCGTACGGGCGGAAGGAGCGATTCACCCGCCGGGGGCGGGAAGATCCGACCGGGGTACGAGACGGATGGTCCCCCGGTCGTACGCCGGCGCGGAACGCCGGAGTGCGTCAGTGCTGGACGCCGCTGTCCGGGGTGTCCCCGGCGGCCGGCGAGGACGCCTCCGCCGCTGCCCGCCTGATCGCGGCGTCCCGTCCCCGGACGTACCAGATGCCGATGAGTCCGAGACCGGCCCCGGCGAGGCAGGTCCACACCCACCAGGTGGTGCCGTGGTCGTCGAACCACCCGTAGAAGGGGAGCTGTACGAGGAAGAGGACGAACCAGAGGATCGTGCCCCCGGTGACGGTGGCGACGACGGGCCCCTCAAGGGGTTCGGGTGCCTCGTGCTTCGGTGTCCACTTCGCCATGGCCACAGTCTAGGGCCCAGCCGTCCGTACCCGTCGGAGCGGTCGGCCGGACAGTCGGCCGGGCAGTCGGCCCAAGGGTCTACGCGCGGAGATAGCGATATTCCGTTTATGTATTCATACTGAATCTGCTTGTGGGTGTCTCGAATTATTCGTGTGAACATCCAAGTCTGGCTGGTTTCCCCCCTGGTTCTCATCCCCCGATGCACGACTGAAGGTCACACATGTCCCCCTCGGCCACCGCTCAGGTCGACCCCGAGCAGCCTCCGGCTCCGCAGCAGCCGCACGGCGGCCTGGACCGCTATTTCAAGATCTCCGAGCGGGGGTCGTCGGTCGCGCGCGAGATCCGTGGCGGATTCGCCACGTTCTTCGCGATGGCGTACATCATCGTGCTCAACCCGATCATCCTCGGCAGCGCGAAGGACATGTACGGGCACCAGCTCGACGGCGGCCAGCTCGTCACCGCCACCGTCCTCACCGCCGCGTTCTCCACGCTCCTGATGGGCGTCATCGGCAATGTGCCGATCGCGCTCGCGGCAGGTCTCGGCGTCAACACCGTCGTCGCCCTCCAGCTCGCCCCCCGGATGAGCTGGGCGGACGCGATGGGCATGGTCGTCCTCGCGGGCATCGTCGTGATGCTGCTCGTCGCGACCGGTCTGCGCGAACGCGTCATGAACGCCGTACCGAAGTCGCTCCGCAAGGGCATCGCGATCGGCATCGGCCTGTTCATCCTGCTGATCGGCCTGGTCGACTCGGGCTTCGTCTCCCGCATCCCGGACGCCGCGCACACCACCGTGCCGCTCCAGCTCGGCAACGACGGCCACCTCAACGGCTGGCCGGTCCTGGTCTTCGTCCTCGGCACGCTGCTGACCCTCGCGCTGATCGTCCGCAAGGTGCCGGGCGCGATCCTGATCTCGATCGTCGCCATGACCCTCGTCGCGCTGTTCATCGACGCCGTGGCCGGCCTGCCGGCCGGTGCGTGGGGGCTGACCGTCCCGGAGTGGCCGGGCAATCCGGTGGCTTCCCCGGACTTCGGGCTGATCGGTGAGGTCAGCCTGTTCGGCGGCTTCGAGAAGGTCGGCTACCTGACCGGCATCCTCTTCGTCTTCACCGTGCTGCTGTCCTGCTTCTTCGACGCGATGGGCACCATCCTCGGCGTCGGCGACGAGGCGAAGCTGATGGACAAGGACGGCCACTTCCCGGGCATCAACAAGGTGCTGTTCATCGACGGCGTCGCCGTCGCCGCGGGCGGTGTGAGCTCCTCCTCCGCGTCGACCTGCTTCGTGGAGTCCACGGCGGGCGTCGGTGAGGGAGCCCGCACCGGACTCGCGAGCGTGGTGAGCGGTCTGCTCTTCACGGTGGCGCTGTTCCTCACGCCCCTGGCGACGATGGTTCCCTCGCAGGCCGCCACCCCGGCACTGGTCGCGGTCGGGTTCCTGATCCTCGCGGGCTCGGTCCGGGACATCGACTGGAACGACTACACGCTCGCGATCCCGGCCTTCCTCGCGATGCTGATGATGCCGCTCACCTACTCGATCACCAACGGCATCGGCATCGGCTTCATCACGTTCTGCGTGCTGCGCCTGGTGGCCGGCCGCGGCCGTGAGGTCCCGGTGGCCATGTACGTGGTCTCGGCGGTCTTCGTCTTCTACTACGCGATGCCGGCGCTCGGCCTCACGTAGCCCTCAGCGGGAGTGACCACCCCTACGGGGCGGATCTCCGTCATGTGACCCGGTCGGCCGGGTCCGCGTGACGGAGATCCGCCCCGTAGAACTTTTGCGTCTCGTCGACGGCCGCGTCGAAGCGCTCGTCGAAATCGTTGCGGATGAGCGTCTGGACCACGTAGTCCTGGACGCTCATTCCGCGTCTGGCGGCGTGCTGGCGGAGCCGGTCGAGCAGCTCACCGTCTATGCGCAGGCTGAGCACTGTCGATCCCATGCCAAGCAGGGTCGCGGCACGTGTGGCCTTTTCGAGGTGCTTTCCGCCCCATACTCACTCGTTTGGGTGATCAATTTCTCGCGCGCGTACCACCGAGTGGTCTTTAGTGTAGCTAATGAGTTAGGCTAATAAACATGCCTGACCTGATCCACGACGGCGACAGTGCCGCCGCCGTGAGCTCCCTCCGTTCCGCCGTGATGCTGCTGGGCCGGCGCCTCAAGCACCAGCGCGTCGACGAGTCGCTGAGCCCCACCGAGATGTCGGTGCTCGGCACTCTCGCCCGTTGCGGCTCGGCCACCCCCGGTGAGCTGGCCCGCAAGGAGCACGTGCAGCCGCCGTCGATGACCCGCATCGTCGCCCTGCTGGAAGCGAAGGGACTGGTCAGACTGGAACCGCACCCCGATGACCGTCGGCAGAAGATGGTCAGCCGGACCGAGCAGGCGGAAGCCATGCTCGCCGAGAGCCGCTCCAAGCGGAACGCCTGGCTGGCCAACCTCGCCGAGGGCCTGGACGAGGACGAGTGGGAGAAGCTGCGGGCCGCCGCGCCCGTGCTGGAGAAGCTCGCCCACCTCTGACCCCGACCGGGCGCGCAGAGACCGGCAGTCCCGCGCGCCCGCTGTCACGTCCCCGTCAGTCCGTACGTCGTATACGCCCGAGGAGGCGAACCCTTTTGAGTACGGGATCCGGAGCAGACTCCGCCCCCGCACCGACGTCCACCCACGAGAGCAAGACCGGCGGGACCTTCTCGTCGCTGAAGATCCGCAACTACCGCCTGTTCGCCACGGGCGCCGTGATCTCCAACACCGGTACCTGGATGTCCCGCATCACGCAGGACTGGCTCGTCCTGAGCCTCACCGGGTCCGCCGCCGCCGTCGGTATCACCACGGCCCTCCAGTTCCTTCCGATGCTGCTCTTCGGCCTGTACGGCGGCGTCATCGCCGACCGGCTCCCGAAGCGGCGTCTGCTGCTCATCAGCCAGGCCGCGCTCGGGCTGTGCGGTGTCGCACTCGCCGTGCTGACCCTCTCGGGCGTCGTCCAGGTCTGGCACGTCTACCTGATCGCGTTCCTGCTCGGCATGGTGACCGTCGTCGACAACCCGGCGCGCCAGTCGTTCGTCTCCGAGATGGTCGGCCCCGCGCAGCTGCGCAACGCGGTCAGTCTGAACTCGGCGAACTTCCAGTCCGCCCGGCTGATCGGTCCCGCCGTCGCCGGTGTCCTGATCACCACGGTCGGCAGCGGCTGGGCCTTCATGTTCAACGGACTGTCGTTCCTCGCCCCGCTCGTCGGCCTGCTGATGATGCGGACGAGCGAGATGCACGCGTCGGTGACCGTGAAGCGTGCCAAGGGCCAGCTGCGCGAAGGTCTGCGCTACGTCTCGGGCCGCCCCGACCTGGTCTGGCCCATCGTCCTGGTCGGTTTCGTCGGCACGTTCGGTTTCAACTTCCCGATCTTCCTGACCGCCTTCGCGGACGAGATCTTCCACGGCGGTGCGGGGATGTACTCGTTCTTCAACATCCTGATGGCGGCCGGCTCCCTGGCAGGGGCGCTGCTCGCCGCCCGCCGCCGCTCCTCGCGGCTGCGGATGCTGGTCGCCGCGGGCACGGCGTTCGGCCTCCTGGAGATCGCGGCAGCGCTCTCGCCGTCCGTCTGGCTGTTCGCCCTGCTGCTGGTCCCGATCGGCATGATCGGTCTGACGACCAACATCATCGCCAACACCAGCGTCCAGATGGCCGCCGACCCGGAGATGCGGGGCCGGGTGATGAGCCTCTACATGATGGTCTTCGCCGGTGGTACGCCGGTGGGCGCCCCGATCGTCGGCTGGATCAGCGACGTGCACGGTGTCAGGACCGGCATGATGGCCGGCGGGGCACTCTCGATGACGGCCGCGATCGGGGTCGGCATCATGCTGGCCCGGGTCGGCGGCCTGCGCCTGAAGGTCGACCTGCGCCCTGGGCACCCGCATGTGCGGTTCGTCCCCCGCGAGCAGTTGGCCACGGCGGCCTGAACCGCCCCGGACACGCCGCCCTCCCTTGCCGGGAGGGCGGCGTTCTTCGTTCGGCCCGGCACCCGGGCCGTTCCTCGACGGGCCGGTACCCGGACGGTTCCTCGACGGGCCCGGCACCCGGGACACGCCTGGACGCTGGGACACTCACCGCATGAGCAGCCAGAGACTCTTCGCCGCCGTCCTGCCGCCCGCGCCCGCCGTGCGGGAGCTGGCAACCGCGGTCGCCGCTCTGCACGCCCTGCCCGGCGCCGTGAACCTGCGCTGGACGGCCGTGGAGGGCTGGCACTACACCCTCGCCTTCCTCGGCCACGTGGACGAGGAGCTGCTGCCGGAGCTGTACACCCGGCTGGAGCGTGCCGCGCACCGGACCGAGCCCTTCCCGCTGCGCATCCACAGCGGCGGCAGGTTCGACGGGCGGGCCCTGTGGGCCGGGGCCGCGGGCGGGCTCGACACGCTGCGGCTGCTGGCCGAACGGGCCGACGCCGCCGCCCGTCGGGCCGGGGTGTCGATGGAGGAGCACCGGCGCTACACCCCGCACCTCACCCTCGCCCGCAGCCGCGTCCAGGCCGACCTGACTCCGTTCACCGGGGCGCTCGACGGTTTCGAGGGCGTTCACTGGGAGGCCGGTGAGCTCAGTCTCGTACGCAGCAACCTGCCCGTGGACGGGGTGGTGGGGGAGCAGCCCAGGTACGAGGTGGTCCAGGCCTGGCCGCTGGGGAGGTGAGCGGGCCGGTTACGCTCTTCGGGTGGACCCGAAGACCAGAAACCGCATCATGGCAGCCGTGCTCGTATTGATGTTCGTCGTTGTCGCGGCGGCGGCCGCCCTCGGGGGCTGAGCCCGGCGAGGACGGCCGTACGGGAGCTGCGCCGCGCCCCCTCCGGTCGTCGACGCACCTGCGTCAGCCCCTGCGCACCCCTTCCGCGAGCTCGCCGGCCAGCGACCGCACTGCGGCCAGACCGGACGGCAGATCCGGCGCGTCGAGCAGCAGCTTCACGAACGCCGAGCCGACGATCACTCCGTCCGCGAAGCCCGCGACCTCCTTGGCCTGGACGGCGTCGGATACGCCGAGACCGACGCAGACGGGCAGCTCGGTGGTGGCCCGGGTGCGCCGCACCAGCTCCTGGGCCTGCGCGCCCACGGACGCGCGCGTGCCCGTGACGCCCATCAGCGAGGCGGCGTACACGAAGCCGGAACCGGCCTCGGTGATGGTCGCCAGACGTTCGTCCTTGCTGCTGGGAGCCACGACGAAGACGGTCGCGAGACCGTGCTTCTCCGCGCACGCACGCCACAGCGCGGACTCCTGGACCGGCAGGTCGGGCAGGATGCAGCCTGCGCCGCCGGCCTCGGCCAGCTCCTCCGTGAAGCGCTCGACGCCGTACCGGTCGATCGGGTTCCAGTACGTCATGACGAGTACCGGGGCCCCCGTCGCGCCGTGCGCCTCGCGGACCGTACGCATCACGTCGGCGATCTTCACCCCACCCCGCAGCGCGATGTCGTCGGCGGTCTGGATGACCGGGCCGTCGAGCACCGGGTCGCTGTGCGGCAGGCCGACCTCGACCACGTCCGCGCCGCCCGCGATGACCGCCTTGACCGCCTCGATACCGCCGTCGACGGTCGGGAAGCCCGCCGGGAGGTAGGCGATGAGGGCTGCCCGGTCCTCGGACCTCGCCTTGGCGAGTGTGTCGCTCAGCAGCTGGATGCGTCCCGTGGTGGTGCCGGCCGTGCTCACTTGGTCTCCCCCTCGGAGTCGTACAGGCCGAAGTAGCGGGCGGCCGTGTCCATGTCCTTGTCGCCGCGGCCGGACAGGTTGACCACGATCAGGCCGTCCTTGCCCAGTTCCCTGCCCAGGTCGAGGGCGCCGGCCAGGGCGTGCGCGGACTCGATCGCCGGGATGATGCCCTCGGTGCGCGACAGCAGGAGCAGGGCCTGCATCGCCTGGTCGTCGGTGATCGCCCGGTACTCGCCGCGCCCGATGTCCTTGAGGTACGCGTGCTCGGGGCCGATGCCCGGGTAGTCGAGGCCCGCCGAGATCGAGTAGGGCTCGGTGATCTGGCCCTCCTCGTCCTGGAGGACGTACGACCGTGAGCCGTGCAGGATTCCGGGCTCGCCCGCGGACAGGGTGGCCGCGTGTTCGCCGGTCTCGATTCCGTGCCCGGCCGGCTCGCAGCCGACCAGACGGACGCCCGCGTCCGGGATGAAGGCGTGGAAGAGGCCGATGGCGTTCGACCCGCCGCCCACGCAGGCCACGGCCGCGTCGGGCAGCCGGCCCGCGTGCTGCAGGATCTGACGGCGCGCCTCGACCCCGATGACCCTGTGGAAGTCGCGGACCATGGCGGGGAAGGGGTGCGGGCCTGCGACCGTGCCGAAGAGGTAGTGCGTACGGTCGACGTTGGCGACCCAGTCGCGGAACGCCTCGTTGATGGCGTCCTTCAGCGTCCGGCTGCCCGACTTCACGGCGATGACCTCGGCGCCGAGCATCCGCATCCGGGCCACGTTGAGCGCCTGGCGCTGCGTGTCGATCTCGCCCATGTAGATGGTGCATTCGAGGCCGAAGAGGGCGCACGCGGTGGCGGTCGCGACACCGTGCTGGCCGGCGCCGGTCTCCGCGATGACCCGGGTCTTGCCCATGCGCCTGGTGAGGAGCGCCTGGCCCAGCACGTTGTTGATCTTGTGTGAGCCGGTGTGGTTCAGGTCCTCCCGCTTGAGGAAGATCCGTGCCCCGCCCGCGTGTTCGGCGAACCGCGACACCTCGGTGAGCGGATTCGGCCGCCCCGTGTAGTTGACCAGCAGGTCGTTCAGCTCGGCGGCGAACGCCGGGTCCGACCTGGCCTTGTCGTACTCGACGGCGACCTCGTCGACCGCGGCGACGAGCGCCTCGGGGATGAACTTGCCGCCGTACGCGCCGAAGTAGCCCTCGTCGCTGGGGACGTGCCCCTTCGGGGCGGGGATGAACGAGGTGGCCGGCGTACCGGTCGTGGTCGTCATGACCTCTCCTGAGTGGTTCCGTGGGCGTGCGAGTTCTTCAGTTCCGCCACCGCCGCCGCCGGGTCGGCCGATCGCATCAGGGTCTCTCCCACCAGCACCGCGTCCGCCCCGTCGGCCCGCAACCGCCGGGCGTCCGCCGGGCTTCGTACGCCGCTCTCCGCGACCAGCACCCGGTCCGCCGGGACCTGTGCGCGGAGCCGGCCGGTGAGGGACAGGTCGATCCGGAAGTCCCGCAGATCGCGGTGGTTGACCCCGATGTTGAGGGCGCCCAGGGCGAGCGCGGCGTGCGCCTCCGCCTCGCTGTGCACCTCCACCAGGATGTGCAGGCCCTGGCCCTGCGCGTACGCGTACAGCTCGGCCAGCCGCTGCTCGGTGAGGGCGGCGACCACGAGCAGGACGGCGTCCGCCCCGTACGCGCGGGCCTCGGCGATCTGGTACTCGTCGACGATGAAGTCCTTGCGCATGACGGGCAGGTCCACTGCCTCCCGTACGGTCGCGAGGTCCTCCGGCCGGCCGCCGAAGCCCTCGGTGTGCGCGAGGACGGAGAGCGCGCAGGCGCCGCCGACCTCGTAGGACCGGGCCAGTTCGGCGGGCCGGTAGTCGTCGGTGAGCGGGCCCTTAAGGGGGCTGCGGGGCTTGAGCTCGGCGATGACGCCCAGGCCCGGGGCCCGCAGGGCCGCACCGAAGTCCCGTACGGCGGGGGCGGTCCGGGCCCTGCTCTCCACCTCCGCCAGGGGGAACTCGGCGCGGCGGGCCGCCGTCTGACGGTGCGCGGCCTCGATCAGCTCCCCGAGGAGGCCGGGCATGACGGTTTGGCTGGTCAACGTGGTGCTCCTTGTTCGCGTCGCGGTGTCATGCTGCGGCCCGGGCGGCCGGCCGGGCGCCCGCCGCCACCCAGTTGTCCAGGACAGCGGCCGCGAAGCCCCTGTCGATGGCCTCGGCGGCCCGGGCGATGCCCGCCCGCCAGTCCTCGCACCGGCCGGCCGCGCGCAGTGCGGCGGCCGTGTTGAGCAGGACGATGTCCCGGCGCGGGCCCGTTTCGCCCCCCAGGATCCGGCGGACGGTGTCCGCGTTGGCGGCGGCGTCGCCGCCCCGCAGGTCCGCCAGGGTGGCGGGGGCGAGGCCCAGGTCGGCCGGGTCGAGCCGGTAGGAGGTGGTGCTGCCACCGGTCAGTTCCACCACACGCGACGGCGAGCAGGTGCTCAGCTCGTCCAAGCCGTCGTCGGCGCAGAACACCAGGGCGCGCTCGGTGCCGAGCCGGTGCAGGACTTCGGCCATCACGTCGAGCAGGGCCGGGTCCGACACCCCGAGGGTCTGGTAGCGGGCACCGGCCGGGTTGCAGAGCGGTCCGAGCACGTTGAAGACGGTCCGTACGCCCAGTTCCCGGCGGGGCTCGGCCGCGTACCGGAAGGCGGGCTGGAAGACCGGCGCGAACAGGAAGGTGATGCCGACCTCCGCCAGGCATTCCGCGGCTTGTGCCGGGCCCAGGTCGATGCGGACGCCCAGCGCTTCGAGGACGTCGGCGCTGCCGCAGGCGGAGGAGGCACTGCGGTTGCCGTGCTTCGCGACCGGGACCCCGCAGGCCGCGGCGACGATGGCAGCGGTCGTGGAGATGTTGAAGGTGTCGTGACCGTCGCCGCCGGTGCCGCAGGTGTCCAGGACCTGACCGTCGCCGGTCAGCCGGGTGCCGAATGCGCGGGCGGTGGAGACCAGTCCGACGATCTCCTCGATGTCGGCGCGCCGGGCGGACAGGGCCATGGCGAAACCGGCAATCTGGCCGGGAGTCGCTTCTCCGGCGAGTACGGCGGCCATGGCGCGGCCGGCCTGTTCACGGGTCAGACGGCCGCCTTCGGCCAGGGTGCGCAGAGCGGTTTTCACCGGACCCCCTCAAGTGGGTGTGAATGGAACTGTTCGACGGACTCGACGAAGTTGACGACGATGCGCATGCCCTGCTCGGTGAGGACGGACTCGGGGTGGAACTGCACCCCGTACGTGGGATGGGTGCGGTGGCGCAGACCCATGACCGTGCCGTCCTGGGCCCAGGCGTTGGCGAGGAGCTCGTCGGGCATGGTCACGAGGTCGACGGCCAGCGAGTGGTAGCGGGTCGCGGTGAACGGGTCGGGCAGCCCGGCGAGGACGCCGGTGCCGTCGTGCCGTACGCGTTCCGTCTTGCCGTGCACCGGGCCCACCCGGACCACCTCGGCGCCGAACGCCTCCGCCACGGACTGGTGTCCGAGGCAGACGCCGAGCAGGGGGAGCCGGCCGCTGAGGTCGCGGACGGCGGCGAGACTGACGCCGGCCTGGCCGGGGGTGCCGGGGCCGGGCGAGATCAGGACGGCGTCATGGGCGGCGAGCTGCCCGGTGGTGACGCCGTCGTTGCGGTGGACGACGGGTTCGGCCCCGGCCTGCGCGAGGTACTGGACGAGGTTGTAGGTGAAGGAGTCGTAGTTGTCGACGACGGCGACGCGGACCGGGCCACGGTCGTGCCGGCTCATGCGGACGCCTCCGCCCGTTCCACGGCGGCGAAAAGCGCCTGCGCCTTGTTGAGGGTCTCGCGGTACTCGGAGGCCGGGTCGGAATCGGCGACGACTCCGGCACCGGCCTGGACCCAGGCCTTCCCGTCGGCGATGACCAGGGTGCGCAGGGCGATCGCCGTGTCCAGGCTGCCGCCGGCGCCGATGAAGCCGAGGGCACCGCCGTAGACGCCGCGCCGTTCGTCCTCCAGCTCGGCGATGATCTCCATGGCCCGGATCTTGGGGGCGCCGGAGACGGTGCCCGCCGGGAAGGTGGAGCGCAGCGCGTCCAGCGGGGTGCGGCCCTCGGCGAGGTCTCCGCTGACGGTCGAGGACAGGTGCATGACGTGCGAGTAGCGCTCGACCTCCATCAGCCGGTCCACCCGTACGGTGCCGGGGGCGGCGACCCGGCCGATGTCGTTGCGGCCGAGGTCCACGAGCATGACGTGCTCGGCGCGTTCCTTCTCGTCGGCGAGGAGTTCGGCTTCGAGCGCGGCGTCGGTCGCGGCGTCGGTGCCGCGCCAACGGGTGCCGGCGAGCGGGCGGGTCTGCGCCCGGCCGTCCTCGACCTTCACCAGCAGTTCCGGTGAGGCGCCGATGACGTGCCTGCCGCCGCCGAGGGCCAGATGGAACATGTACGGCGACGGATTGACGGCACGCAGGTGGCGGTAGACGTCGAGGGGTTCGGCGGCGAGCGGCTTGCTGAACCGCTGGGAGAGGACGACCTGGAAGATGTCGCCGGCCCGTATGTACTCGCGGGCGGTGTCGACCATGTCGAGGAAGCGCTCCTCGCTGGTGTGCGCCCGCCAGGCGGACCGGTCCTGCTGTTCGGCGGTACGGGCCGGGGCGAGCGGCCGCGTTCCGGCGCTGCCCGGCCCGTGGTGACGGTGCGGCTGTTCGCCGAACAGGTGGTCGCGGGTGGCGGTGAGCCGGCCGACGGCGTCCTCGTACGTCTCGGCGGCGGTGTCGTGGAGCGTGGTGATCAGCAGCCGGCGCGTGGCGTGGTCGAACACGACCAGGTCGTCGGCCTGCAGGAACACCGATTCGGGCATGCCCGGACCAGGTCCGGGGGCCGTGGGGAGGCTCTCGAAGTGGCGGGCGCTCTCGTAGCCGAGGTAGCCGACGGCGCCGCCGTGGAACGGCGGCAGCCCTGGGACGGGCGCGACGTCACGGTCGGCCAGTGGCCGCAGCGCGACGAGCGGGTCGCCGTCGCCCAGCGGGACGGGGCGGGTCCGGTGCGCGATGTACGAGTAGCGGCCGACCGCGATGCTGTTGTCGGTCCCGATGACACTCTCCAGCAGCAGGCCGGGCTGCTCCAGGCCGGGTCCGCACAGCCGGGCGAACGCGGTGACCGGGGAGAGGGTGTCGGCGAGCAGCTCGATGTAGAGCGGGACGTAGGCGTGCCCGGCGGCCAGGACACGTGCCGCGTCAGGGCCGGGGACGACGCCCGCGACGACCGGCGCGGAAACGTCGACGGGAGCGGTCATGCGTCGGCCTCCGTCTCCTGCAGCGGGTCCGTCGCACGGTCCACGACGGCTTCGGCACGGTCCAGGGCCTGCCCGCAGGCGCCCTCGTCCGGTCCCACGGCGACCAGCGCGGCCAGCCGCGGGATCGCCTGACGGGGCGGCAGCAGCAGCCGGTCGCCGGGCTCGGCGAGGACGGCGGTGTGCGCGATGCCGGGTACGGCCGCGGCCGCGGTGAGGTCGAGCGCGCGGGCGTGGCCGTCGGTGTCGGAGTAGACGAACCGGATCTCGGCGGTGAGATCGCGGGTCGGCGTGAGGTCGGGAAGGCGGCCGAAGGACAGCTCGGCGGCGGCCCGCACCAGGTCGATGCCGGTGGCGAAGGAGCTGATGAAGGGAATGAGGTCGCCGCCGAGCCGGGCATTGAGCTCGATGAGGCGCGGGCCTCGCGACGTGAGGCGGACCTCGGCGTGGGTCACGCCCGTGGTGACACCGAGTACCCGGTGGGCACCGGTCACCAGGGCGCGCACCTCGTCCGTCCACGGTGCGTCGTGCGACGCGGTGACGAGGTGGCCGACCTCCTCGAAGTACGGCGTGAATCCGAGCCGCTTGCGGGCGATGTGGACGACGTGGACGGCGCCTTCGTGGACGGCGCTGTCGATGCTGATCTCGGGTCCGTCGAGGAACTCCTCGACGAGGATGCCGTGGCCGGTGGGGAGCGTGGCGAAGGCGGCTCCGTCGGCGAGCGTGAAGGCTTCCCGCACCTGACCCGCGTCGTCGGCGCGGGTCACACCGATGCTGCCGGCGAGGGCGCGGGGCTTGAGGACGACGGGGTAGCCGAACTCGTCGGCGGCGGCGACGGCTTGGTCCGCGGTGGTGACGAGCCGGTGGCGGACGGCGCCGAGGCCGGCCTCGGACATCAGCGAGCGGGTGGCGTACTTGTCGCGGCAGTGGCGGGCGGCCTCGGCGGACAGCTGCGGCAGCCCGAGCTTGGCGGCGGCCTCCGCGGTGGCCTCGACCGCGGTCTCGTCCCAGGTGAGGACGGCGACGGAGGAGTTGCCGGGCCCGGCGAGGGAGAGGACGGCATCGGCGATCGCGAGCGGATCGGACAGGTCGGCGACGAGGTACGAATCCAGGTACTCACGCTGCCAGGTCGGCTCGGCGGAGAGCACCGCGGAGAGGTTGTAGTGCGCGCGCAGCGACTGGAAGGAGTACTCGCGGTACGGGCGGCCGCCGCTGCCGACGACGACCAGGCGCTCGGCGGGGACGGACGCGGACTGCGGGGACGGTGCGGTCATGGCTGCATTCCTCTCAGACCTGCGCGGGGGCGGCGTCGGTGTCGGCGAGCAGCTTGGCGATCTCGTCGAGCACACCGGCCAGTTCGCCGGCGAGGCCGTCCGGGGCCCGGAACCCGTCCGGGCCGGTCAGCTCCGCGATGCCGGGGACGGAGATGCTGCGCTCGGCGGCGCGGAAGCCGATGCGGGTGAGGATCGGGCGGATCGCCTCGATGGCGGGTACGCCGCCCGAGGGGCCTGCCGTGTAGCTGAGCAGGGCGACCGGCTTGTCCTGCCACTCCTGGTAGAGGAAGTCGATGGCGTTCTTCAGCGGCGCGGTGAACGTGCCGTTGTACATCGGCATCACGAAGACGTAGGCGTCGCCGCGGGAGACCGTGGCGCTCCAGTCCTTGGTGTGCTGGTGGACGTATGCGGCCTCGGAGGGGTGCTCCGGCTCGTCGAAGAAGGGCAGGCCGATGTCGGCGAGGTCGACGGTCTCGATGTCGAAGCCGCCCTGCCGGCGGGCCTCTTCGGTGGCCCAGGCGGCGACGGCGGGGCCGACCCGGCCGGGGCGGGTGCTGGCGACGATGAACTGCAGGCGGGGCATGGCGTGTTCTCCCTTGTGGACGGTCCGGTGTCACCGCGGATCGTCCGGAGGGGCGCAAGCCTCCTGAATGACTAGTAGGTAAGCAGCAGGCCGAGCGGTGCGCAACCGTGCCAACCCCCGCCCCTGCCGTTTCACCCGGGTCCGTCCCATTATGGCCTCCGGGTTCACCCTGGCGTATTCACGACAGCCGTAAATGCGCATCCCGGCCGGCACCGCCGGCGGCCGACGGCGGTGCCACAGTGAAATCACGTCACCGCGGATCGCTCCACCGCCTTGTACCCGCACCTTGTCGATCGTGCGAGCTCCTTCCGAATGTGCGAGCTCTTCGACCGCTTTCGATTCTTAGAATTTCCACCCTTCTCACGTTCCCGGAATATCCCGGCTTTCCGGCGCCGCCGCGATCCGGCACGCCCCGATCCGGAAGAAAAGGAGACCGCCCATGGAGAATTCAGCCACCGTCCGCTACCTCACGGAATCAGCGAACCCGGACAGCGGACTACGCACCCTGACCTCGCGGACCTCCGTCCCGGCGGAGTACGGCAAGGCCTACGGGCATGTCCTGCTGCCTCGCCCGATCTTCGTCTCCGAGCGGGAGATCGGCGCCTTCGCCGACGACCTCGCGGCGGTCTTCCGGATCCTCGTCTCACTGCCGGGCCGCTGCTTCGACGGCGACCTGAACCGCTACGGCGCGGCCATCGGGCTGCCCGAGGAACTCGTCGAGGTGATGAGCGAGGGCGCGACCGGCGACCCTCTGCTGTACGCCCGCGCCGACGCCTTCCACGACGGCACCGGCTTCCGGCTGCTGGAGCTCAACGTCGGCAGCGAGCTCGGCGGCGTGGACAGCGCCCAGCTCAATCGCGCCTTCCTCGACGTCCCCGCCTTCCGCGCCTTCGCCGAGGCCAACGGCCTCGGCCACACCGACACCATGGACCACCTCGTGGCCGAACTGCGTGCGGCGGCCGCCGGGGTGAAGGGCGCCGACCCGGTGAGTCCGGTGGTGGCCCTGATCGAGGGCCCGGACGCGCTCGGCGACCACAACAGCGTCTTCCTCTCCATCCAGGAGGACATGAGCCGGTACGGCATCGAGCTGCTGCTCGGCGAGATCCAGGAGCTGACCGAGGAGGCGGACGGCAAGCTCGCGCTGCACGGCCGCCCCGTCGATGTCGTCCTGCGCTACTTCGCCGCCGGCCAGATCGCCGGCGATCCGGTCGCCCGGGCCGCCCTGACGAGGCTCAACCGCGCCCACGCGGCAGGCCGTACAGCCCAGTTCACCCCGCTCGAAGGAGCCCTGTTCACCAGCAAGGCCGCGCTCGGCCTGCTGCACCTGCCGGCCGTCCGCGCCGAGCTGACCGACGCGGAGCGGGAGCTGGTCGACCGGGTGCTGCCGCGTACCTGGGTGCTCGGCACCGAAGGCTCCGACGAGGCACTCGCCCACGCCCGTGCGCACCGTGCCGCGCTCGTCCTCAAGCCGGGCATCGGGTACAGCGCCGACGGCGTGGTGATCGGCCGCGATGTCACGGACGCCCAGTGGGATCAGGCCCTGGAGGCCACCGCCGTACGGGACTACGTCGCGCAGGAACTGGTCGTACCGGCCCTGGAACCGGTGGTCGATCCGGAGACCGGAAGCACCGGGGAATGGGTCGCGAACTGGGGGATTTTCGTCACCCCCCAGGGATTCGGCGGCGCATTCTGCCGCGCCCTGCAACCGCGGGACGGCGCCGTGATCACGTACGCGAATCCCGGAACCCGCGGTACCTGCGTATTCACCTACCCGGAAGCCGAATTCGAGGAGCCCCGCATATGACCGACCGTCCGCACATCATCGTGATCAATCGCTGGCGCGAGCGATACGCAGAATTCACCAGCTATATCGACCACGCCGAGAACAGGGTCAGTTATGTGACCACCGAGGTCGGCACCGGCTCCGTACCGCCCCAGGCCCACGAGGTCGTGCTGGTTCCCGCCACCGACGATCTTGCTCGGGTCCGCACCGAAGTCCGCGCACTCGCCACCCGGCACGGCGCGCCCGCCGCGATCGTCGCCCTCAAGGAGGACGACCTGCTGGTCGGCGCCGCACTCCGCGAGGAGTGGGACGTCCCGGGCCCTCGCCAGCCGTCGCAGATCGTCTTCCGCGACAAGTACGTGATGTGCAGGGCCGTCGCGGACGCCGGCCTGGACGTGCCGGCCTTCGCCGCCGCCACCGACACCGCCGCGGTGCTCGCCTTCGGCGCGGCCGCCGGCTGGCCGGTCATCGTCAAGCCGCGCACCGGCAGTTCCAGCGCCGGCGTGGTCCGGGCCGACGGCCCCGAGGACGTCACCGGCCTGGACCTGGACAGCGAACCGATGCTGGTGCAGGCCTTCGTGGAGGCCCCGATCTCCCATGTGGACGGCGTCTTCGACGGGCAGCGGCTGCTGGCCTGGCGGGCCTCCCGCTACCTCAACACCTGCCTGGGCTTTCGCGGCGGTACGTTCCTCGGCTCCGTCGAGATCGACGACCCCGAGGTCAACGCGGCCATCGACCGCGCCGCCACCGCCTACCTCGGTGCGCTCTCCCCGGGCCGCGCCACCGTCTTCCACCTCGAACTGTTCCTCGACCGGGCCCCGGACGGGAGCACCGTCTGCCGCTTCCTGGAGTGCGGCGCCCGCGTCGGCGGCGCCGAGATCCCCTTCCTGTGGCGCGAGGTGCACGGCTACGACCTGATGCACGCCGCCTGGCAGCTCCAGCTGGACCGCCCGGTGCCGCCGGTGCCGCAGACGGCCGCAGCGCCGTACGCCGCCGATGAGGTGGCCGGCTGGATGCTCATGCCCGCCCCGGCCGAACGGCCCTGCCGGATCACGGAGTCCACCTCCATGACCGGCCGCGCCGAAGGCCCGTACGCCGAAGTCGTCCTGCACCCGGGCGAGGTACTGCCCGACGCGGACGCCTACTACGAGCACGTCGGCGGCCGCTTCCGCTTCCGGGCTGCCGACGGCGCCGCCACCGAGGCGGCCATCACCGCCACCGCCACGGACTTCCGGGTACGCGCCGAGCCGCTCGCCCTGTCCACGACGAACGCCTGACAGGAGCACCGTGTCCAAGGACTACTCGGTTCCCGTACTCGACGGAGAAGGGGACAACGACTACACGCGCTACATGCGGACCGACACGCTGCTGTCGCTCCAGCGCCGCCCGGAGGACATGATCCACCGGGACGAGATGCTCTTCCAGATCGTCCACCAGTCGACCGAGCTGTGGCTCAAACTCGCCTGCTACGAGGTCGCGGAGGCAGGCCGGCAGATCGACGCGGGGCAGCTGGACACCGCGGCCCGGCTGCTCGGCCGCGCTTCTCTCGGCGTACGGATGACCGCCGACCAGCTGGAGATGATGCGGCACCTCGCGCCCTCGGACTTCCAGATCATCCGCACCGTCCTCGGGCACGGCTCGGGCTTCGAGTCCCCGGGCTGGAAAGCGGTCCGGATGGTCAGCCAGGACCTCGACAAGTCCTTCCGCCGGCTGATCGAGGCCCGCGGCACCGACCTCGTGGAGGTCTACCTCAGCGGCCACGACACCGCCGAGTACCGGCTGGCCGAGGCGATGATCGACTGGGACGAGCGGATCTCGCTGTGGCGCACCCAGCACTACAAGATGGTCACCCGTGTCATCGGCCATTCCGTGGTCGGCACCAAGGGTGCGCCGAGCGACTTCCTGGCCACGCTGATCAGCCACAAGTTCTTCCCGCAACTGTGGCAACTGCGGACCGAGCTGACCTTGTCCGGCCCCATGGGTGAGGACGAACCGGCTCCCGAGTACGCCACGGAGACCGCACCGCCGGTCTGCCCGATGACCGGAGGCGGCAGTGCGCCGCCCGCCGGGACGAGTACGGCATGAGCCGCGGCAGCGCGGCCACCGCGCCCCCGGCCGACGCACCCGCCCCGGCCGACGCACCCGCCCCGGCCACCGCACCAGCCCCGGTCACCGCCGACCGTGTCGGCGGGGACGTCACGGCCGCGGCGTTCCGCCGTGGCTTCCCGATGCTGGAGCGGACGGTCCACCTGGCCAGCTGCAGTCTCGGTGCCCGGTCCGACGCGGTCGACGAGGCACTGGAGCGGATGCAGGAGGCCATCACGGCCCACGGCGCCCCCTGGGCCCGTTTCGAGCAGGAGATCGAGGAGGCCCGGCAGCGCTTCGCGGACCTGATCGGCGCCGGCCCGGACCAGATCGCGATCCTGCCCAACGCCTCCGTCGGCGCCTACCAGGTCGTCTCCACGCTCTCCCTGGAGACCCGGGTCGACATCGTCACCACCGTCGAGGAGTTCCCGTCCGTCGCCCATGTCTGGCTCGCCCAGCGGCCGCGCGGCGCCCGGGTGATCTTCACGGGCGACCAGAGCACCGGCCGCGTCCGGGCCTCCGACTACACGGCGGCCATGGGCGACAGCACCGCGCTGGTGTCGGTCCCGATGTCCACCTACCAGTTCGCCGAGCGGCCGCCGGTCGCGGAGATCGTCGAAGCCGGCCGGTCTGCCGGGGCGCTGACCTTCGTCGACGCCTACCAGGCCGTCGGTGTCATGGCTGTGGACGTCGCGGACATCGGCTGCGACTACCTCGTCGCGGGAACCATGAAGTACCTCGCCGGACTCCCCGGCCTGGCCTTCCTCTACGCCCGCGCCGGCCTGACCAGCGATCAGGACCCTCAGCTCACCGGCTGGTTCGGGCGGGTGGAACCGATGGCGTTCGACCCGCTGAGGCTCGACTTCCCGGCCATCGCCCGGCGCTTCGAGACGGGCACCCCGGCGGTGCCCGCCGTGTACGCCGCCAACGCCGCGCTCGGCCTGTTCCGGGGCGTCGACATGGCCGACGTACGGCGCCACATCGCGGCCCTGACCGACCGCACCGCACGCACTCTCGTCGCCCAGGGCGAACGGGTCCGCAAGGCGGAGAGGCCGGAACTGCAGGGCGCCCACCTCGGCCTGTACGACGCCGACCCGCGCGCCCTCGCCGGCTGGCTCGCGGGACAGGGCATCGCCGTCAGCCCACGCGGGCCCGTCGTGCGCCTGTCCTTCCACTACTACAACTCCACGGACGACGTGGAAGCCCTCTGCCAGGCCATGCGCGAGTTCCGTGCGCTGACCGGCCCCGCCCTTGCCGTCCCACTCCCGAAAGTGAGACCCGCAGCGTGAAAGAGCTGACCGACTGGCTGGCCGACCCCGTACCCAGCCGCTTCCCGTACCCCGCGGTGACCCACGAGTTCCACCGCGTCGGCAAGCACTTCGTACCGGACGAGATCCTCAAGTCCCTCGCCCTGGGCAGGGAGCGGCTCGCCCCCGAGGCGCCCACGCGCGCCGACGCGGCGGACCGCCTGCTGCTCGACCGCTTCCTGGACACCGCTCTCGACAAGTGGGACGGCCGGTACGACTACCCGTCGTACACCTCCCTCAGCGTGCTCGGCCTGCCGACCGCCGACGACGGGCCGGCAGCCGCCGAGGCCGCCCGGGTCACCCGGGACCGGCTGACCGTGCAGCTCCTGGCCGACCTCCTGCGGTTCGAGCTGGCCGCCGCCGAGGGGCGCACCGAATGGCTCCCGGAGATGCGGCCCGAAGCCCGGATGGTGGAGAAGCGCTGCCGGCTCGCCGTCCGGGTGGCCAGGCCCGCGCTCGCCAGGCTCGGGTACGGCGAGCGGCTCACCGCCGCCGAACCGGCGGAGCAGGCAGCCCAGTTGTGGGAGCTCGTCGACGGCGAGCTGCTGGACCCGCACGAGCGCCAGGTGCTGAAGCTCAGCATGCTGCCGGTCTACATATCGCACGACGAGCACATGTTCATCCGGGTGCTGCAGACCTTCGAGACCACCTTCGCGCTGCTGGCCCTGAGCATCCGTACGGCCATCGGCGACCTGGACGGCGCCCGGACCGGGGACGCGGCCGGGCACCTCTCGGTCGCCGAGACCGCTCTCGCCGAATCGGCACCGCTGTTCTCGCTGCTGGCCACCATGCAGGTCGAATCCTTCCGCGTCTTCCGCGACTTCACCGAGGGCGCGAGCGCCATCCAGTCCCGCAACTACAAGCTGGTCGAGTCCCTGTGCCGGGTGCCCGACAAGGACCGGCTGGACTCTCCCGCCTACCGCGCCACCCCCGAGGTGCACGAGCGGGTCCTGGCCGGCCAGCCCACCCTCGACGATGCCTGCGGCGCCGCCCTCGCCGACGCCCGGTTCAGCGCCGCCGACCGCGAACTGCTGACCGCCTCGATGCTCGGCTTCGCCGGCGCACTGCGCCGCTGGCGCCAGACGCACTACCGGATCGCCGTCCGGATGCTCGGTACCCGCTCCGGCACCGGCGCGACCGAAGGCACCCCGTACCTCAGCTCGGTGCGGAAGATCCCGGTCTTCCGCAGCGTCGACGAGACCCCCGACACGGAGACGGGCGACCGCACCGACGCCCGTACCGGCACCGCGCCCCGCACAGAGAGTGAAGAGACAGCATGAACAGCGACCTGATCCCCGTAGGCATCGTCGGTGCCGGTCCCGTCGGCATGACCCTGGCCGCCCGCCTCGCCTCCTTCGGCATCCCGAGCGTCCTCTTCGAGCGCGACCCCGAGCTGCGCAAGCAGGGCTCCAAGGCGTGCCTCATCCAGGGCGACGTACTGGAGACCCTCGACAAGTTCGGCTGCGCCGAGACCATCGGCGCCGAGGGCGTCACCTGGACCACGGCCCGCACCTACGTGCGCGGCAAGGAGATACGCGCCGCCGAGTACACCCGCCGGATCGGCTACGGCCCGTTCGTGAACATCTCGCAGTTCCGCATCGAGCAGCTCCTGCTGGAGAAGGCCGAGGCCGACCCGCTCTGCGAGGTCCGCTGGGCCCACGAGGTCACCGGGGTCGAGCAGGACGGCGACGCCGTCACCGTCTCCGCCGACACCCCGGACGGCCCGCGCGACTACCGCTGCCAGTACGTGATCGCCTGCGACGGTGTCCGCAGCCCCGTGCGCAAGCTCACCGGTGTCGAGTGGACCGGATACAGCCACCGCGACCGCTTCCTGATCACCGACCTGAAGGTGAAGCTGCCGCTCGCCAAGGAGCGCCACTTCCACTACGACCCGCCCTTCAACCCGGGCCGCCAGCTGGTCATGCACCCGCAGCCGAACGACATCTGGCGCATCGACTGGCAGCTCGCCCCCGAGACCGACATCGAGGCCGAGCGCGCGGACGGCCGCTTCGACCGGCGGGTGCGCGCCGTCATCGGCGACGTCGACTACGAGATCGACTGGCTGTCCACCTACCGCTTCCACCAGCGCGTGGTCGAGAAGTTCCGCATCGGCCGGATCTTCTTCGCCGGCGATTCCGCCCACTCCCTGCCGCCGTACGGCTCCCGCGGCATGAACAGCGGCATCCAGGACGCCGACAACCTCGCCTGGAAGCTGGCCCTGGTCATGCAGGGCAAGGCCGAGGACTCGCTCCTGGACACCTACCACGACGAGCGTTACGCGGCCGCCAAGGAGAACCTGGCCGTCACCGAGGCGACCATCAAGTTCATGGTGCCGCCGAACCTGGTGCGCAGGCTCGCGCGCAAGGTGCTGCTGTCCCTCTCCCAGCCGTTCCAGGGCGCCCGCGACAAGGTCAACAGCGGCAGGATGGCCGAACCGCACACGTACGTCGACTCGCCCGTGATCCAGTCCGCCGAACTGCACCCCCTGCTGGGCGCCTTCGCCCCCGACGCGCGGATCACCGCTCCCGGCGCCGCCCGTATCCGCCAGCTGTACGGCTCCGGGTTCACCGTCCTCCACTTCGCCCAGGACCGGGCCGCCGCCCGCGCTTTCGCCGAGCGTGCGCTCGCCGACACCCGCGGCCTCGACACCAACCTGGTCGTCGTCCTGCGTGAGGGCGAACTCGCCGTCCCGACCGCCGGCCCCGCCACGGACATGCCCGACGGGGTCACCGTGCTCCGCGACCGGGACAGCGTGCTCCGCGAGGCGTACCTGGCCCCCGAGGGCACCTGCCTGATCGTCCGGCCGGACGGACACATCGGTGCGGTGGCCGACACCGCCCACCCCGAGCTCTTCGCCGCCACACTCGCGCACTGCGCCGCGGCCACCGCTCCTGCCCCCGCTCCCGCCCGCGAGCGCGTCGCAGCCGCTGCCTGACCCCTGCCCCCTTCCCGTGTCCCGCATCAGGAGTACGAAGTGACCACACCCCAACTCCCCACCCACGCCTGGCTCAACGGAGCCATCGTCGACTGGGACAAGTGCACCGTCCACGCCCGGTCCCAGGGCGCGTTCTGGGGCGCCAACGTCTTCGAGGGGCTGCGTGCCTACCGCCGCCCCGGCGAGAGCGGTCTCGCGGTCTTCCGCATCGACGAGCACCTGGCCCGGCTGCGCCGTTCGATGAAGAGCCTGCGGATGGAGATCCCTTACACCGACGACGAGCTCAAGGACGGTGTAATCGACGTCCTCAAGGCCAACGCCTTCGAGGAGGACGTACACATCTGCGTCGTCGCGTACTTCAACATGGGCCCGAACGCGGATCCGCTCAGCCACACCGACGACGCCGGCGTCCACATCACCTCCACCCGCGCCCCGCGTGGCCGGGGTTTCGACGGCGGCCTGGCCGCCACCGTCTCCTCCTGGCGCCGCATCAGCGACGACTCCATGCCGCCGCGCATCAAGGCGGGCGCCAACTACCACAACAGCCGCCTCGCCCACCACGAGGCCATCCGCAACGGCTACGACACCACCCTCCTGCTCAACCAGCGCGGCAGCGTCTCCGAGGCTCCGGGCTCCTGCGTGGCGATGCTGCACGAGGGCAAGCTCATCACCCCGCCCGGCACCAGCGGCGTCCTCGAAGGCATCACCGTCGCCACCGTCGGCGAGCTCGCCCGGAAGGAACTCGGCATCCCCATGGAGCGCCGTGAGATCGACCGCACCGAGCTGTACACCGCCGACGAGATCTTCGTCGCCGGCACCCTCGCCGAGGTCGCCCCCGTCACCAGCCTCGACCGCATACCGGTCGGCGACGGGACCCCGGGCGTGATGGTCCGCAAGCTCCAGGACCTGTACGACTCGGTGGTCCGGGGCCAGCACCCTGAATACCGGCACTGGTCCACCATCGTCCAGACCACCGGGGAGAAGTGACATGACCTCCGCCGTGGACACCCAGCCCACCAGCCCGACCGCCCCCCTGCTGGCCGGTCTGCTCGACGGCTCCGTGGAAGTCGTCGACCTCACTTCGCCGCTCGACGAGGAGACCCCGCTGATCCAGCTCCCGCCGGAGCGCGGTCAGCCGTGGGCCTTCGAACGGGAGGTGATCAGCCACTACGACGAGGCCGGACCCACCGTCTACTGGAACAACATCCGCCTCTCCGAGCACACCGGCACCCACTTCGACGCCCCCATCCACTGGGTCACAGGCAAGGACCTCGACGACGTCTCCCAGGTCCCGCCGCAGCGCCTGGTCGCCCCCGCGTGCGTACTGGACTTCTCCGCCGAGGCCACCGCCGATCCCGACTTCCTGCTCGAGCGCCACCACGTCGAGGCATGGCAGGAGGAGCACGGCCCGCTCATCCCGGGCGGCTGGCTGCTCTACCGCACCGGCTGGGAGTCCCGGCAGGGCTCCCAGGACGAGTTCCTCAACGGCCGGCACACACCCGGCATCTCCACCGAGTGCGCCCGGTGGCTGGCCGAGGAGACCGGGATCATCGGCGTCGGCGTGGAGACGGTCGGCACCGACGCCGGCCAGGCAGGCGAGTTCGGGGACCAGCCGTACCCCTGCCACTGGTACTTCCACGGCGCGGACAAGTACGGCATCACCCAGCTGCGCAACCTGCACCTGCTCCCTCCCCGGGGCGCCGTGGTGATCGCCGCGCCGCTGCCCATCGTCGGCGGTTCCGGCAGCCCGGCCCGGGTGCTCGCCCTCGTGTCCCGCTGATCCCAAGGAAGGTTCGTACACCCATGCTCCGGACGCCCGACGGTCTGGCCGCGCTGCGCCGCAGGTCGGTCAACCGCATCCTGGTCCTGCACGGCCTGTCGTCGTTCTGCTACGGCATGGTCTTCCCGTTCATCGGCATCCATCTGGCGGCCCAGCCGGACATCGGCACCGCCGGGGTCGCCGTGTACTACGGCGTGTCCGGCCTCGCCAACCTGGCCGTCTCCCTGCTGCTCGCCTCCGCGGCCGTACGCTTCCCCCGGCACGCTCTCGGCATCACCGGCCTGCTGCTCTGGCTCAGCTGCTTCCTGCTCCTGACCCAGGGCGACAACCTCGTCACCGCCGCTGCCGCGGCGGTCCTGGGCGGCGCCGGCCAGGGCTGCTTCATGGCCGCGATCATCCCGATCGTCAACTCCCTGGTACCGCCGGAGGAGCGCCGTCAGGTCTTCGCCCGCCGCTACCAGATCCTCAACGCCACCCTCGCGGCCGGTTCACTGCTGGCCGGCCTCGTCCTCACCGTCTTCTCCCGCGACGCCATCACCTGGCTGCTCATCGCGAACGCGGTCGGCTACCTGCCGGTGGCCCTCGCGCTCGGTCTGGCCCGCAAGGTCCCCGAGATCGCGGAGCCGACGGAGACCGCCGAGACGGATGAGACCACCAGGAGCACCGGGACCGCCGACGGGGAGCCGGCCGGAAAGCCCACCGGTGCGGCCGTCCACGCCCTCGGCACCGGCATGCTCATCAAGGCCGCCCTCGGCGCCGCACTCTTCCAGTTCGGTGCCTACCTGATCGGCTACAGCCAGTTCGAGGCCACCGCCCCCCTGGTCGCCGACCACCTCATGGACACGGGCATCGGCTGGATCTCCGTGATGCTCACCCTCAACGTCCTGGTCATCGTGTCCGCCCAGCGGCCGATCACCAAGCTGCTGGAGAAGCGCCCCGAGGAACACGGCCTGCGCATCGCCGTCGCCCTGTGGGCCGCCGGCCTGCTGGTGGCCGGTTTCACGGCCTTCGGCCCGGGCCCCGTACGGCTTACCGGACTGCTGGCGTACGCCGTACTCTTCGCCGTCGGCGAGTGCGCGTACTCCTGCTCCTTCCACCCGTGGCTGATCTCCAAGGTCCCCGACCGCGAGCTCACCCGCGCCAGCGCCCTGTGCAACTCGATGATGGGCGTCGGCATGTTCTTCGGCCCCTCGATCGGCGTCGCGCTGATCTCCTTCGACCACGCGGCCTGGGTCTGGCTGCCGCTCGCCGCGCTCTGCGCCCTTGTCGCCCTCACCACCCTGCGCGGCAGGACCCGCACCACCACCTCCGCCCCCACGGACCCGGATCTCGTACCCGCCGGCTGACCGAGACCGGCCACACCGCCACGACCACGTACCGGAAGACAACGCACCGGAAATGGAGCGCTCAATGTCCGACGACATCGCCACCCTCGACCAGCAGATCATCCACCTCGTGGGCCGCCGCGCGGCGGCCGCCCGGAAGCAGACCCACGCCCGCGTGAGCTCCGGCAGCTCCCGGACCTCGCTCGCCGAGGAGAACGCGGCCATCGGCCGCTACAGCGAGGAACTCGGCCGACCCGGAGTCAACCTGGCTCTCCTGGTGCTCGGCCTCTCCGACCGGCTGCCGAACCGGTGATCCCCGTCGACGCCGTCATCCCCGCGCAGGGCCTGCGCTGTTTCGTGTACGCCCGCGACCACGGCCCCGGCCCGGACGGCCGGGGGCCCTGGCTCCTGGGCGTCCTGCCCGGTGGCCTCGAACTGCCCGGCGCGGACCGGCCCGGGGACACCGACCCGGCCGACGCGGCGCTGGACGCCGTGGCCCGGCTCACCGGCCGGGCCCCTCGCCTGGTCGCCCCGCCGGTGCCGCCGCTGGGGCAGGCGGGGGTGGCCGAGCCGGTCGATCCTCCGCCGTGGTGGATCCGGTCGTCCGACAGCGGCCCGTACGAGACCGAGTACGAGTACCTGATGACCCTGCCCGGCGACCCGCCGGCCGGGCTGGCCTGGGTGGAACTGGCGGTCGCCCGGGCCGCGGCACACGCCGAGGACGACGAGAACCTGCATCTCGCCGCGGCGCTCGGCACCGTGCTGGAGCCGCTGCTCGAGAAGCGCATCACCCCGAGCGTGATCCGGGCGATGACCGTCGGAAACAGCCGCCGGGGCGTCGGGCGGCCCAGGAGCAGGGCCGCCGCGCCGTGGTGAGCCGCCCGCCGTGCCCGCACCGGGCCACGAGGGCGGAGCACCGGGCCACGAGGGCGGAGCACCGGGCCACGAGGGCGGAGCACCGGGCTACGAGGGCGGAGCACCGCCCTTGTCCAGACCGATCAGATAGCCGGTCTGGAAACGGCTCTTCGCGTCGAGTGAGCGCATGATCTCGGCAACGTGGCGTTGCACGGTCCGCACGGACATGCCCAGCCGGCGTGAGATGACCTTGTCGTCCAGGCCTTCGGTCAGCAGCCGGACGATCGACTGGCGCAGATCTTCGGAGACCTGTTTGGCCCATTCGCGGTCGAAGCCCACCGGGAAGGGTTCGGCTGCCCGCCAGGCGGTCTCGAAGGAAGACACCATGAACGCCACGAGGTTGGGCTCGTACACCACGAGAGCGTGGGCGGAGTCGCCCTGCACGCTGACCACGGCCGCCTTGCGGTCGTAGATCAGCATCCGGTCAGGGCCGTCCGCCAGGGTCCGCACCTCGGCCCCGCGCTCCATCATCCACTCGGCGAACTCCACCGTGTGCTGGCTGTAGCGGGCCGGGTGCTGGTAGATCGAACGGCTGCTGACTCCGCGTTCCAGCAACCGCTCCATGCTGCCCCGCGCCTTGAGCAACGCCTCGGGGTCCCTCGCGCCTCCCGGCTGCACATGGAGCGCCTCGGTCCGGCAGCTGTCCGTCAGCTGGTCGATCAGCCGTCGTACGTCGGCGATATCGGTCAGCAGCTCGACTTCCTTGGCCTGCTGACGCTGCTGCCCGTTCTCGTAGCAGGGGCCCAACGCGGCGAGGGCCGTCCGTATCCGCTCGACGCTTTCCGACTGCTGCCGTATCTGATGCTCCATCGGCCACAGCAGCTGGCCCGCCGCGAACTGGGGCGAGACCACGGTGAGCCGGTCCTCGAAGTCGGCGTCCCGCCGCAGCAGTCGCAGGGCCTCCAGCCGCCGCACGGCCGTGACCAGCTCCTTCTCGTCCAGACCGAGCGCGCACTGAGCTTCGGACGGGGTGAACGAGGGGACCCCGGTCGCGTACTCGTAGAGCCTCAGGCCGTCGGGAGTCAGCTCCGCATCGGGAGCTCCCTCCTCGAAGTGCTGCATTGCCTTCCACCCTTCGTGTTTGCGACAGGCGTGAATAACCCGGGTCAGATGCCCTGCCGAGCCGGCCGCAATCGCGGCAAGCTGAAGTTGTCGAAGGCAGCCGGAACTCGGCCAAACCTGACACAACCGCTCGACGAAACACAGCGATGCCCCGTCCGGCCCTTTCTCAGGACTCTCACCAAAGGACACTCCTCATGCAGTCGTTCCCTGCTCGCATCGCCCTGATCGTCTCTGGTTTCGCCGCGGCCCTGGCGTTCATTATCGGTCAGTCCGTCCCGGAGTCCACCCCTGTTCGTGCCGTTGACGACAACGGCTGGTCCACCCCCGGCCCGGCGGTTCTGCTCGACGACAACGGCTGGTCCGCCCCCGCCCCGGCGGTTCTGCTCGACGACAACGGCTGGTCCGCCCCCCGCCCGGCGGCCATGATCGACGACAACGGCTGGTCCTGAGCCTGTTCGTTGCGCAGGCCCGCCCGTGGTCGTAGACGATTCATAGATCGTGTGTGACCGGCAGGCAGGCCCGTCCCCACCGGACGGGCCGCGCCCATGAGGTGCCGGTACACGGTGGTACTTGCTTGGAGTGGGCTCGAAGCAGTTGGCTTGTGACCCATGAAGTACACGCAGCTCGGACGCACCGGACTCAAAGTCAGCCGACTCGTCCTCGGCACGATGAACTTCGGTCCGCAGACAGACGAACCGACCAGTCACGGCATCATGGACGCCGCCCTCGACGCAGGTCTCAACTTCGTGGACACCGCAAATGTCTACGGGTGGGGTGAGAACAAGGGCCGTACCGAGGAGATCGTCGGCACCTGGTTCGCGGAAGGTGGCGGGCGTCGCGACAAGACGGTCCTCGCCACCAAGGTGTACGGGAACATGGCCGGTGACGGAGCCACCGTCTGGCCCAACCACGACCGGCTCAGCGCGGTGAACATCCGCCGGGCCGTCGACGCCTCCCTCAAGCGCCTGCAGACCGACTACATCGACATCTACCAGTTCCACCACATCGACAGGCACACGCCGTTCGAGGAGATCTGGCAGGCGATCGACGTCCTGGTCCAGCAGGGCAAGATCCTCTACGCGGGGTCCTCCAACTTCCCCGGTTACAAGATCGCCCAGGCCAACGAGCTGGCGAAGGCGCACGGCCGCGTCGGACTCGTCAGCGAGCAGTGCCTGTACAACCTGGCCGAGCGCCGCGCGGAGATGGAGGTCGTCCCTGCCGCGCAGGAGTACGGCCTCGGCGTCATCCCGTGGTCGCCGCTGCACGGCGGCCTGCTCGGCGGTGTCCTCAAGAAGGAGGCCGAGGGCAAGCGCCGCAAGGACGGCCGCTCGGCGAGCGCGCTGGAGCGCACCGAGGTCCGTGAGCAGGTCAAGGCGTACGAGGACCTCCTGGACAAGCACGGCCTGGAGCCCGGTGAGGTCGCCCTCGCGTGGCTGCTGACCCGGCCCGGCGTGACCGGCCCGATCGTCGGCCCGCGCACCCAGGAACAGCTGGACTCCGCACTGCGCGCCCTCGAACTGGAGCTGAGCGAGGAGCTCCTCGCGTCTCTGGACGAGATCTTCCCGGGTCCCGGCCCGTCTCCGGAGGCCTTCGCCTGGTGATCGACCAGGGTCTCTCGTTCGGATCGGACCGGATCGGGGTGCGTGCCGCACCCCGCGAGCCCGGCATGATGCGGACGGGAGACCCTGGGCCCCGCCGTCGAGGCCGTCACCCGCTCCGGCGGGCGGCGGCCTTCGTACGCCGGTGCCGGAATGCTTTCCTGCCGCGCCGGGTTCACCCCCGGCGCGCGAACCGGTCGAGCGCCGCCAGTACCGCGCGGCCGGTCGCCGGGCCGCCCAGGTGGCCCGCCGCGTCGATCACCGTCAACTCGGCGGCGTCCCCTCGGCTCGACGGCGTGCGAAGGGGACAGCGTAGTCAGCCCTTGCGCGGCACCAGGACGAGCCGCCCCCGTACGCCGCCCTCCGCGAGACGGCGGTACGCGTCGGCTGCCCGCTCCAGGGGGTAGGTGTCCGCCACCCGCGGTGTCAGGACGCCCGCGTCGACCAGCTTCACCAGCTCGGCGAGCCGGTTGCCGTCGGCGGCCACCTCCACGACCTGGACCCTGATGCCCCGCACGCCCGGAGGGCCCGCCTGCGGGATGACGCCCACGTAGTCCCCGTCGTCCCGGACGTGCGCCAGTGCGTCGGCGCCGATCACGGCCGCGTCCAGCACGGCGTCGAACGGGCCCGCCGCCGCTCCGCGTGCCACGAACCGGTCCGCGCCGAGGGACCGTACGAGCTCCTCGTCCCCCGCCCCGGCCACCCCGGTGACCGTGATGCCGGCCCGGTGGGCGAGCTGCACCGCGTATCCGCCGACCGCACCCGCCGCGCCCGTGACCAGCAGCGTGGACCCAGGGACCAGGTCCAGCAGGTCCAGCGCCTGTGCGGCGGTCAGGGTGTTCAGCGGTACGGCCGCCGCGCGGGCCGCGTCCACCGAGGCCGGGGCGGGCGCGACCGCCGAGCTGTCCACCACCACGTACTCGGCCTGTGCCTTGACCGGCGCAGGCCCGTACGCCAGCGCCACCACCTCGGCCCCGGCGGCGAACGGCGTCCCCGCACCGGCCGCGTCCACGGTCCCCGCCACATCCCAGCCGAGCCCCAGTTGTCCGCCCTCGGACAGCGGGGCGAGGAAGCCCGCGCCGTACGCCGCGTCCACCGGGTTGAGGGCCGCCGCCGCCACCTTGATCCGCACCTGGCCCGGACCCGGCTCGGGCAGCGCGGTCTCCACGACCTCCACGACCTCGGGTCCGCCGAACGTCTTGACCACCACTGCGCGCATGTCGATCTCCCTGATTCCCTGGGCCTCAGGGCCCGCGAACGGTGCGGGTTGCTCCCGCCCCACAAACCTAGGAAGAGTTACTCTCTTTCGGTAAGTACGTACTCCGAGGTGCGTAGGCCACCCACAGGTAGGACCGGAGGCAGCAGACCCATGGCGACACGCACCGCGGCCCAGCGCCGCGAGGAAGCCCGATCCGCGTACGACGCCTTCCTCAGGGAATGCCCGACCAACCAGCTGCTCGGCCGCCTCGGTGACAAGTGGGTCAGCCTCATCGTCAGCGCCCTGCGCGAGGGCCCGATGCGCTACAGCGACCTCGGCCGCAGGATCGCCGGGGTGAGCCAGAAGATGCTGACCCAGTCGCTGCGTTCACTGGAGCGCGACGGCCTCGTCACGCGCACCGTGACACCGTCCGTGCCCGTCCGCGTCGACTACGAACTGACGGAGCTCGGGCACAGCCTGAGTGGTCTGCTGTCCGCGGTGAAGACCTGGGCGGAGACCCATTTCGACCAGGTCCACGAGGCACGCGAGCGGTACGACGAGGAGGCCGCGGCATGAACGCCACCCCGCAGGTGCTGGCCGTACTGGACGAGCTGCTCGCCTCCGCCGCCCCCGGCGAACGCGGCGCCCTGTGGCACCTCGCCGAGCCGGGGCGGGAGTTGGACGCCAACGTCGTGCACCTGCCGCCGAACGCCGGAGTGGGCGAGCACCAGGAGGACGTGCTGGACGTGCTGTTGGTCGTCCTCGCGGGCGGCGGCAGCCTGCGTACGGGCGGCGACACCCTGGACCTCGCCCCCACCACGGTGACCTGGCTGCCCCGCACCTCCCGCCGCGCCCTGGAGGCGGGGCCGGACGGGCTGACGTACCTGACGGTCCACCGCCGCCGTCCGGGGCTGACGATCAAGCCGGCCGTCCGGGTCCCGCAGACGGCGTACGAGGGCGGTGAGGCCCCGTGCATGCTGGACCTGGTCTGCCCGGAGTGCGGACGGCTGTCGGCGGACCGGAACCCCGCGTTCTGCAGCGCCTGCGGGGAGCCGTACCCCACATAGCGCGCCGCGTCAGCGGTCGGCCCCATGCCCGTCGTGCGCAAAGGGGCCGGGGCCTGTCCGGAGCGGTGCGCCGGTCCCGTTGGAGGTGGGCGCTGCCGCCCGGTCGGTGGGGGACCCGTCCGCGCCGTACAGGACCAGGGCCCAGGCCAGGCAGGCGAAGGCCGCCGTGTGCAGCAGCGCGCGCACGATGTTCCAGGTGACCCAGGCGGCCTCGAACCGTTCGCGGACGGCGGCCAGGTCTCCGATGGAGCTCGGGTCGCCGGCCCGCTCCAACTGGTCGTTGAGCGGGACGTTGACCGCGACGGTCACCGCGAACGCGACCAGGTAGAGCACGAGCGCGGCGACGAGCCAGGGCAACGCCGGCCGCCCGTGACCGCGCCAGGCGAGGAACACCGCCAGGGCGATCAGCGGGATCGACCCCATGAACGGAAGCATGAACACAGGGTTGACGATCGACCTGTTGATGCCTTGCATCGTCGCCACGAGCGTGTGGTCGGAGGTGCTGCGCAGCCCCGGCATCACCGCGTAGGCGAAGGCTGCGAAGAGTCCCGCCATCAAGCCGGAGGCGAGGACGGAGGCGAGCAGGGTCCCGGTCTGGAGAGTCTTCACGAGGTGGCTCCGGGGGTCCAGACACCGGTGGCCGCGGCCTCGGCGGCGTGGTCGGTGAAGTCGCGGGCCGGCCGGCCGAGGACCTGCCGGACGCCGTCGCCGAGATACGCGTTGCGGCCGTCGAGGACGCTCGTGAACAGGTAGGTCAGCAGGCCGGTGACATCGGCGGACACGCCGTGCGCGGCGAGTTCGGCGGCGTAGGCGTCCGCAGGGACCGTGGCGTAGCCGATCTCGCGGCCGGTCGCCGCTCCGATCGCGGCCGTGGCCTGGGCGAAGGTGAGCAGTCGGGGGCCGGTCAGGTCGTAGGTGCGGCCTGCGTGCCCGCCTTCGGCGAGGACGGTGGCGGCGACCTCGGCGATGTCGTCGGCGTCGATGAACGGCTCCTCGACGTCCCCGACCGGCAGTGCGAGCTCCCCGTCGAGGATCGGGCCGAGGAAGTCGCCCTCGCTGAAGTTCTGGGCGAAGAACGCGGCACGCAGGACCGTCCACTCCGCGCCCGAGGCCGCCAGTGCCTTCTCGCAGGCCTCGGCCTCCGGCTCGCCGCGCCCGGAGAGCAGCACCAGACGGCGTGCTCCGGTCCGTACCGCGAGTTCGGCGAAGGCGCCGATCGCCTCGGGGGCGCCGGGGACGGCGAGGTCCGGCTGGTAGGCGACGTAGACGGCGTCCACACCGGCCAGGGCGGGCTGCCATGTCGTGGAGTCGTTCCAGTCGAAGGGGATCCCGCCGGACCGTGAGCCGATGCGGACCACGTGGCCGCGACCGGTCAGCTGCCGTACGACACGGCGTCCGGTCTTACCGGTCCCGCCCAGGACCAGGGTGAGTGCGGGAGAAGTCATGCTGATCGCCTCGGCTTTCGTGGATGGCGCTTCGGTGACCGCGTTCCTGCGGTGTGCTCAAAGCCTCGACCACCCGGGGATCGCCATCAACTGCCATTCCTGCAAGGATCGTTGACCTGTGGGTTGACGATAGGGGGAGTCGTGGAGCGGCGTGAGATCGAGATCTTTCTTACGGTCGGCGAGGAGCTGCACTTCGGGCGCAGTGCCGAGCGGCTGCACGTCTCGGTGGCCATGGTCAGCAAGACGGTCCAGAAGCTGGAACGGTCGGTCGGCGCGGCCCTCTTCGAGCGGACCAGCAGACGGGTGGCGTTCACCGCGATCGGGCGGCGCCTCTTCGACGACCTGAAGCCCGCGTACCAAGACCTCCTGGACGCCTTCGCGCGAGCGGTGGCCTCGGGCCGGGGCGTGGACGGCGTGCTGCGCGTCGGGTTCCTGGGGACGGCCACCGCACAGTTCGTGATGCGCGCGGCGGAGCTGCTGCGGACCCGGCACCCGGGATGCGAGGTACGGCTGCACGAGAGCCGCTTTCCGGACGGGACGGCGCCACTGCGCGACGACGTGATCGACGTCCTGCTCATCGACAACTTCGCGGTACCGGTATCGACGCTCGCACCCGACCACAGCGTGAGCCCCATGCTGTTCCGGGAGGCGCCGATGCTTGCCGTCTCGGCGCGGCATCCGCTGGCGCGGCGTGAAGCGGTGGATGTGGCGGAGCTCGCGCGGCACGAGGTGCTGCGGCCGCGGGCGCCCTCGGGACAGGCGGAGCGGGCGTCGGCTCCGGGGCAGGCGGCCGGGCGGTCCGTCCCCGGGCAGGCGGCCCGATGGGTCGCTCCCGAGGGCGCGGAGCGGTTGTTCGCTCCAGGGCAGGCGGATTCCTCGTTCGCCCCCGGCAGAGCGCCCGAGGGACGGGGCGCCGGGCGGAGCACGGAATTCGGCAGCATCCAGGAGATGTGGGCGCTGGTGGGCGGAGGCCACGGGGTCTTCCCCGTCCCGTCCCACGCGAGTGTGTACGACGCCCGCCCCGACGTCGCGTTCGTCCCGATCAAGGGCGCCCCCGCGTACGAATGGCGCCTGATCTGGCTCTCCGCGGCGGACAACAACCGCGTCCGGGCCTTCTCCGAAGCGGCCTGCGACTACGTGGCGGCGCACCCCGATCCACTGACCGCGACCGCGTAGCGGTGTCAGGCGCCCCGACGGTTCGCTCCCGAAGCCGCGATCGAGAGGGCCGGACGGCGGCCTGGTCGGAGAACTTCCGACTGCGGGTCACGGGGGTGACGGGCAGACAGATGACGATCTTTCCAACGGCCCTGTCGGCCGCCGGCGTCCTGGGAATGCCCCCCCCCGCGCTCACCGTGCGCCTGCCTCCAGCAGCACGGCGTCGGGCTGCTGGAGGCGATGGCCGCCCGAGACACCGCGGTCCTGCGCGGCTCCCGGGCTCAGGCGATCGCTCAGGCGATCGCGCCGGCGATCTCGCTCGCTCCGGACTCCGTTCCGTCCGCGTACAGGACGGTGAAGCGGTAGAACAGCGTGGTCGACTTCGGCTGGTCGGCGTCGTGCCACGACATGTGGTCGGAGATCTCGCTCGTGCCGAGGATGTCGAACGTCCCACTCACCGGGTTCCAGCGGCGGACGGCGAAGCCGGTGGCCTCGCTGCCGTTCTCGTTCGTGATGTCTTCGAGGTACAGGTTGAAGTCCCTCGGCCCGTTGGGGTGGATCCAGGTGAAGGGCGAGCCGGTGGCGGGCGGGGCCGTCGGGCGGAGGTCCAGCTCGGTGACGTCGGTGACGGTCGCGCCGTCGTCCGGGGAGAGCTGGTTGCCGTACTGGTCGACGCCGACGACGCTGTAGCGCACCTGCTGGCCGTCGGCGGGCGTGACGTCGTGCCAGGTCGTCCCGGTGAGCCACGGGCGCTCGTTGGTGCGGTCGCCCACCGGGGTCCAGTTCCACTGCCCGTCGGCATACGTGCCGCGCAGCACCCGGTAGTGGTCGAGGGACGGGTCGCCGCTCGCCGTCCAGGAGACCGTGACGCCGTTCGCCTTCGGGACCGTGGTGACGCCCTCGATCGCGGCGGGCGAGGTCGTGTTGCCTGCGACGGCGACCTTGAGGTCGGTCGACGAGGTGCCCGGGTTGCCCTCCCAGTCCTTGGCGACCACCCAGTAGTAGTAGGTCGTGCCGGGCTTCACGGTGTTGTCGACGAAGGTGGTGGTGCCCTTCAGCCCTTCGGCGATCTCCCACACCGTGATTCCGGAGGCGCGCGGCTTGAGCGCCCGGAAGACCGACCAGCCCGCGAAGTCGGAGCTGGTCCCCTCGGAGGCGTCCCAGGTGACGGTGACGCCGGTCTCGCCCTCCGCGACCCGGGTGCCGAGCGGAGTGTCGACCGGGCCGGTCAGGTCGTCGCTGTAGTACTCGGCGGAGCCGGAGGCCGGTGACTCGTTGCCGTGCGTGTCGACGGCGGTGACGACGTAGTAGTAGATGTGACCGGTCTGCGGCAGCGGTCCGGTGTAGCCGCCGCCCGTGGAGGCCAGCCGGTTGGCCGGGGTGAGGGCGACCGGCAGGGAGGTCGAGCGGTAGACCCGGTACTCGGCGAGGTCGGGCTCGGAGTTGCTGTCCCAGTAAAGGGTGATCTTGGTGGGTGAGCCCATGGCCCAGTTGTCCTCGACGCCCTTCGGGGCGGCGGGGGCTGTGCGGTCGACGGTGGTGACGCCGAGGTCGGCGGTGCCCGACGAGGTGTTGCCGGCCTTGTCGTAGGCGCGGACCTCGTAGTAGTAGACGTTGCCGTCCTTCGGGAGGGTCGTGTCGGTCCACGAGGTGGCCGTCGTGGTCGCGACGGGCTTCGTGGGGTAGGCGGCACCCTTCAGCCGTCGGTACACGCGGTACCCGGCGAGGTCCATCTCCTTGTTCGCCGCCCAGCTGACCTTCGTGGACGTGGTCGCCGTGCTGTAGGCGACGGTGGTCCCGGTCGGGACGAGCGGCTTGACCGTGTCGACGGTCGCCGTGGTGCGCGGCGTGTACGCGAACTTGACGTTCGCCGCACCCGTCCAGTTGACGAAGTCGACGCGGAGACTGTGCCTGCCCGCCGGGATGGTCAGATTGACGGTCTTGGAGACGGTGGTGGCGACGTTCTTCCACACGTCGACCTTGCGGACGCCGTCGACGTACACGCGGATGCCGTCGCGGGAGGACGCGGTGAAGGCGAAGGGCCCGCCGGAGCCGAAGTCGCGGGTCATGGACCACCGGACGCCGAAGTCGTTGGCGGGCATGCCCTTGTAACCGGGCGCGCCCGTGCCCCAGTTCTGGTCGATCACGGAGTCGCAGTCGGTGCCCTTGGGGGTTCCGGTGAAGCTGGTGTTCGCGTAGAACGTCCTCGTGAAGACGGGCGATGCACAGGTCACGGCGGCGGAGGCGGGAGCGGCCGCGGTGAGCAGGCTGCCCGCGGTGGCGAGTACGACGGCGCTCGCGGTGGCGACCGTCGTTCCTCTGGGTCGGTTCATGCGTTCCTTCGGTCTTGATCGTGCGGGGCAGCGTGCGACTGCCCCGGAAGATCAAGACTCCCGAGGAACGGGCTTGGTTGTAGACCGGGGGAACAACTGTGTGGGTGTTCCCGGCCGGGAGGTGACATGCCGCCGATGGCGCAATGGAAGCCCCGGGCTGCGGGGCTGGGTCACGCTGTGGTCGTTCGGCCGCTCACGTCGGGATCCCGCGGGTGCCCGGTGCGGCAGGTTCCGTCGGGCCGATGTTGCACAAAGAGGCGAAGGGCGTCGTGAAGCACTCCGGGATCGACTACGAGGCGGTGTTCCAGGCCTTGCCGGCTGCGGCGGCCCTGCTCACCACCGACCTGGTGTACGCCGACGTCAACGAGGCGTATCTGCGGGTGTCGGGGCGCACCCTTGGCCAGGTGGCCGGCCGCTACCTGTTCGACGTGTTCCCCGACAACCCCAACGATCCGGCCGCGAGCGGCGTGCGCAACCTTCAGGCGTCGCTGCTGCGGGTGGCGGCCACCGGGGAGCGCGACACCATGGCGCTGCAGCGCTACGACGTCGAGGACCCCGACCGTCCCGGCCGGTGGGAGGAGCGGTACTGGAGCCCGGTCAACGCCCCGGTCCTCGGCCCGGACGGGCGGGTGGCGCTGGTGCTGCACCGGGTCGAAGAGGTCACCGAACTGATCCGCGCACGCGGCGGGCGGTTCGGCGGGGACCGGAGCAGGGCCCTGGAGGCCGAGCTGTACACCCGCGCCCGGGAACTGCAGGAGGTCAACGAGCGGCTGCGCCGGGCCCACGCCCGCGAACGCGAGGTCGCCCTGAGTCTGCAGTCCGCGATGCTCCCCGCGCCGGGACCGCTCGGCCGCCGCCGGGGCGCTGTGCGCTACCAACCCGCGGTCGGGTCCTTGAACGTGTGCGGCGACTGGTACGACCTGGCCGAACTGTCCGACGGTCGCTTCGCGGTCGCGGTCGGCGACGTCGTCGGTCACGGCCTGACCGCGGCCGGCATCATGGGACAGCTCCGCAGTGCACTCAGCGCAGCCGTACGTGTGGCCGAGGGCCCCGCGACCGCCCTGGACGCACTCGGACTCTACTCCCGCTCGGTGCAGGGCGCCGAGTCCACCACCGCTCTGCAGACGGTGATCGACTGCGACAACCGCACGATCGCCTACAGCAGCGCCGGTCACCCCCCGCCCGCGCTGCTCCAGGCCGATGGCACCGTCGAGTTCCTCGACCGGGCCACCGACCCGCCGCTCGGCGTCCGCTTCGAGCACATTCCGCGAATCCAGGCCGAAGTGGCCTTCTCCGAGGGCGCCACCCTCGTCCTCTACACCGACGGCCTCGTCGAACGCCGCCACGAGGACATCGACACCGGCCTTCACCGGCTCGCCGACTGCCTCAGCCGTCACGGACAGGCCGATGCGGACACCCTCGCCGACACCCTGCTGGCGGAGATGATTCCGCCGGGCGGCAACACGGACGACACCGCCCTGGTCGTCGTCCGTCTGTGACCGTGCGGTTGCCGCCCGGACAGGCCCGTCAGCGCAGCGGTGAAGGGCCCTGCCACCACCGCTTCAGTCGAGGCCCCCGTTGCTCCTGAGCAGCTGCCCGTTGACCCACTGGCCCTGTGGGGAGCACAGGAAATCCACCAGGTGCGCGGTGTCCCGCGGTGTGCCGAGGCGGCCGAGCGGGGTGGCCCCGGCCAGTCCCTCCCGCGCCTCGGAGGACATCCAACCCGTGTCCACCGGCCCGGGGTTGATGACGTTGGCGGTCACGCCGAGGTGGGCGAGCTCATGGGCGGCGGCCAGGGTGATGCGGTCCAGGGCGCCCTTGCTCGCCCCGTAGGGCAGGTTGCCGACCGTGTGGTCGCTGGTGAGGGCGACGATCCGGCCCGTGCCGGGCGTGGCGCGGAAGCGCAGCCCGTACTCGCGGATCAGCAGCCAGGTGGCGCGTGCGTTCACGGCGAAGTGCCGGTCGAAACTCTCGAGGGTGGTGTCGAGCAGCCCGGAGTCGACGGACTCGGCGTGGCACATCACGAGGGCGGTGACGGGGCCCATCCGGCGTTCCGTCTCGTCGTAGATGCGCAGAGGGGCGTCCGGATCCGTGAGGTCCGCCTCGATCGCCGCGGAGGCCGCCCCGTGCTCGGCGAGCTCCTCGGCGATCGTCTCGGTGGCTCCGCGCTCGGCGCCCCAGGCCATGCGGCGGTCGTACGGTGTCCAGTAGGTGAAGGCGATGTCCCAGCCCGATGCGGCCAGTTGCCGGGCTATGCCCGCACCGATGCCGACGGTGCGGCCCACGCCGGTGAGGAGCGCGAGCGGACGGGCAGCGGCCTGGTTCTCGTCATTGTTCGTCACAGGGCGGAATGATCAGGGGCCGCCCGTGCTCCGCGCAACCGCCTTACGGCCCCGGGCGGATTTCAGGCCAGGGAGAGGAACAGCTTCTCGAGGCGGGCACGCATCCGGTCCCTGTCGGTGCCCGCCCGCCCGTCCTCGGCCAGGCACTGTTCGAGACCCGACGCGATGATCGCGAAACCGGCCCGGTCCAGGGCCCGGGACGCGGCGGCGAGCTGGGTGATCACGTCCTCGCAGTCACGGCCCTCCTCGATCATCCTGATGATCCCGGCGATCTGGCCCTGGGCCCGGCGCAGCCGGTTGAGGACCGACTTCAGCTCATCGGCCGCCATCTCGAGTTCCATGCCTCATCCTCCGTCAGTCGGCGGGCTTCTCCCACACCGAGACGTGCCGGCCGCTCTCACTCGTGAACGGTTCCCGCGCCCAGCCCTCCCACCGCTCACGCAGGCGCAGCCCGGCGAGCTGCGCCATCAGGTCGAGCTCCGCGGGCCACGCGTACCGGAACGGGATGGAACGGTACGTGCCGCGGCCGCCCTCGACGCCGACGTAGTTCGAGCTCATCGTCTGGGTGGCGATGTCGTAGGAGTCGAACGCCCAGCGCGTCGGGCTCACATGGAACGGTACGACGCTCTGCCCCGCAGGCAGTTTCCTCAGTTCGGGCACCATGACCTCGATGACGAAGGTGCCCCCGGGCGAGAGGTGCGCGGCGACGTTGCGGAAGCAGTCCACCTGGGCCTGCTGCGTCGTCAGATTCATGATCGTGTTGAAGACCAGGTAGGCGACGGAGAACGTCCCGTCCACCTTCGTCGTCGCGAAGTCGCCGATCGTCACACCGATGGTGTCCGCGTCACCGCCGGGCTTCTCCCGCAGGCGCGCCACCATCGCCCGCGACATGTCGATCCCGTGGACCGGAACCCCGCGCTCCGACAACGGGAGGGCGATACGCCCCGTCCCGATGCCGAGTTCGAGCGCTCGCCCGCCGCGTGCGAGCCCCGCCAGGAAGTCGGCCGCGGGGTTCACGGCCTCCGGCAGGAACATCTCGTCCGCCGGGTCGTCGTAGGTCGCGGCGACCTGGTCGCCGAAGTAGCCGTCCTCGTCATCCATCGCGCGACCGTACTGCGGGGCGCGGCCCGTGCCCACCGACTTTTCGCCTGAACGGCGGCTATCGGATCGAACTGCCGGTCACGCGATCCAGGAAGGCGGACCAGGCGGCGGGGGAGAGGGCGAGGGACGGGACGGTGAGGTCCTTGGAGTCCCGGACGTGGATGGCGTGGGGGCTGGCGGCGACCTCTACGCAGGCGCCGCCTTGGTCGCCGCTGTAGCTGCTCTTGAACCAGCTGAGGTCGATGCTCATAGCTTCCCTGCCACCTGTTCGATCAGTCTTGCCGACTCTTCAGGGCTGAGTGCCTGGGCTCGCAGAATGCCATACCTCGCGAACAGGTCTCCCAAGTCCGGTTGTGCATCCACGAAGTAGCTGCCGCTCTGACCTTCGATGTAGGCGAGCTGGCGGCGCTCGTCAGTGTCCAGGAGAATCATGGGCCCATTGAGGGCGGCATGAGTCTCTCGGTCCGGTGGCATGACTTGGATCTCCACGTTCCGGTTACGCCCCACCGCCAGGACATGCTCCAGCTGTTCTTTGAGGACCGCGCTGCCTCCCAGCGGCCTCGTGACCGTGATCAGCTCCAACACGAAGCTGACGACCGGGGCAGGTCGGCGCTGGAGAAGCTTCTGGCGCGCCAGCCGCGTGGCTACGCGCGCTTCGATCTCGTCATCCTCCAACGGCGGGCAATGGCAGTTGAAGACTGCTCGTGCGTAGGACGCTGTCTGAAGGAGCCCCGGAATGAGGTGGTTCTCGTACCAGTGGAGCGCTGATGACTTCGCTTCCTCGTCGGCGAAAGCCCGGAACCAGGTGGGCAAATGGCTGAACCGCAACTCCTTGGCTGCCGCGCTCAGTGCACCCTGTGCACTCAGCGCCTCATCCGCGAGCGGAACGAAATCCCCCTTCGGCGGCCTCGCTCCCCGCTCCACCATCGCCACCTGCGACTTGGAGAAACCAATCTTCGTGCCCAGCGCCTCCTGGGACAGCCCCAGCCGTTCGCGGAAGAAACGCAGCAACGCGCCGAACATCTCTGCGTTACCGCTTCCTTGTTCACTGGAGTGCACAGCTCCACCCCCCAAGTGCACAGAAGTGCACAGTCGTTCTGCGGTGCTGGTCACGGTACGTGCCGACGGTCAGGCTTTTCCCATGAAGCAGAAAAGTTCACCGGGCAGCCCGGTTCCTTCCTGGGTTCCCGTGCGCGGGCACGCGCTCCGGCTCACGGGGATCCACTTCGACGCCGTACGCATCGCCGGGTTGCTGGGCGAGCAAGTGGCTTACGAGCTGATGCAGTTCACGGACTTCCGGGCGGGCCCGATCGTGCGGTCCGGAATCGGTGAGCGGAGCATGTACTTCCTGTTGCCGCCGCAAAGTGGCGCCGCATACGGGTGGCCGGTCGGGGTGCGGTTGATGGGCCGGGATGTGCGGTGCGACGCGTTCGTGGGCGTGCCCGCGTTGGACGGCCGGACGTGGCCGCTGGACTGGCGGTCCCTGCCCACCCGGGAGGCGCCTTTCGTGGATGCCGGGCTGCTGTGCGAACTCGCGGGCCTTGCCCTGAAGGGTGGTTGATCGAAACTCTGTGCCTGCGGCATATGTGCACCGTGTGCTCACGCCCTGCAGTAGCGTGACCGTGATCATTACGCTCTGTGCGCACGCGTGCGCAGGGCGGCCCCCGGAGGTGCTGTGAACACCCGCCCGAGGGCCTTCACCTACGAGTGGAACGGCCCACCGAGATGATCCGGCATGCTATCGCGCCCTCCCGGCGCTTCACGAAGGCTTCGCACGATGTCGTGCGCCATCCGCGTCTCACCAGTGACGCGAAGGTCCTTCTCCTGTACGTGCAGGGCCTCCCCGACGACCAGACCGAGAAGTCGCTGAGCGAGCTCGCGCGGCAGCTCGGGATCACGGGCCGGGCGTACCAGAAATCCAAGGAACTGCTGGTCGCGCACGGGTTCCTGCACGAGAAGCGGGAGCAGGGCGTGCGCGGACTCTGGTCCACGGCGCAGCTGCTGTCCAACGTTCCGCTCACTCCCGAGGAGGCGTCCGGGCTCCGTACGGGCGGCGATCCCGACGACGAGCCTCCGGCGCCTCCGGCTGTACGGCCTCCGGTGGTCGGTGAGCCAGTGGATCGGATGGTCGGTCGTCAACCACCGGTAGACGAAGAACAAGAGAAGAACTATCCCCACCCACCCACCGAAGCGGCGTCGGTTCCGGAGCCGGAGCTGGAGCCGGAATCACCCGAAGCGGCTGAGGGAGAACGCGTGTTGCTCTCGCTGCGGCACGTACGGCGGGAGCTGTACCTCGGCGTCAGGGAGGCCAGGGCTCTCGCCGGCCTGGCGGCCACGTGGCTGCTGCGCGGGATCACCGCTGCCCAGCTGCGCCAGGTGCTGACCAGCGAACTGCCGGAGGGTGGAGTGCGGTCGGCGGTCGGGTTCCTGCGGTACCGGCTCGTGCACAAGATGCCGGAGGAGCCTCCCCGGGCCGAAGTGCGGGCCGCGGCACCGCCGGTCGCCGCGTTGGTCGCCTGCGCCGGGCCCGGCGAGGAACATGTCTTCCGGTCGGTGGAGGGCGAGAGGTACTGCGGGGAGTGCCGACGGGAAGAGGCGCGGAAACAGTGGGAGGCGCGGCGGGTGTGGGCGGAATCGATCCCGGACCCACAGCCCTGGCGTGAACGCTTCGCGGCTGTGACCCCGAATCCGAACCGAACGTAGGATCAACAGCCCTGTCCTTAAGCTGATTTAGTCGGCAACAGCGTGGCGAAAGGGACGCCCGGCCGACGGGGTGAGAAGAATGGCGGAGGCGCCATGGAGAGGTGACGAAGCCCTCTCCCGCGCTCGCGACCCCGCTCAGCCGCCGCCGCGACAGCCGGAGATGTGGCAGACGAAGGAGGACCCGTGATGGATGTCTCGGTGGATCAGCTGACCGGCGTGGTCGACAGAGCGCGAACGCGGGCCCGTGGGCAGCTCCTCGATGCGGGACGGGAGCTCTTCGGCGTCTACGGCTACGCGGAGACGTCGGAGCAGGCGCTGTGCGAGGTCGCGGGGGTGCCGGAGGAGGTGCTCTGGGAGGAGTACGGCTCCCGGGAGGGCGTGTTGATCGCCCTGCACAACGAGGTGACGACCAAAGGGCTGCGCGCGGCGGAACGGGCCCTGCTCTCGGAGGGCATGGACGACTGTCCCGTGGCGCAACGCTTCCGGATCCTCTTCGACGCGTACGTGACCGCGGTGACCCGGGACCTGCGCGAGGCGCGGCTGACGTTCGTCGAGGTCCTCGGCGTGAGCCCGGCGGTGGACGAGCACTGCAAGCGGTGGCGGGACCTGTGGGCCGACTTCCTGACCGGCGAGGCCGAGCGGGCGGCGGTTCGCGGCGAGGCGGAGGAGCGGGACCACCGGGTGGTGGTGATGGTGATGGTGGGCACGGTCCACGAGCTGATGGCCCACCACAGCCGCCGCCCCCGCAGGGCCCGGCCGGAAGAGGTGTCGGCGGAGCTGACGGAGCTGGGGCTGGCGATGCTGGGGATTCAGGGGGCGGGCGGGTAGACGGGCGCCCCGTTCAGTGCGGTGGCGCCATCGGGTTCAGGGCGTTGGCGATGGTGCAGCCGCCCTCTCCGGGCATCCGCTGGATCCGGGACGGCACCCACACGTCGGTGGCGCCCGGGACCACGCGGGCAAGGAGGCACTCCTGCGGGTCGAAGTTGTTGCCCTTCACCGACAGGAGCACGCCGATCCGTCCGCCGTCCGCCTTCACCTCGGTACGGATCGCCGGATGCAGATCCAGGGCGGCGAGCGTGCGGCGCACCTCGGCCTCGTCCACCCGGCCACCCTCCGGCACCCGGGGCAGTTCCGCGCGGAGCTCCTCGTACGGCAGCGGCGGTGGTTCGGGTGGCGGGGCGAACGTCATCGGAAGGTTGTCCGGGCAGTCCACGTCACGAGGGTCCTCACGCCACTCCGACCTGGGCGACACCCGCACCGCGAAGCAGCGCCGGACGGTGACCTCCTCGGGGTCGATCCATCCGTTGTACGCCGAGCCGGACGTGCGGACGACCACGTCGATGCCGTCCCCGTCGTGTGTCGAGGTACCCGTCACCCGCAGTACCTCCACCCCGTCGAACTCGGAGGCGGAACGCCCGACTTCCTCGGCCGTGCGCGGGCGCTGGCCGTAGAGCCGCTCGCCCGCCTTCCTGGCCACCGCCCGTGCGGCGTCCGTCGCCTCGCCCTCGGAGGACTGCACCACGCCGCAGCCGGCGGTGAGCAGCAACAGCGGGGCGAGCAGCAGTAGTCGGCGCATGTGTGCACCCTTTCGGCGTCACGCGCGGCGGGCAACCCGCTCGTGTACTCAAACCGGCGCAGGCGATCGTACTCAGCCGGTGCGGGGAGCGGGCCGGGCGTGCGTCAGGAGGAACTCGGTCGCCCGCGCGATGGCCTCGGCGGAGGTGGTGTGGACGGCCTCGGACTCCTCGTCCTGCTGGTCCGCGGCGGTGGCGGTGTACCACCAGGCATCGGCGTCCTGGTCGTGGTGAATGACGGCGGAGCCGCCTGCGTAGCGGAGCGGGATGGACTCGCCCGCGGGCCTCCTGGCCACGGCGTGAGGCCACTTGAGGCGTGCGGACTGGCGCTTGATGCCGCCCCAGGCCGTGCCCAGTTGGGTGTAGCTGGCCCCGTTGCGGCCTGCCACGGTGGCGGCGCTCTCAGCCAGACGGTCGACGGAGCGCTTGGTTTCGTACAGGGCCCGCAGCAGCGCCAGTTGCACGTCGGGTGCGGCCATGAGGGCGCTGTCGAAGGGCTTGCCGGCGGTGCGGTAGGCCAGTGCGCGCGTCGAGATCCGTTCGGCCAGTGCGCGGGCCGCGTCGAGCACCTCGTCGTCCATGGCGAACATGTCGTCGTCGGTGGGCTCGCTCCAGGCGGGCTCCACCAGGGTCGTGATGGTGGACCAGAAATTCTCGTCGTTCCTGTCGGGGACAGGGATAGCCGCTGCGTCATCCATGCGACAAGTTTACCTGTCGAATGGATCCAATGACAAGTAAAGCTGTCAGAGTCTGATGTGTGCGGCGACGGGCAGGTGGTCGCTTCCCGTAGCGGGCAGCGACCGGAGCCGGGTGACCGTCGCGGACCGGGTCAGGATCTGGTCGATCCGGGCCAGGGGCAGCTTCGCGGGCCAGCTGAACGCGAAGTCCGTGTCCGGCCGGCTCATCTGCGAGGTGACCGGCTCCAGACCCCTGTCGTCCAGCGTGCTGTTGAGGTCTCCGAGGAGGATCACCCGGTCCAGCGGTTCGGCGGCGATGGCCCTGCCGAGAAGAACGGCGCTCTCGTCCCGCCACCCGGAACTGAAACCGGAGCTCAGGCCCAGCCGGACCGACGGCAGGTGCACGACGTACACCGCTGCCTTGCCCCGCGCCGTCGTGGCGGTCGCCCGCAGCCCCCGGTCCCAGCCCTCGCCGACAGCCTTCGGCTTGATGTCCACCTGGCGTACGTGGGACAGGGGGTACTTCGACCAGAGACCGACCGTGCCCCGGGTCGCGTGGTGCGGATAGTCCGCCGTCAGGACCGCTTGGAACGCCGGAAGTGCGGACGGTGTCAGCTCCTCCAGAGCGATGAGGTCGGGCCGGGCCCCGAGCAGCGCCCGAGCGGTGCCGGAAGGGTCCGGGTTCACGTCGCTGACATTGTGCTGGAGCACCGTGATCTCGTGGTCCCCGGCCTCGTGGCCGGAGAACAGCAGTCCGCCGAAGAGCGCGCCCCACGCCACGACCGGCAACAGCAGTGCGGCCAGGGCGACGTACGAGCGACGCAGGAGGGCAAGGACGAGCAGGACGGGGACGGCCAGGCCCAGCCAGGGCAGGAACGTTTCGAGAAGACTGCCCGCGTGGCCGGGCAGTTGGGGGACCACGGAGTGGAAGACCAGGAGGAGGGCGACCAGGACGGCGAGCAGCCCGAGGACCCGCCCTCGGGTCCGACCCCATGGCGCCTTGCTGCTCTCCGGCTTCGACATCGCCCCGCCCACCCGGTTTCGTCGGCATCCTCACGCTGTGGCCGGACGGCACGGCGTCACTCGATACGACGACGCAGTGATCACCGGTCCGGTTCCGTCCCGATGCCCGCGGCTCAGGCCGGGGTCAGGGCTCCCGCGTACGGTCCGCCCACGCCCCAGGCCTGGTGCATCACGTCCGCGAAAGCTCCGGCCAGCCTGTGCTCGCCGGTGGGGCCGGGGTGGGTGCCGTCGTACGTGTCCGTGTGGATGTCGTAGCCCGCCGGGGCCGAGGCCAGCAGGATCGGGGACGACGGGTTGTCGAGGTCGGCGACGGCCTTCCCGAGAAGCAGGTTGAAGCGGTCGCACTCGGCGGCGAAGGGGGCGTCGGACTCGGCCCGTATGTTCGGTATCACGGGAAGCAGGACCATCTTGATGTGCGGGTTCGCCGTGCGGGCCGCGGCGATGAACGCCCGTACGTTCTGGGCCGTCTGCCCGCTGTCCGTGTAGAAGCCGAGGTCTATCAGGCCCAGCGAGACGAGCAGGACGTCGGCGCGGGCAGCCGTGACCGTGTCCGCGATGACCGGGGCCATGTGGAGCCAGCCCTCGCCCCAGCCTGCCAGGTGCCGCCGGGCATGATCGGGGAAGGCCGGATCACCGTACGCGGAGGAGCCCGGGGCGTTCGCCCCGATGTCGTGCAGCTCGGTGCGCGGGCCGGTGATCGTGTAGCCGCCGTCGCCGAGGGTCGCTTCGAGGTGCTGCCACATGCGGTAGCGCCAGGTGAAGTCGCCGGCGCTGCCGATGGTCATCGAGTCACCGACGAAGAGAAAACGCATGGCGACATCATGGCGGATCACCGCTCCCGCCTGCGACGTGACAGTGGACACTTGTGCCATGAGATCGCTGCTGACTGTTTCCGCCGCCGCCACCCTCCTGTTCCTCACGGGTGCGGCGCCCGCTGTGGCGGACGACGGGGACGGGGCCGATCGGACCTTCACGATCGAGGACTCCCGGATCACCGAGTCGAGCGGCCTCGCCGCCAGCCGCGCCCACCCGGGCATCTACTGGACGCACAACGACAGCGAGGACGGGCCGTACGTCTACGCCGTCGACTCCCGGACCGGGAAGACCGTCGCGAGGATCACCATGCAGGGGGTGGGGGCGCCCCGCGACGTGGAGGCGATCTCGCTCGGGCCGGACGGGAACCTGTACGTCGGTGACATCGGCGACAACCTCGACGGGTCCTGGGACCACGTCTGGATCTACCGCTTCCCCGAGCCGAAGCGGCTCGCGGACGCCACCGTGCGGGCCACCCAGTTCGACGTGAAGTACGCCGACGGGGCCCGCAACGCCGAGGCGCTGATGGTCCACCCGAAGACGGGCAGGGTCTACATCGCGTCGAAGAACGAGGACGGCGGCGGGCTCTACGAAGGGCCCGCGAAGCTGTCGACCGGCGGGGCCAACGTGTTCCGGCGGGTCGGCGAGGTGCCGTGGGTGACGGACGGGGCGTTCTCGCCGGACGGGCGGGAGCTGGTCCTGCGCTCGTACTTCAGCACCAGGGCGTACGCCTTCGAGGGGGGCAGGCTCGGTGAGGACCACGCGGTGAGCGTGCCGCTCCAGGGGCAGTCCGAGTCGGTGACGTACACGGCGGACGGCTCCGCGATGATGTTCGGCTCCGAGGGGGAGCGGAGCGAAGTGGTGCGGGTCGACGTCGAGGGCGGCGGGAACGGCGGGGGCGGGAGCAAGGCGCCCTCCCGGGACGGCGGGTCCTCCTCCGGCGCGGGAGGCGGCGGGACCGGTGACGGGAGCGGGAAGGGCACCGTGACCGGGGGAGCCGTGGTGCTCGCGGTCATCGCGCTGGCCGTGTTCGGCTTCAAGCGGCGGCGCGGATAGGGGGCGCGAGGGACCGTTCAGTACTCCGGCGTGAGTGGGCGGAGCTCGTAGTGCAGTGTCCGGTCCCTCTTCAGCCGGTGGGCGAGGGGGACGAACACGCCGTGCAGCGCAGGGTACTTGCGGGACAGGGTCCGGGCGGCGTGGGTGTTCTCCTTCGACCCCTGGGCGAGGAGGCGCGCGGAGGCGGTGACCGGCGACCCCGTCGGCACTCCCCGCACGGTGCACGGGGCGATCTCCACCACCGGGTGGTTGCGCATCCGGTCGACCTTCCACGCCGAGGAGAACGTACGGATGTAGGCGTGGTCGCCCTCGACGGCGATGCTGACGGGTGTCCGGGCAGGCGATCCGTCCGGCCTGCGGCTGCTCAGCAGGACGGTGTACTGCTTCACGAAGGGCTTCAGCTCGCGGATCGTGTCCATATGTCCCATGGTCCACGGATCGGGCGCCGTGTCATCCGCGTGCGCGCTGCTCCACAAGGACTTCGAAGCCGTCGATGAGGCGGCCGAGGCCGAAGGCGAAGTGATCGAAGTCGGCCCCGAACGCGTCCTCGGACAGTGCGGCCATGTACGGGTACTCGCCGCTGAGCATCGCCCGCTCCAGGTAGGGGCGCTGGCCCTCCCAGAAGGCCGCGTCGCTGAGGCCCGTCTGCCGGGCCGCCTCCGTCGCGTGGTTCTCCGTCCGGGCGAGGCCCTCGACGAAGCTGTTGACCGTGATGATCACGCCGATCAGCTCGGGGTCGCGCAGGCCCATGCCCCTGAGTCCGGTCAGGGCGAGTTCCAGGCCGCGCAGGGCGCTGGGGCCGAGGACCGTGCGGGCTTGGTTGATCTTGAGGAGCCAGGGGTGGGTGCGGAGGTTGGCCCGGTAGGTGTGGGCCATCGAGTCGACGGCCGCCCGCCAGTCGGACGGCACCTGTGAGGCGTCCGCCGAGAGCGGTTCGCCGAGGACCCGGTCGAGCATGAGGTCGAGCAGTTCGGCCTTGCCGGGGACGTACCGGTAGAGCGACATCGTGCCGGTGCCGAGCTCGGTGGAGAGCCGGCGCATCGAGAGGGCCGCGAGGCCGTCCGCGTCGGCGACCTCGACGGCGGCGGCGACGATCCGGTCGAGAGTGAGTCCCGGCTTGGGGCCGCGGCTGGAGCGTTCGCCGGTGCCCCACAGGAGCTCGAGGCTGCGTCCGATGTCGCCGCTTCCGGTGGTCGTGCCGTCTGCCGCCGCTGCCGGTCCGCTCTTCGTCATGGACTCAGGGTAATCCCCTGAACAGGAACTGGGTACGGTGTACTCTCATCTGGGTACGCCGTACTCAGTTCTTTGTGGTGAGGGGAGTGAGCCATGTCCGCGTCCGGATACGCCGTGCTGGCCGAAGGGGTCGTGAAGCGCTACGGGGCGAAGAAGGGGGTGGCGGAGAAGAGGGCGCTCGACGGATTCGACCTGGCCGTCCGCCCGGGCACCGTCCACGGCCTGCTCGGGCCGAACGGGGCCGGCAAGACCACCGCCGTCAGGGTGCTCGCCACCCTCCTGAGGTTCGACGGGGGCCGGGCCGAGGTCGCCGGCCTGGACGTGGCGCGCGAGCCCCGGCGCGTACGGAGCAGGATCGGGCTCACCGGGCAGTACGCCGCCGTCGACGAGGTGCTCACCGGCCGGCAGAACCTGGAGATGTTCGGCCGCCTCTTCCACCTGGGCGGCAGTGGGGCGCGGCAGCGGGCCGGCGAACTCCTGGAGCAGTTCGACCTCGTGGACGCCGCCGACCAAGGCGTCAAGGCCTACAGCGGAGGCATGCGGCGGCGGCTCGACCTGGCCGCCTCGATGATCCTCGCGCCCACGGTGCTGTTCCTGGACGAGCCGACGACCGGGCTCGACCCGCGCAGCCGGGGCGAGGTGTGGGATGCGGTACGGGCGCTGGTGGCCGGCGGTACGACCGTCCTGCTGACCACGCAGTACCTGGACGAGGCCGACAAGCTCGCCTCGCACATCACCGTCATCGACCGGGGCCGGTCCATCGCCGACGACAGCCCGGACGGGCTGAAGAACCGGGTCGGCGGCGACCGGATCGAAGTCGTCGCCGCCGAGCCGGCCGACCTCCCGGCCGTGGTCAAGGCCGTGGACCGGGTGGCAGACGGCGGGCTGGTCGTGACCGAGGAGACGGACCGCCGGGTGCACGCCCAGGTCGCGGACCGGGTGGCCGCACTCACCGAAGTGGCGCGGGCCCTCCAGGACGAAGGGATCGTGGTCGAGGACATCGGGCTGCGCAGGCCCAGCCTGGACGACGTGTTCCTGCGCCTGACGGGACGCGGGGCAGCGGCGGAGACCGGCGACGACACGACGATGGAGGTCGCGGCATGACCGCGCTCGAACTGCACGCCCGCCCCGGCCGCGAGCGGAACCGGGCCTACTGGGCGCTCGCCGACAGCTGGAACGTCACCCGGCGCAGCCTCACCCACTACCGGCGCCAGCCCATCGCCATCATCTGGCAGCTCGGCTTCCCCATCATCTCCGTCCTGCTGTACGGGTATGTCTTCGGCAGCGCCATGAAGGTGCCCGGTGGCGGCGACTACCGTGAGTTCCTGATGCCCGGCATGTTCGCCACGACCATGACCATGGGCTTCATGAACACCGCGATGGCCGTCGTCACCGACGCCGGCAAGGGCGTCATCGACCGCTTCCGCTCGATGCCGATGGCCCCGTCCGCCGTCTCCGCCGGACGCGGGGTCGCCGACCTGGTGGTGGCCTGCGCCGAGCTGACGATCCTGGCCCTCACCGCACTGGCGATCGGCTGGCGTGCGGGCGGCAGCCCGTGGGAGGCCGTGGGCGCGTTCGGACTGCTTCTGCTGCTGCGCTTCAGCCTGATCTGGGTGGGCGTCTGGCTGGGGCTGCTCGTGCCCGACGCGGAGTCGGCGGGCGGCCTGTACGCCATCGCCTTCCCCGTCACGATGATCTCCAGCGCCCTGGTCGCCCCCTCGCTGATGCCGGGCTGGCTGGGCACGGTCGCCGCGTGGAACCCGGTGTCCTCGACGGTGACCGCCTCCCGGGAACTGTTCGGCAACCCGGTGGCGAGCGGCGGCACATGGGTCGAGGAGCACGCGCTGCTGATGGCGATGGTGTGGCCGCTGGTGATCACGCTGGTGTTCCTGCCACTGGCGGTACGCAGGTTCCAGCGGCTCAGCCGCTGACCGGCCGGCACGGGGCCCGCGTAGGGTCGGGCCCCATGCCGGACTACGGGCCCGACCCCTTCTCGACCAGCCGCCTCGACGCGCTGCCGCTCGATGTCTCGTACGCGGACGAGATGAAGGCCGTCCTCGCCGACCCCGCCCTCCACACGTACACGGGCGGCACCCCGGAGGACCCGGACACCCTGCGCGCCCGCTACGCCCGCCAGAGCGCCGGCTCCCCGGACCCCGCCGAGCTGTGGTGGAACTGGGTGCTCCGGGTGCGTACCGACGGGCGCCTGGCCGGCTACGTACAGGCGACGGTGCGCGGTTCGCGGGCCGAGATCGCCTGGGTGGTGGGGACGGGGTGGCAGGGCCTCGGTTACGCGAAGGAGGCCGCGACGGGCCTGGTCGAGCACCTGGGCGGGTGCGGCGCACGCACCGTTGTGGCCCACATCCACCCGGACCACGCCGCGTCCGCCGCTGTGGCGGCGGGGGCGGGCCTGGCGCCCACCGAGGAGTGGGAGGACGGCGAGGTGCGGTGGCGCCTGGAACTCTCCGACGAGGCTGCCCGGCGGGGCGAACAGGCGGAGTGAGCCGCCCGTGTCGGTGCGTCCGGGCTGCCCCGGTGCCATCCTGGAGAAGAGACACGGAGGTCACGATGGGCTTCTACGTGGAGCAGGTCGTGCCGCGGATCGTCAACGTCGCCTGTGGGATGAAGACAGCCGCACCCCTGCGGCATCGCGTCTGTGAGGGCCTGCGGGGCAGCGTCGTCGAGATCGGCTTCGGCTCGGGCCACAACATCCCCTTCTACCCGGCGGCCGTCGCAGGCGTGGCCGCGATCGAGCCCTCCGGAGTCGGATGGCGGCTCGCCGCAAAACGCCGCAGGGCGGCAGGTGTCCCCGTGCGGCGCGCCGGGCTGGACGGTCAGGCGCTGCCGTTCGGGGACGACAGTTTCGACACCGCTCTCTCCACCTGGACGCTGTGCACCATCCCCGACGCCGCTGCCGCCCTGCGCGAGGTGCGGCGCGTCCTCCGACCCGGCGGGACACTGCACTTCGTGGAGCACGGACTCGCCCCGGAGGAGGACGAGAACGTCCGCCGCTGGCAACGGCGTCTCGACCCGATGGAGCAACGGCTCTTCGGCGGATGCCACCTCACCCGGCCGATCGTCGACCTGCTGACGACCGGCGGATTCAAGGTGACGGAACTCGACGTCTTCTACGAGAAGGGCGCCCCGAAGGTGATGGGCGCCGACTCCCTGGGCGTCGCACTGTCCCCCTGACGCCGTTCGCCCCGCGGAGTAGGGTGTCCGGCCATGACCGAACCGGCCTTCGTGCAGACCACCCGCGCGTCGTACGACGCCTTCGCCGATGACTACGCCGCGCACTTCCAGGACGAGCTCGCCGACAAGCCCATCGACCGGGGCGTACTGGCGGGCTTCGCCGAACTCGTCATCGCCGGGGGCGGTGGGCCCGTCGCCGACGTGGGCTGCGGTACAGGGCGGGTGACGGAGCATCTGCACGCCCTGGGCGTCGACGCGTTCGGCATCGACCTGTCCCCGGGCATGCTGGCGGTGGCTCGGCGGTTCTACCCGGGCCTGCGGTTCGAGGAGGGATCGATGCTCGGCCTGGACCTGCCGGACGGCGGTCTGGGCGGGCTGCTGGCCTGGTACTCCACGATCCACGTACCGGATGAGCAACTGCCGCAGGCCTTCGCGGAGTTCCACCGGGTCCTCGCCCCGGGCGGTCACCTCCTGCTGGGGTTCCAGGTGGGCGAGGAGGTGGTGCGCAGGACGGACGCGTGGGGGCGCGACATCCAGCTCGACTTCATCCGCCGCGAACCCGAGCGGATGGCCGGGCTGCTGACGCGGGCGGGACTGACGATGAAGGCCCGGACGGTGCGGGAGATCGACGAGGAGAGCGACTTCCCCGAGCCGACACCGCAGGCGTTCCTGCTGGCCCGCAAGCCCAGGTCGTGACAGGAACCCGGAACGTGTAGGTGTTATGCGCGAGGGCTTCCGGCCTTCACCAGAGCGGCCACTTCGAGCGTCACCTCGGCGCCGATCGACTCCGGCAGCGTGACCGTCTGGCCGGGGGCGTAGACCCGGTGCTGGTCGTACCCGCCGGCGACCGGCTCGGTCAGGACGTGGACCCGGCCGTGCCTGCGGTCGACGATCACATACACCGGGACCTTCGCCTCGGCGTAGGAGGTGACCTTGTTGCGCAGGTCGTTGTTGTAATTGCTGGAGGTCACCTCCAGTACGAGGCGGAACACCGCAGGGTCGTAACAGTTGTTCTCGATCAGGTGCTCGTCGAAATCGGAGTCGACGACGGCCAGGTCCGGAATGGCGTAGTCCTCGGGGCCGCCGGGAAGCCACAGGCCGATGGCCTGGAGGACCTCTGTCTCCCCGTCGTCGAGTCCGGCCGCGATAAAGGGCCGCATGAGCTTGGTCAGAGCACGGGCGTGCGGGCCGTCCGGGGGTGGGGCCACGGTGATGACGCCTCCGATGATCTCGACGCGATAACCCGGAAGCTGCCCCATGAGGTGGTTCGCCGTCACGAGCATGGGTTCCGGCTCATCGTCACAGGGGTGCTCGACTGCTGATGCAGACATTGCGGGCCTCCTGGGATGGCTGGTGTCGAGACCATCATCGTAGGGCGGTGCGCCCCGGTTCGTCCCGCAGGCGGTGCGCCACCCGGTCGAGTGAAGCAGAAACGGCCCTGCACCCGTGAGGGGTGCAGGGCCGTCTCGTACGCGTAACCGCTACAGCTTCTCGATCACGTAGTCGATGCAGGCCGTCAGCGCCTGGACGTCCGCCGGGTCGATCGCCGGGAACATCGCCACGCGCAGCTGGTTGCGGCCCAGCTTGCGGTACGGCTCCGTGTCGACGATCCCGTTGGCGCGCAGCACCTTGGCGACCGCGGACGCGTCGATCTCGTCCGCGAAGTCGATCGTGCCGATGACCTGCGAGCGCTTCGCGGGGTCGGTGACGAACGGCGTCGCGTACTTGGACTCCTCGGCCCAGCCGTACAGGTTCTGCGAGGACGCGGCCGTGCGGCCGGTGGTGAAGTCAAGGCCGCCCTGCGTGTTCATCCACTTCAGCTGCTCGTTCAGCAGGAAGAGGGTGGCGAGCGCCGGGGTGTTGTACGTCTGGTTCTTCAGGGAGTTGTCGATCGCCGTCGGCAGCGAGAAGAACTCCGGGACGTGCCGGCCGGAGGCGTGGATACGCGCGGCGCGCTCCAGGGCCGCCGGGGAGAACACACCGATCCACAGGCCGCCGTCGGAGGCGAAGGACTTCTGCGGGGCGAAGTAGTAGACGTCCGTCTGGGTGATGTCGACCGGCAGGCCGCCCGCACCGGAGGTGGCATCCACCAGGACGAGTGAACCCTCGTCGGCGCCCGCGACCCGCACGATGGGGGCTGCGACACCGGTGGAGGTCTCGTTGTGGGTGAACGCGTAGACGTCGACGCCCGCTTCGGCCTTCGGGTCCGGGTGGGTGCCCGGGTCGGAGGCGATGACCGTGGGGTCGGCCAGCCACGGGGCGAGCTTGGCCGCCTTCGCGAACTTCGACGAGAACTCGCCGAAGTTCAGGTGCTGGGACTTGTTCTCGATGAGCCCGTGCGTCGCCACGTCCCAGAAGGCGGTGGAGCCGCCGTTGCCCAGGATGACCTCGTACCCCTCGGGGAGGGAGAAGAGGCTGCGTACGCCGTCGCGTACCTCGCCGACCAGGTTCTTGACCGGGGCCTGGCGATGGGACGTACCGAGCAGAGAGGTGCCGGTGGCGGCCAGCGCGTCGACCGCCTCCGTCCGCACCTTGGAGGGTCCGGCGCCGAAACGTCCGTCGGCGGGCTTGATGTCAGCGGGAATCTTGATATCGGCCACGATCCGGAGCGTAGTCCCTCGGGGACACGGCCAGGGACCGTGTCCGTCGGATGAGACGCACGCTCCGGCCCGTGGACGGCCGATGCGGTGGGGAAAGATCAGCCCAGGTCGACCGGGAGCTCGTACAGGTCGTTCTGGGTCACGATCGGCTTGTTGCGGAGCTCCGAGGCCGGTACCGCGAGGTCCAGGTCGGGGAAGCGCTCGTACAGCGCCGGGAGTGCCACCCCGGCCTCCAGCCGGGACAGCGCCGCACCCGGGCAGACGTGCGGGCCGTGGCCGAACGCGATGTGGCGGTTCGGGGAGCGGGTGGCGTCGAAGTCACCCGCGGTCGGCCCGTACTGCTCCTCGTCCCGGCCCAGCGCGCCGAAGGACACGATCAGCGCCTCACCCTTGGGGAGCACCTTGTCCCCGACCTGGACGTCCTCCGTGGCGAACCGGATCAGGACGTGCGAGGTGGGTGTGTTCCAGCGCAGGGTCTCCTCGATCACGTTCTCCCACGGGATCTCCCCGCTCAGCACCCGCTTGCGCTGCTCGGGGTGCGTCTGGAGCGCCTCGACGACGTTGACGACCAGGCTGATCGTGGTCTCGTGACCGGCCGCGATGATCAGCTGCAGGGTGTTGACGATCTCCTCGTTGGTGAGGTGGTCGCCCTCCTCGGAGGCCGCGATCAGGGCGCTCGTCAGATCGTCGCCCGGGTTCGCCCGCTTGTCGTCGACGATCTTCGTGAACAGGGCGCCGAGGTCCGCCATCATCTGCGGGACCTCCTCCGGCGGCGTCTGCGTCGAGAAGAACTTCTCGAACAGCTCCTTGAGGCGGGGGTGGTCGGCCGCGTCCACGCCCATCAGCTCGCTGATGACGTTCATCGGAAGGGGGTAGGCGAACTCCGCCTTCAGGTCGACGGGCTCACCCTTCGGCAGCGCGGCCAGCCGGTCCAGACTCGCGTTCGTCAGCGCCTCGATGCCCGCCCGCAGCCGCTCCACCCGCTTCACGGTCAGCGCCTGCGCGACGAGGGCACGCAGCCTGCGGTGCTCGGTGCCGTCCACCGTGAGCATCGAGCGGCCCGGGTTGGCGAGGCCGATCAGCGGCCAGTCCATCGGTATCTCGCCGCGCTGCCACGCGTTCCAGACGTTGATGTCCTTGACCACACGGCTGTCGGTGAGCAGCTGGCGCGCCTCGGCGTGATGCGTCACCGCGTAGCAGTGCACCCCGCCGGGCAGCTCCACCTCGGCGAGCGGGCCGGCGGCACGCAGCGCCGAGCTCTCCGAATCGAGGTCGGCGACAAAGGGATCGAGGACGATCCGGGTCATTTCTGGCCTCCAAGGGCGGGAGTGGGCGTGAACTGCACCGGCAGGTCCGTCAGCCCACGCAGCCACGGGGACGGGCGCCGGGTGAGCTGGTCCGCGGGGACGGCGAGGTCCACGTCCGGAAGCCGGTCCAGGAGCACCTCGATCCCCGTACGGGCGATGACCTCGGCCGTCTCCTGCGCGGGGAAGGGGCAGCGGTGCTCGCCGTGGCCGAACGAGAGGAAGGCGTTGTTGCCGCCGGTGAGCATGGAGCCGTCGGTGCGTATCTGCGGGTCGCCGTTCGCGGCGGCGATGCCGAGGAGCAGCAGGTCGCCGGAGCGGATGTGACGCCCGCCGAGGTGGGTGTCGCGGGAGGCCCAGCGGCCCGCCACGTTCTGGGTGGGGGTGTCCTCCCAGAGCACCTCGTTCATGGCCTCGGCGACGCTGTGCCGGCCGCCGGACAGCGACGCGGCGAAGCGGTCGTCGGTCAGCATCAGCCGCAGCGAGTTGCCCATCCAGTCGGCGGTCGCCTGGTGGCCCGCCGCCATCATGACCATGAGGTCCTGCGCGACCTCCTCGTCGGTGAAGCCGCCGGGATCGTTCAGCATCCTGGTCGCGACGTCGTCGCCGGGCTCGGCGTGCTTGTCGGCCAGGAGCTGGAACATGGACGCACCGAGGAGCTGCTGGCCGGCGAGGGCCCGCTCACGGCCGTCGATCATGTCGTTGAGCGCGCCGACGAGGGCGGGGCCGGCCTCGGTGCTGAAGCCGTAGAGCTTCGTGAGGACCAGCGACGGGAGCAGCATGGCGTAGTCGGCGATGATGTCGGTCCGGCCGGTGGAGCAGAACCGGTCGATGAGGCCGTCGGAGAACTCCTCCGCGTACCGCTTCAGCGCGAACGGGTCCACGCCCTCCAGCGCGTTGCTGATCATCGCGGCCCGGACGCTGTGCCGTTCGCCGACCGTGTAGAGGATCGAGGGCTGCTTGCGGCCGATCATCGGGAGCAGCGGCCAGGTGTCGGGGATGTTCTCCCACTGGTTCCACAGTTCGGAGTCCCGGCTGAAGAGCACCGGGTCGGTGGTGACCTGGTGCAGCTCGCGGTAGCCGAGGATCAGCCAGGCGGGTACGTCGCCGTCGAGCACGACCGGCGCCACGGCGCCGTGGTCGCGCCGCATGTCCCGGTACAGCCGCACGGGATCGGTCTGGAACCGCTCTCCGGACAGCGGGACGGAACCATGGGACACGGGGCACTGGGTCACAGCGTGGGCTCCGGGGTCTTTGCGGCCGCCGGCGAAGCCGTGCTTCCTGCCAGGGCCGCCTCGGCGGTCCGGGAACGGGCGACGGAGAGTGCGTGGAGGTGTTCTACGAGCGTGATCAGGACGTACTTGCTGGAGGAACGGTCCCGGGCGTCGCACTCGACGAGCGGAACGTCGGGGGAGAGGTCCAGCGCCTCGCGGATCTGCTGCTCGGTGTGCAGCGGGCCGCCGAAGTCGTTGCACGCGACGATGAACGGCGTGCCGTGGTGCTCCAGCCGGTCGATCGCGTACCAGGAGTCGGCGAGCCGCCGGGTGTCGACGAGTACGACGGCACCCAGGGTCCCGGAGAAGAGGCGGTCCCACAGGAACCAGAAGCGTTCCTGTCCGGGTGCGCCGAAGAGGTAGAGGACCGAGCGCGCGTCGAGCGTGATCCGGCCGAAGTCGAAAGCGACCGTGGTGGACGTCTTGGACTGCACACCGTCGAGGTGGTCGACGGCCTCGCCCGCGCGGGTCATGGTCTCTTCGGTGTTGAGCGGACGGATCTCGCTCACGGAACGGACCATGGTGGTCTTGCCGACCCCGAAGCCGCCCACAACGACGATCTTCAGTCCGTTGTCGGCTGTCGCCTGCAGGGCGGCACGGTCAGAGGTTGCGGAGTCCAACGAGCACCTGTTCCAGGGTGTCGGTGTCGGGGAACCGGTCCTCGACACGGGCAGTACGGGGATGGCGGGCGCTGATCCGGCCGGTGTCGAGCAGGTCGCAGAGCATGATGCGGACGATGCTGACGGGCAGGCTCAGGGTTGCCGAGATTTCGACGACCGCGGTGGGGCGCCGGCACATCCGCAGGATCGCGACGTGCTCCGACTGCATACCGGGGTTCGGGTCGCACTCGGCGACCACGAGCGTCACGAGGTCGAACGCGGCCGAGTCGGACCGGCTGCGGCCACCGGTGAGGGTGTACAGCCGGTCCGGGTCGTCGTCGCGTCCGGGGCGGGGGCGCGGCGCCGACGTCATACGTCCGCGGTTTCCGCGGCCGTGGCCGCTGCGTCGTCCACCACTTCTGCGGGAGTGCGGGGCGGGGCGACGAGGTACTCGCCGAGCTGCTCGACGAGTTCGCTCATGTTGTGGCCGACGAGGCCGACATCGGACTCCTCGGCGGCCACGACCGCGAGATGGGCGCCGGCGCCCGCCTCGACGATGAACAGCACACCGCCGTAGAACTCGGCCATCGCGGACCGCACGCCACCCGTGCCGTCACCGAACTCGATGGACGCTCCGTGCGACAGGCTCTGGATACCGGCGGAGATCGCGGCCAGCTGATCGGCCTGGTCGACGGAGAGCTCGGGGGTACGGCACAGCTTGAGGCCGTCCCGGGACAGGACGAGGGCGTGCCGGGCGCCGGGCGTGCGGTCGAGCAGCCCCTCCAGCAGCCAGTTGAGCTTCTCGTCGGTGGTCGCGGTCATCGGGTGTTGCCTTCCGGGTGCGGGGAGTTGGCTCGTACCGCCTGGCTGAAGGTGCTGAAGCGTGCTGCCTGGACCTTCACGTCGGTGGTACGGGGCCTGGGGGAATCGGCTCCGCCGGGGGTGGCATTGCCGGTACGGGATTCGGCGGCGGCCAGGGTGCGGCCCCGCCGGCGTTTGGGCAGGCCGCTGTCACCGAACTGGGGGACTGCACCGGTGGACTCGGACTCGGAATCCACCGAGGACGCGGGCACGGGCTCGGGGGAGCCCTGGTCCCGCGCGTCCGCCGCGGGGGCGGCGGACGGCGTCGTGGCCGTTGCGTGGTCGGGCTCCGGCTCGGGGCGGCCGGCGGGCACGGGGGCCGGTACGGGCGCGGGCGCGGGCGTACGGGAGATGAGCTCCTGCGGCAGCATCATCAGTGCGCCCGTGCCGCCGCGCGCGGACGGCCGGAAGGAGACGGTGAGGCCGTGCTTGCGGGCCAGCCGGCCGACGACGGCGAGGCCGAGCCGGGTGCCGGACAGGCCCGTCAGGTCCTGGTCCTCGGCGGACACGGCACGCTCCGCGCGGCGCAGCTGCACGTCGCTCATCACCAGACCGCTGTCCTCGACGGTGACGACGATGCCGGCCGGGACCTCCTCGACGTACACGTGCACTTCCGCCGTGGGCGGCGAGAAGTTGGTGGCGTTGTCGAGGAGTTCCGCGAGAGCGTGCATGACGCCTTCGGCGGCGTGGCCGGCGATCGCGACGTCACTCGTGGAGTGCAGGCGGATGCGCTGGTAGCTGCCGATCCGGCCCATCGCGCCGCGCAGGATCGACTCCATGACGATCGGCTTCGCCCAGCGGCGCCCGGAGCGCGCGCCGGTGAGCACGGCGATGGAGTCGGCGAGGCGGCCCGCCTGGGCGGTGCGGTGGTCCAGGTGCAGCAGATCGCCGAGGACGTCCTCGGCGGTGTGGCGGTGTTCCATCTCGCGCAGGTCGGCCAGCATGCTCGTGGCCAGGGCCTGCATGCGGCCGGCGGCGTTGGCGCAGGCGGCGATCGCCGCCGAGCGCTCGGTCTCACTGCGCCGGGCACGGGCGGTGAGCCGCTCGGCCTCGGCGGTGAGGCGGGCGCTCTGGTCGGAGGCGTCGGCGGTGACCCGGTCGACCCGGTCGTGCGCCTCATGGGTGACCCGGGCGGTCTCGGCGGCGGCCGCGGCTCTGATGCGGGCGGTCTCCGCGGTGAAGCGCTGGGCCTCCGATGCGGAGGTCGAGACGAGGCGGGAGGTCTCGGCGGTGAAGCGTTCGGCGTCGGCGGCCCGCAGGGCGCGCAGGTTGCGCGCGGCGGCGAGCGTACGGACCGTGACGGTCGTCGCGGCGCACAGCAGCACGGCAGCGGCGCTCGCCCCCCAGATGACTGGGGTCCGTACCGAGGTGGGTGAGGCGGCGGCCGCCCACAGGCACAGGGAACCGGTGACGGCTGCCGAGATCAGCAGGGCGAGTGCGGTTGGCCGGAGTGAAGGGCGCAATCGGAGTCCTCGGGGCGGACGGTTCGGGGGGCAGGGACAATACGGACGCTTCGGTGTGGCTGTGGTGAAAGAGCCACAACTGGAGCTGATTGTTCCTGATCAAGTCACGGCAACTATAGGAGAATTGACGAGTTGTTTGGGGATTCCTTGTGGTCACTTCTGTTTGAAATCTGATTCGGAAGGTGCCTCGCCCGAGCGCTCTCGGCCTCGTGCACCGGATGAATCGGTGTGACGGGTGGGGAAGTGGTGGCGAATGTGGCGGTATGTCCCCCCTGTGGAGCTTGATTTGTCACGATCGTCGCTCGCAGGCGAACGGGCGGCTAGTGTGAGCGCTCCGGTGCAGCCGACCTGCCAGGTCGGGCGCACTGCCGCAAGACACACCGAGCGCCTTGAGGGGGAGGCGCCGCGTGGGCCCCGACGGAGGACGCAGGCAACCGTGGACGCGCAAGGCCGTGGGCGGGACGAGGGCATCGACCCCGCAGACCAGTGGGTACTCAACCCGGACACCGGTGATTACGAACTGCGACTGACCCCCTCCAAAGGGCGATCAGCCGCACCGGCTTCCCCCAGGAGCAGCAGATCCGGAAGCGGCACATCCGGAGGCGCCGCATCCGCGCCCTCCCCGCGCCGCCGCTCCGGCCCGGCGACACCGCCGGACGAGGCGCGGACCTCCGTACCCGGGCAGCGTGGCGGACGCAGGTCCGGCCGCGGGGACCGGGACGACGCGAGGCAGCCGGGCGGTCGCGCCGCGGGCCGGGCTGCCGGACCGTCGACGGGGCGCCGCAGGCCGAAGCCGAAGAAGTCCACCAAGAAGAAGGCACTGGTCTGGACGGGCGGCGTGCTGGCGTTCCTGCTGGTCGGCGTCGGCACCGCGGGCTACCTCGTGTACCAGCACTTCAACGGCAACATCTCGTCCGTCTCCAGCGACGGGGCCGGGACCGGCGGCTTCAGCAAGGACCGGGCCATCAACATCCTGGTGATCGGGACCGACAAGCGGACCGGCGCGGGCAACGAGGGCTACGGCGACAAGGAGAGCGTCGGCCACGCCGACACGACGATCCTCTTCCACGTCTCCAAGGACCGTACGAACGCCACCGCACTGAGCATTCCGCGCGACCTGATAACCACCATCCCCGACTGTCCGACGGAGCAGAGCGACGGCTCGAAGAAGGACATCCCCGGGACCGGGGTCGACGGATCCCGCTTCAACACGAGCCTCGGGCAGTCCGACCGGACGCCCAGCTGCACCATGCGCACGGTCACGAAGCTCACCGGCATGAAGGTCGACCACTTCATGGTGGCCGACTTCAACGCGGTCAAGACGCTGACCGCCGCCGTCGACGGCGTGGACATCTGCCTCGCCAAGGACATCAAGGACGAGAAGTCCCACCTGAACCTCACGAAGGGCGAACACACCCTTCAGGGCGAGGAGGCGTTGTCCTTCCTGCGCACCCGGTACTCCGTCGGCTTCGGCAGCGACCTGAGCCGTATCGAGCTCCAGCAGCAGTTCCTCGGTTCGCTCATGCGCAAGCTGAAGTCCAACGACACCCTGACCAGCCCCAGCAAGATGTGGACCCTCGCCGACGCGGCCACCAAGGCGCTCACCGTCGACGACACGATCGACGACATCAACCAGCTGCGGAAACTGGGCATGGAGCTGGCCTCGGTCGACCCGAAGAACATCACCTTCACCACGGTGCCCGTGCTGGACAACCCGGACGACAAGGCCACCGTGATCCTCGACACGTCGAAGGCTCCGCAGGTGTTCTCGATGATGCGCGAGGACGTCTCCTTCACCGCGGTGGAGAAGCAGGAGAAGGCCGCCGCCAAGGCCAAGGACGCCGCCAAGCTCAAGGGCGAGATGGCCGACCCGGCGGACGTCCGGGTCGACGTCTTCAACGGCGGAGCCCCGGCAGGATCCGCGCAGGAAGCGCTGGACTGGCTGCAGAACGAAGAGGGCGTACTCAAGTCCGCCAACCAGGCCAACGCACCCGAGAAGGTGGCGAAGACCCAGCTGGTCTACGCCCCCAACCAGGCGGACCAGGCACGCCGGCTGGCCGACCTGATGGGCCTGTCGGCCTCCGCCCTGAAGCCGACGACGACGGACGCCGGCGCGACGGATCCGATGGTGCTGACCTTGGGCCCGGACTTCAAGGAAGCGGGCACCCCGCTCGCGGCCCCGCAGAAGGCTCCGGAGGACATCCAGCAGGTGCAGGCGGACAAGGCGGTCTGCGCCAAGTAACCCACAGCGGCCCGCCCCCGCGCAGTCCAGCCCGTCCGGAGCCCCGGGACGGACCGGGTGCGCGGGTCCGGGCCGCATGTATGTGCAGGGGGCCCGCCCACACCGGACCGGCCGGAACACAGCACCGCACAGCACCGCACACGCGCTATGCGCCTGCCCGCACCCGGTCCGCCGCCCGGATCACCGCCGCGGCCAGCCGCACGTTCTCCGGAGCGGCCCCGCCCGGAAGCGCGAACCGGCGACGCGTGTAGCCGTAGGCCACACCGTGGACCGGGTCGGCGAACGCCTGCGACCCCGCGGCCCCCGAGTGCCCGAACGCCCCCTCGCCCAGGAACGGGTAGGGCACCTGCGGCGCCTCGAAGCCGAGAGCGAAGTGGTTCGGCTCTCCGGTCACCATGTCGTCGCCCGTCCACCGCACCCGTCCGACCTCGGCCACCATGTCCGGCTTGAGCAGAGGCGCCCGGCCGTCCACCTCGGAGATCGCCGCCGCGTACATCCCGGCCAGCCCGCGCGCCGACGCCACCCCGCCGGCCGAGGCCTGACCGAGGGCGCGCACGGCACGGGTGTTGGCGAACTCGACCAGGTCGAACGGCGGGTCCGACGTCCAGCCGAACGCGAGCGCCATGAGACCTTCCGGGTCGACGGGGTTCGCCTCGGCCTCCGCGGCCTGCTCGGGCGTGGGTATGCCGGGCCGGACGGCCACGTACCGCGGTTCGAGCGCCTCGGGCAGCCCCAGGTGGAAGTCCAGCCCGTACGGGGCGCGTACCCGCTCCTCGAACAGCTCCTGGACCGACCGCCCGGTGGCCCTGCGCACGACCTCACCGGTGAGGGCGCCGATCACCAGCGCGTGGTAGCCGTAGGCCGCCCCCGGCTCCCAGAACGGCCGCTGGCCGGCCAGCCGTTCGGCGATGATCCGGTCGTCGGCCAGCTCCGCGACGCCGAGTCCGCCGTCCGCCCAGACCACCCCGGAGCGGTGCGAGACCAACTCGCGCAGGGTCAGCTCGCCCTTGCCCTCGGCGGCGAACTCCGGCCAGTACGACGCCACCGTCCGCTCCAGGTCCAGGACGCCGTCCTGGACGAGCAGGGCGAGCACGAGGTGCGCGGCGCCCTTGGTGGAGGAGTACACCGCAGGCAGCGAATCCCCGGCGATCCCCTCTCCGGCCCACAGGTCCACCACCCGGCGGCCGTGGTGGTGGACGGCGAGCTGGCCGCCCGGCTCGGTGTGGTCCTCGGCGAGTACGGCGGCGAACTCCTCCCGTACGTTCTCGAAGCCGTCCGCGACCGTGCCGTGCACGGTGATGGTCCCGTCCTCGTCCGACATGACGTGCCCCCGGGTGATCGGTTGGGTTGGACTGTGCTCAGCTGCCAACTCCCGCCCACCGGGGCTTCATTCCCCGCGTTCGACGATTTCCCGGGCGAGCGCGGCCAGGTGCGGCAGGGCCGGGTGGCCGGGGCCGTCCCGCCTGGCCAGCAGGACGGGCAGCGGCGGGGCGTCGTCCAGCGGCCGGTACGCGACCCCGGTGTGCGGGTGCATGTCGGCGGTGGACGCCCCGGAGACGCCCGCCCCGCGTCCCGCGGCGATGGCGGTGAGCCAGTCGTCGGTGTTGGCGACGGTGAGCGTGGAGACCGGCCGCGCGTGCGGGGGCCACAGGCCGAGTGTGGTGGTGCCGGAGACCGTGTTCAGGACGACGGCACCGCCGGCCAGATCGGCGAGTGACAGCGACCGGCGGGCGGCGAGCGGACCGTCGGCGGCGACGGCCGCGACCCGGTCCTCGGTGAACAGCAGCTCGGTGACGAGCCCCGGCGCGTCCACCGGCCCCCGCAGGAGCGCCGCGTCGACCTCGCCACGGGTCAGACCGGCCGTGCGGTCGTCGATCCGCAGCAGTTCGAGCGGGGTCTGCGGGTGGCGCTGCTGCCAGGTCCGCAGCAGGGGTGTGGTGTAGGGGCCGAACGCCGACCATGCGTGCCCGAGCCGCAGCGGCCAGTGGCGCAGCCGTCCGGCGTCGACGGCCTCGTCGAAGGCGCCGACCGCGGCGGCGGCCTTGTCCCGGAAGAGGACGCCCTCGGCGGTGAGGGCGAGATGGTGTGTGGAGCGGTCGACGAGCCGGACGCCCAGATGCCTCTCCAGGGCCGCGAGCGTCCGGGAGACGACGGGCTGGGTGAGCCGGAGCCTGGAGGCGGCCCGGGTGACGCTTCCCTCCTCCGCGATCGCGAGGAAGGCCCGGAGGTGCCGGAGCTCGACACCGCGTCCGCCGCCCTCGCCACTGCCCTGTCCTGTGCTCATGCGTGGGGAGCATAACGGGAGCGCAATCGGCATTTCACGCGAGGCGCGCGCGTCTCTACGGTGAGGGAGTGAGGTCGGCGCGGGCAGTGCTTTATTGTGGACCCGCTAGTGCACTTCACTGAACTTTTGAAAGGTCTCCCAGGTGAACGACCAGCGCAGTGCCGCAGAGCCGGCCGCAGCCGTCGCCGTACCGGAGGCGGTGTCCGCGCTCGACGAGCCCGGCCGCGGCCGCTCCGCCGCCCGCAAGGCGGCTCTGGGGCCGGTCGCGCTGGTGGTCGCGGGCGGGCTCTCCGTGCAGTTCGGCGCGGCGGTCGCGGTCCTGCTCATGCCGAAGGCGGGCGCACTCGGCGTGGTCACGCTGCGCCTGGCAGCCGCCGCCCTCCTCCTGCTGGTCGTCTGCCGCCCGAAGCTGCGCGGGCACTCGCGGGCCGACTGGGGCACGGTCGTGGCGTTCGGCATCGCGATGGGCGGCATGAACACGCTCTTCTACCAGGCCGCCGACCGCATCCCGCTGGGCGCCGCCGTCACCCTCGAGGTGCTGGGTCCCCTGGTCCTCTCCGTCGTCGCGTCCCGCCGCCTGGTCAACTTCGTCTGGGCGGGCCTGGCCCTGGGCGGCGTCTTCCTGCTCAGCGGCGGAGGCTTCGACCGCCTGGACCCGGTCGGAGCGGCGTACGCCCTGGGGGCGGGCGCGATGTGGGCGGCGTACATCATCTTCAGCGCACGCACCGGCCGCCGCTTCCCGCAGGCTGACGGCCTGGCCCTGGCCATGGTCGTCGCGGCGGTCCTCACGCTCCCGCTCGGCATCATGGAGGCCGGCTCGAAACTCCTGGTGCCCTCCACGCTGGCCCTGGGCGCGGCCGTGGCCGTACTGAGCTCGGTCCTCCCGTACACCCTGGAACTCATGGCCCTGCGCCGTCTGCCCGCCCCCACCTTCGCGATCCTGATGAGTCTGGAACCCGCCATCGCCGCCACGGCGGGCTTCCTCATCCTCGACCAGGCGCTCTCCACGACCGATGCCCTGGCCATCGCCCTGGTCATCGGCGCCAGCATGGGTGCGGTGCGCGCCGCGTCGCGCAGAGGGACCATGGAAGGGAACTGAGGAAGGGGGCCCGCCCATGGGATCCGCCAAGGCAACCGATGAGTACGACGGGCTGTACGCGCACACCCCCTCGCAGGCCGAGGGCGATCGCGACGAACCCGCCGGGGGCAGCCGGGCCTCCGAAGTCCACCCGGACGTTCCACGGACCGAACCCTCGCAGGCCGAGGGCGACCGCACGGAGTAGGCGCGGGCTCAGGCGTCGACGGGCAGGATGCGGAACGCGGTGAAGCCGGGCGTCAGAGGGGTGATGGCCCGGAAGTCCCGCTGGTCGAGGGTGAAGATGCGGTCGGTCCTGTACCGGTCGGCGAGGACGACGCCCACCGCGTCCGCGAGGTCCAGTCTCAGCCCCTCGTACTTCCGACGCACCTGATGGGCCGCGCCGAGGTCCGCGGGCTTCAGTTCGGCCAGCCTGTACTGTCCGTCCGCCATGCGGGAGTTCAGCGCCTCCATCACCTGCATCGCAGCAGGGAAGCCCAGATCCCGGTGCACCAGGTGATCCAGTTCGGTGACGACGAGAGGTGAGATGGCGAGCCTCTCGTGCTCGAGGATCCCCGCAGCCTCGGGATGCTCGGGCTGCGCCGCATCGAAGGCGGCGTACAGGGCGGACGTGTCGGCGACGATGATCAACGGCGTGCCGTTCGTTCCTTGATGTGCTCGTAGACGCTGTCGTCCATCGCCTCGGGGCTGAGCGGGCGCCCACTGTCGAAGACCGGAAGACTGCGGGTCCCCTTGGGGCGCTCGGCGTTCTCGAGGAGCAGCGCGATGCCCCGCCTGATGAGCTCGGCCTTGCTGATCCCGGTGGCGGACGACTCGGCATCCAGCCGTACTTCCAGGTCCTCCGGGAGGTACACCGTCGTCTTTATCATGCTCACAGATTACCACCTGCCATACGTAGGGCACCTGATCGCGCCGCCCGGAATGCGGGCGGTTCGGCCGACTGCCTGCCTCGGGCCCTGCGCCGACCGGCCGCGTCGCCACAGGCCCGCTCATCCGGTCCTTGGGCCGTCGGCTACGTTCCGGGGCCATGAACGACAGCGTGTACGTGGGCAACGCGGGCCGGGACGCGGCACTCGACCGGGGATGGCTGCTCGGCCATTTCAAGGACGCCGGCGACCCCCGGCGAAGTGAGGAACTGGAGATCAAGTGGGGTGTGCATCCGCGCGGCGACGAGCGGGCCCGCTGGGTGACCGGCGAGGTGCGCACGGCCCTGCTGGTCCTCATCAGCGGCCGGTTCCGTGTGGAGTTGCCCGGGCGGAGCGTGCTGCTCGCCCGGCAGGGTGACTACGTCGTGTGGGGCCGGGGTGTCGACCACTCCTGGTACGCGGAGGAGGAGTCCGTGGTGCTGACCGTGCGCTGGCCGTCCGTCCCCGGCTACCGGGCGGACGGAGGGGCCTGAAGCGCCCGTGGACACCGTGGATCCCGGGATCGCGTCCCCGTAAAAAAATAATGCAAGCATGCTTGCTTGTTTTCTGGGGCGCTGGCATGCTCCGGGGCACACCGCCACGCCCCCAGGGAGCGCACCGTGTCCGATGCATCGGCCGTGACCGTCGCCGTACTCGACGACCTGCGTCAGGAGAGCGACGAACTCGACCTACTGGTAGCCGGACTGAGCGCGGAGGGCTGGGCCGGGCCGACGCCCGCCGACGGGTGGACCGTCGCCCATCAGATCGCCCACCTGAACTGGACCGACGAGGTCGCGCTGATCGCCGTCACCGAGCCCGACGCCTTCGCCGCCGAGGTCGACAGGGCGGTCGCCGACCCTGAGACCTTCGTCGACGAGGCCGCCGCCGAGAGGGTGACGCTCCTGCCGCCCGACGCCCTGCTCGTACAGTGGCGGGAGGGCAGGGCGGAGCTGCACACGGCGCTGCGCGAGGCACCCGCCGGGACCAGATTCCCCTGGTACGGGCCGCCCATGAGCGTCGCCTCGATGGCGACCGCGCGGCTCATGGAGACCTGGGCGCACGGCCAGGACGTCGCCGACGCCCTCGGCGTGACGAGGAAGCCGACCCCGCGGCTGCGGCACGTGGCCAGGATCGGGGTGCGGGCCCGGGACTACGCCTACTTCGTGCGCGGCGAACAGCCGCCCGGTGAGCCCTTCCGGGTGGAACTGGAGGGACCGGACGGCGAGTTGGTCGCCTACGGGCCCGAGGGCGCCGCGCAGCGCGTGACCGGGACCCTGCTCGACTTCTGCCTGCTCGTCACCCAGCGCGCCCACCGCGACGACCTCGCCCTGCACGCCGTGGGAGCCGACGCCGAGCGGTGGCTGGACATCGCGCAGGCCTTCGCCGGGCCCGCCGGTCCCGGGCGCCCCCGGCAGGGGGACCGATGACGCGGCCGCTGCGCATCGGCAACGCCTCCGGCTTCTACGGCGACCGCTTCGACGCCGTACGCGAGATGCTCACGGGCGGTCCCCTCGACGTCCTGACCGGGGACTACCTCGCCGAGCTCACCATGCTGATCCTGGGGCGCAGCCGGCTCAAGGACCCCGGACGCGGGTACGCGTCCACCTTCCTGCGGCAGTTGGAGGAGGGCCTCGGGCTCGCCCACGAGCGCGGTGTGAAGATCGTCACCAACGCCGGAGGGCTCAATCCGGCCGGGCTCGCCGACGCCGTGAGGGAGTTGGCCGACAGGGTGGGCGTGCCCGTGCGCGTCGCACACGTCGAGGGCGACAACAGGCCCGTGCCCGACGGATTCCTCACCGCCAACGCCTACCTCGGCGGCGCCGGGATCGCCGCCTGCCTGCGTGCCGGGGCCGACATCGTCGTCACCGGACGCGTCACCGACGCCGCCCTCGTCACCGGGCCCGCCGCCGCCCACTTCGGCTGGGGCGACGAGGACCACGACGCACTCGCCGGGGCCGTCGTTGCCGGGCACGTACTGGAGTGCGGGACCCAGGCCACCGGCGGGAACTACGCGTTCTTCGGCGAGCACGACGTACGCAGGCCCGGGTTTCCGCTCGCCGAGATCCATCAGGACGGGTCGAGCGTCATCACCAAGCACGACGGTACGGGCGGCGTCGTCGACCTCGGCACCGTCACCGCCCAGTTGCTGTACGAGACCGGCGGGGCCCGGTACGCCGGACCGGACGTCACCGCCCGGCTCGACACCGTCCGGCTGACACAGGACGGGCCGGACCGCGTACGGATCTCCGGGGTGCGGGGCGAGGCGCCGCCGCCCACGCTCAAGGTCGGGCTCAACCGGCTCGGCGGCTGGCGCAACGAGGTCGTCTTCGTGCTGACCGGGCTCGACATCGAGGCCAAGGCGCAGCTCGTGCAGGACCAGTTCGCCGACGCCCTGGCCCGCGGCGGGCGGCGGCCCGCCGAGGTGCGATGGGAGCTGGCCCGCACCGACCGGGCCGACGCCGCGAGCGAGGAGACCGCCAGCGCCCTGCTGCGGCTCGTCGTCCGCGACCAGGACGCGGAAGCGGTCGGGCGCGCGGTGTCCGGGGCGGCCGTCGAGCTGGCGCTCGGCAGCTACCCCGGCTTCCACGTGACCGCCCCGCCCGGGAAGGGCGCGCCCTACGGCGTGTTCGAGGCCGAGTACGTACCGGCCGAGGAGGTCCGGCACGTCGCCGTCCTGCCGGACGGGGAACGGGAGGCCGTACCCCCGGCCGTACGGACCCGGGCGCTCGAAGCGGTCGAGGAACCCGGGCTCCCGGAGCCGCTGCCGTCCGGCCCCACCCGCTCCGCACCGCTCGGCCGCGTCGCCGGAGCCCGCAGCGGCGACAAGGGCGGTGACGCCAACGTGGGTGTCTGGGTACGGAGCGAGGACGCGTGGCGGTGGCTGGCCCACGAGCTGACCGTCGCGCGCTTCCAGGAACTGCTCCCGGAGACCGCCGGGCTCACCGTCGTACGCCATGTCCTGCCGAACCTGCGGGCCCTGAACTTCGTCGTCCACGGCCTCCTCGGCGAGGGCGTCGCCGCGCAGGCCCGCTTCGATCCGCAGGCCAAGGCGGTGGGGGAGTGGCTGCGGTCCCGCCATCTCCCCGTCCCCGCAGCGCTCCTGGAAGAACCGGAGGTGACCGCATGACCGTCCTGCCCACCGCACTCGACACCGCCGGGCCCGAATACGCCGCCCACCGCGAGGCCATGCTCGCGAAGCTCGCCGAGCTCGACACCGAGCACGCCAAGGCCCTGGCGGGCGGCGGCGAGAAGTACGTGGCACGGCACAGGAAGCGCGGCAAGCTGCTGGCCCGCGAGCGGATCGAGCTGCTGGTCGACCCGGACACCCCGTTCCTGGAACTGTCCCCGCTCGCCGCCTGGGGCAGCGACTACGCAGTCGGCGCCTCCCTCGTCACCGGGATCGGGGTGGTGGAGGGCGTCGAGTGCCTGATCACCGCCAACGACCCGACCGTACGCGGCGGCGCCTCCAACCCGTGGACGCTCAAGAAGGCCCTGCGCGCGAACGAGATCGCCTTCGCCAACCGGCTGCCCTGCATCAGCCTGGTCGAGTCGGGCGGGGCGGATCTGCCCTCGCAGAAGGAGATCTTCATCCCGGGGGGCGCGCTGTTCCGCGACCTCACCCGGCTGTCGGCGGCCGGGATCCCCACCGTCGCCGTCGTCTTCGGGAACTCCACCGCCGGTGGCGCGTACGTCCCCGGCATGTCCGACCACACCGTCATGATCAAGGAGCAGTCGAAGGTCTTCCTCGGCGGCCCGCCCCTGGTGAAGATGGCCACCGGCGAGGAGAGCGACGACGAGTCGCTCGGCGGCGCCGAGATGCACGCCCGCACGTCCGGGCTCGCCGACCACTTCGCACTCGACGAGCACGACGCGCTGCGCCAGGCCCGGCGGATCGTCGCCCGCCTCAACTGGCGCAAGGCGCACGCCGATCCGGGGCCCGCGGAGCCTCCGAAGTACGACGAGGACGAACTCGTCGGGATCATCCCGGGCGACCTCAAGGTCCCCTTCGACCCGCGCGAGGTCATCGCCCGGCTCGTCGACGGATCGGACTTCGACGCGTTCAAGCCGCTCTACGGGACGAGTCTGGTCACCGGCTGGGCACGGCTGCACGGCTATCCGGTCGGCATCCTCGCCAACGCCCAGGGCGTGCTGTTCAGCGAGGAGTCGCAGAAGGCCGCGCAGTTCATCCAGCTCGCCAACCAGCGCGACATCCCGCTCCTGTTCCTGCACAACACCACCGGCTACATGGTCGGCAAGGAGTACGAGCAGGGCGGCATCATCAAGCACGGCGCGATGATGATCAACGCGGTGTCGAACTCGAAGGTCCCGCACCTGTCCGTGCTGATGGGCGCCTCCTACGGCGCCGGCCACTACGGCATGTGCGGCCGCGCCTACGACCCGCGCTTCCTGTTCGCCTGGCCCAGCAGCAAGTCCGCCGTCATGGGCCCCCAGCAGCTCGCCGGCGTCCTGTCGATCGTCGCCCGCGCCTCCTCCGCCGCGAAGGGCCTGCCCTACGACGACGAGGCCGACGCGGGACTGCGCGCCATGGTGGAGCAGCAGATCGAGTCGGAGTCGCTGCCCATGTTCCTGTCGGGGCGGCTCTACGACGACGGGGTCATCGACCCGCGCGACACCAGGACCGTCCTCGGGATGTGCCTGTCCGCGATCCACACGGCACCGGTCGAGGGCGCCCGCGGCGGCTTCGGCATCTTCCGGATGTGAGGCACAGATGATCACCACTCTCCTTGTCGCCAACCGCGGCGAGATCGCCTGCCGGATCTTCCGCACCTGCCGCGAACTGGGCATCTCCACCGTCGCCGTGTACTCGGACGCGGACGCCGGAGCCCTGCACGTGCGGGAGGCCGACACCGCTGTGCGCCTCCCGGGCGCCGCACCCGCCGATACGTACCTGCGCGGCGACCTCGTCGTCGCCGCGGCCCTCGCGGCGGGCGCCGACGCCGTGCACCCCGGGTACGGCTTCCTCTCCGAGAACGCAGGGTTCGCCCAGGCCGTGCAGGACGCGGGCCTCGTATGGGTGGGGCCGCCGGTGAAGGCCATCGAGCTGATGGCGTCCAAGACCCGGGCCAAGGAACTGATGGCCGCCGCGGAGGTCCCCCTCCTCGCCCCCGTCGACCCGGGAAGCGCCACCGCCGAGGACCTTCCGCTGCTGCTCAAGGCGGCGGCGGGCGGCGGCGGACGCGGGATGCGGATCGTACGGGAACTCAAGCACCTGCCCGGTGAGTTGACCGCGGCATCCGCGGAGGCCGCCTCGGCCTTCGGGGACGGCGAGGTCTTCGCCGAGCCGTACGTCGAACGCGGCCGGCACGTCGAGGTCCAGGTCATGGCGGACGACCGGGGAACGGTGTGGGCGCTCGGCACCCGCGACTGCTCGCTCCAGCGCCGCCACCAGAAGGTCATCGAGGAGGCCCCCGCGCCCGGCCTCGACGACGCGCTGCGGCAGCGGCTGCACGACGCGGCCGTCGCGGCGGCGCAGACGGTGGGCTACCGGGGCGCGGGGACCGTCGAGTTCCTCGTATCGGCCGAGGGACGCCCGTACTTCCTGGAGATGAACACCCGCCTCCAGGTCGAACACCCCGTCACGGAAGCGGTGTACGGGCTCGACCTCGTCGCCCTGCAACTCCGGGTCGCGGAGGGCGAACCGCTGCCCGCCACGACACCCCCCGAGCCGCACGGGCACGCCGTCGAGGCCCGGCTGTACGCCGAGGACCCCGCCGCCGGCTGGCAGCCGCAGACCGGCACACTCCACGCCCTGGACGTGCCGGACGAGCCCGGACTGCGCCTCGACACGGGATACACCGGCGGCGACACCGTCGGGGTGCACTACGACCCGATGCTCGCCAAGGTCATCGCGCACGCGCCGACCCGTACCGAAGCCGTACGCCTCCTCGCCCGCGCCCTCGAACGCGCCCGCATCCACGGGCCGGTCACCAACCGGGACCTGCTCGTACGGTCCCTGCGCCACCCCGACTTCACCGGCGCCCGGCCGGACACCGGCTTCTACGACCGGCACCTCGCCGCCCTCACCCCCGGACCCGGTGCGGGGGAGCAGCGCCTCGCCGCGACCGCGGCCGCCCTCGCCCGGGCCGCCGACCGGCCCGCCTCGGGCCCCGCCCGCCTCGGCTCCTGGCGCAACGTCGCCTCGCAGCCCCAGGCCAGGAGCTACCGCGGCGAACCCGACGGCAGCGAGCACGAGATCACCTACCGGACCGGGCGCGACGGACTCCGGCCGGAATCCGGCGAACGCGTCGTCTCCGCCGCACCCGGCCGCGTCCGCCTCGAAACCGGCGGCGTCACCCGGCACTTCGCCGTCGCCGAACACGACGGGCGCGTGTACGTGGACGGCGACCGCGGCTCGTACACCTTCACCGCCCTGCCCCGCTTCACCGACCCCACCGAACGCACCGAACCCGGCTCCCTGCTCGCACCCATGCCCGGCACCGTCGTCCGCCTCGCGGACGGGCTCGAGCCGGGCGTGGCCGTCGAGGCCGGACAGCCGCTGATCTGGCTGGAGGCGATGAAGATGGAGCACCGCATCCTCGCCCCTGCCTCCGGCACCCTCACCGTGCTCCACGCCGCCCCCGGCCTCCAGGTCGAGGTCGGCGCCCTGCTCGCCGTCGTCACCGAACCCGCAGACACGGGATCCGCCGCACCGGAGGAGAACGCATGAGCACCGTCCTCGAAACCGAAGAGCACAAGGCGCTGCGCGCCGCCGTCGCCGCCCTCGGCACGCGCTACGGGCGCGACTACATGACCTCCGTGATCCGCGAGGGCTCCCACCCCCACGAGCTGTGGAGCGACGCCGCCAAACTCGGCTACCTCGGCGTCAACCTCCCCGAGGAGTACGGCGGCGGAGGCGGCGGCATGGCCGAACTCTCCATCGTCCTGGAGGAGCTCGGCGCCGCCGGATCACCCCTGCTGATGATGGTCGTCTCGCCCGCCATCTGCGGCACGGTCATAGCCCGCTTCGGCACGGAGAGCCAGAAGCGGCAGTGGCTGCCCGGCCTCGCCGACGGCAGCCTCACCATGGCCTTCGGCATCACCGAACCCGACGCCGGGTCCAACTCCCACCGCATCACCACCACGGCCCGCCGGGACGGCACCGGCGAGGACGCCGACTGGCTGCTCACCGGCCGCAAGGTCTTCGTCTCCGGCGTCGACATCGCGGACGCCACCCTCATCGTCGGGCGCACCGAGGACGCGCGGACCGGCACGCTCAAGCCCTGCCTCTTCATCGTCCCGCGCGACACCCCCGGCTTCGGGCGCGCGCAGATCGACATGGATCTCCACGCACCGGAGAAGCAGTTCGAGCTGACCCTCGACGACGTACGGCTGCCGTCCGACGCACTCGTGGGCGACCAGGACGCCGGGCTGCTCCAACTGTTCGCCGGGCTCAACCCCGAGCGGATCATGACGGCCGCGTTCGGTATCGGGATGGGGCGGTACGCGCTCGGCAAGGCCGTCGAGTACGCGCGCACCCGCCAGGTGTGGAAGGCGCCGATCGGCTCCCACCAGGCCATCGCGCACCCCCTCGCCATCGCCCACATCGAGCTGGAACTGGCCCGGCTCATGATGCAGAAGGCGGCCCGGCTGTACGACGAGGGCGACGACACCGGCGCCGGCGAGGCCGCCAACATGGCCAAGTACGCGGCCGGCGAAGCCTGTGTGAAGGCTGTCGACCAGGCCGTACACACCCTCGGCGGCAACGGCCTCACCCGCGAGTACGGCCTCGCCTCCCTGATCACGGCGGCACGCGTGGCCCGCATCGCGCCCGTCAGCCGGGAGATGATCCTGAACTACGTCTCCCACCAGTCGCTGGGACTGCCGAAGTCGTACTGAGGACGCTTCGGTCCAGGGTCTCCCCATTCCGCACGGCAGGGGCGATTCTGACTCTTCACACCCGCACGGCGCCCCCCGCTCCTCGGAACGGGGCGCCGTGCCCGCCGCACCGCGACGACAGGGGACCGCCATGGTGTTCCGCAGCGAGTACGCAGAAGTTCCGGCCCTCGACACACCCATCCACGAAGCGGTACTGGGCGACGCCGCCGCGTTCGGCGACACCGTCGCCCTGATCGACGGCACGAACGGCCTCTCCGTCACCTACGGCCAGCTCGACACGTTCCACCGCCGCATCGCCGCCCACCTCGCCGGAGCGGGACTCCGCAAGGGCGACGTCCTCGCCCTGCACAGCCCCAACACGATCGCCTACCCCCCGGTGTTCTACGGGGCCACACGCGCCGGAGCCTCCGTCACCACCGTCCACCCGCTCGCCACGGCGGAGGAGTTCGCCAAGCAGCTGAAGGACTCCGCCGCCCGCTGGATCGTCACCGTGTCGCCGTTCCTCGACGTGGCCCGTCAGGCGGCCGAACTCGCGGGCGGCATCCAGGAGATCTTCGTCTGCGACCAGGCCGACGGACACACCTCCGTACTCGACATGCTGGGCTCCACCGCCCCGGAACCCGAGATCGCGTTCGACCCCGCCGAGGACATCGCCGCCCTCCCGTACTCCTCCGGGACCACCGGCACCCCCAAGGGCGTGATGCTCACCCACCGCTCCATCGGCACCAACCTGGAGCAGCTGCGCCCCTTCATCCCCATGGGACCCGGCGACAGCATCCTGGCCGTCCTCCCCTTCTTCCACATCTACGGGCTGACCGCCCTGATGAACGTCCCCCTGCGCTGCGGGGCCACGGTCGTCGTCCTGCCCCGCTTCGACCTCGACCAGTTCCTCGGCGCCATCCAGGAGCACCGCATCAGCGGGCTGTACGTGGCCCCGCCCATCGTCCTGGCCCTCGCCAAGCACCCGGCCGTCGGCAACTACGACCTGTCCTCGCTGCGGTACATCGTCAGCGCCGCCGCCCCCCTGGACGCCGAACTCGCCGCCGCGTGCTCGGCCCGCCTCGGCCTGCCGCCCGTACGCCAGGCCTACGGCATGACGGAACTCTCGCCCGGCACGCACGTCGTGCCGCTGGACGCCGAGAACCCGCCGCCCGGCGCCGTCGGGAAGCTGCTGCCCAGCACCGAGATGCGGATCGTGTCGATCGAGGACCCCGGCAAGGACGTCGGGACCGGCACCGACGGCGAGATCCTCATCCGCGGCCCCCAGGTGATGAAGGGCTACCTCGGACGCCCCGAAGCCACCGCCGAGATGATCGACGCGGACGGCTGGGTGCACACCGGGGACGTCGGCCGTGTCGACGCCGACGGCTGGCTGCACGTCGTCGACCGGGTGAAGGAACTGATCAAGTACAAGGGCTACCAGGTCGCACCCGCTGACCTGGAGGCCCTGCTCCTGACCCACGAGTCCGTCGCGGACGCCGCCGTCATCGGGGTGTACGACGCCGAGGGCAACGAGGTCCCCAAGGCCTACGTCGTACGTCAGCCGGCCGCCCCGGACCTCACCGCCGACGACGTCATGGCGTACGTCGCCGGGCACGTCGCCCCGTACAAGAAGGTCCGACGGGTCGAATTCATCGAGGCCGTACCCCGCGCGGCCTCCGGCAAGATCCTCCGACGGGAACTGCGCGACCGGGAGAAACAGCGATGACCCTTGCGGAACGTGCCCACGAGCGGGGCATCACCACCCTCACGCTCGACTCCCCGGCCAACCGCAACGCCCTGAGCGCACGGCTCGTGGCCGCACTGGCCGGGGCACTCGACGACTGCGCGGCGGACGACACCGTACGGGCGGTGATCCTCACCCACACCGGCAACACGTTCTGCGCGGGCGCCGACCTCACCGCACCGGCCGACCCGCACGCCTTCGTCGCCCTCATGCGGCGCATCGTCACCCTGCCCAAACCGGTCGTCGCCCGGGTCACCGGGCACGTCAGGGCCGGCGGGCTCGGGCTGCTCGGCGCCTGCGACATCTCCGTCGCGGGCCCCGACTCCTCCTTCGCGCTCACCGAATCACGCCTCGGCCTCGCCCCGGCCGTCATCTCCCTGCCCCTGCTGCCCCGCCTGGAACCCCGCGCGGCATCCCGCTACTACCTCACCGGGGAACGCTTCGACGCGGCGGAAGCCGCGCGGATCGGCCTCGTGAGCCTCGCCGCCGAGGACGTGGACAAGGCGCTCGTACCGGTACTGGACGGACTGCGCAGGGCGTCGCCCCAGGGGCTGGCCGCCTCGAAGGAGCTGGTCACGGCTACTGTGCGGAGGAGTTTCGACCAGCACGCAGAAGACCTCATCGCCCGCTCGGCGGCCCTGTTCGCCTCCGCCGAGGCACGGGAGGGGATGACGGCCTTCCTCGAACGACGGGACCCCGCATGGCTGCTGTGACCCCCACGACACCCAAGCAGGACCGCAGCCGCGCCACCCGTCAACGGCTGCTGGAAGCCGCGGTGGCCTGCCTCGCCGAACACGGCTGGGCAGGCTCCACCGTCTCCGTCGTCGCCGAACGCGCGGGGGTGTCGCGCGGAGCCGCCCAGCACCACTTCCCCACGCGCGAGGACCTGTTCACCGGTGCCGTCGAGTACGTCGCCGAGGAACGCTCCGCCGCCCTGCGCGCCCTGCCCGTGCAGGGCCGCCCGGCGGTGCTCGCCGCCATCGTCGACCTCTACACGGGGCCGCTCTTCCGCGCCGCGCTGCAGCTCTGGGTCGCCGCGTCCAACGAGGAGCAGCTCCGCCCCCGCGTCACCGAACTCGAAGCCCGCGTCGGCCGCGAGACCCACCGCATCGCCGTCGAACTCCTCGGCGCCGACGAGAACCGCCCCGGAGTCCGCGAAACGGTCCAGGGCCTCCTCGACATGGCCCGCGGCCTCGGCCTCGCCAACCTGCTGACCGACGACACAACCCGACGCCGCAGGGTGGTGGCCCAGTGGGCGGTCCTGCTGGACGAGGCACTGGGCCGCTCAGGCGCCGCCGGCGACCTGCGCGTCGAGGAAGTCCAGTAGCGCCGCGTTGAACAGTTCCGGCTGCTCGACCCCCGGCAGGTGGCCCGCCCGGTCGATGACCGTCAGCGTGGCGTGGGGGACGAGGCGGCGGATGTCCTCGGCGCTGCTGACCGGGGTGTAGACGTCGTCCGCGCCCACCACGATCAGGACCGGTACCTCGACGGCGGCGAGGGTGTCGCGGTAGTCGGGGCGTTCGGCCCGCCCCCGCAGAGCGGCTGCGGCGCCCTCCGGGTCGGTGGCCCGCATCATGCCCTGGACGTGTGCCGCCACATCCGGCAGGGCGACCACGTTGTACGGGGCGAGCATCTTGTCGATCACCTCGGCCGCGTAACCGCCCATGCCCTCGGCCAGCAGCCGGTCGGCCAGGCGGTTGCGGACGTCCTTGCCCTCCTCGGTCTCGGCGGGCGCGGAGGTGTCGGACAGCACCAGGGCCAGCGCCCGCGGCGGGTGGCGGAGCTGGAACTCCATGGCGATCTGGCCGCCCATGGACACTCCGCCGATGACCGCACGTTCCACGCCCAGGTGGTCGAGGAGGGCGGCGATGTCGTCCGCGAAACGGGAGAGGAAGACCTTGCCGGGCGTGACGCTGCTCTCGCCGTAACCGCGCAGATCAGGGGTGATCACGCGGTACCCGGCCGCGGTCAGCGCCCTGACGGACGGCGCCCACATGGTGCGGTTGAACGGATGGCCGTGGACGAGGACGACCGGAAGTCCGTCCGAAGGCCCCTCGTCGTCGTAGTGCAAGGTGGCGTCGTTCAGCGCTGTGTGGCTCATGCCGGCCACTTTAACGTCGTGATCAGCGATGGCTCCGTCGAGCAACTGTCATGGTGTGCAGGGCGGTTGAGGGGCCCCCGCGCGGAGGGCCCCGACGCAGGTGACGGTCAGTTCCCCAGGTCGGCGAGCTGCTCGTACCCCGGGATCTCCCGCGGATTGCGCGTGCCCGGGCCGATGTACGTCGCCGAGGGGCGCACCAGCCGGCCCGTCCGCTTCTGCTCCAGGATGTGCGCCGACCAGCCCGCCGTACGGGCGCAGCTGAACATCGACGTGAACATGTGCGCCGGGACCTCCGCGAAGTCCAGCACGATGGCCGCCCAGAACTCGACGTTCGTCGCCAGCACCCGGTCCGGGCGCCTGGCGTGCAGCTCCTCCAGAGCGGCCTTCTCCAGCGCCTCCGCCACCTCGAAGCGCGGGGCCGCCAGCTCCCGCGCCGTACGCCGCAGGACGCGGGCCCGCGGGTCCTCGGCGCGGTAGACACGGTGGCCGAAGCCCATCAGCCGTTCGCCCTTGTCCAGGGCCTGCTTCACGTACGCCGTGGCGTCGCCGGTCCGCTCGATCTCCTCGATCATGCCGAGCACCCGGGACGGGGCACCACCGTGCAGCGGACCCGACATCGCGCCCACCGCTCCCGACAGCGCGGCCGACACGTCCGCGCCGGTCGACGCGATGACGCGGGCGGTGAACGTCGAGGCGTTCATGCCGTGCTCGGCCGCCGAGGTCCAGTAGGCGTCGACCGCCTTCACGTGCTTGGGGTCCGGCTCACCGCGCCAGCGGATCATGAACCGTTCCACCACGGACTGCGCCTTGTCGATCTCGCTCTGCGGAACCATCGGCAGCCCCTGGCCGCGCGCCGACTGGGCCACGTACGACAGGGCCATCACCGCGGCCCGCGCCAGGTCGTTCCGCGCGGTCTCCACGTCGATGTCGAGCAGCGGTTTGAGCCCCCACACGGGCGCCAGCATGGCGAGCGCGGACTGCACGTCGACACGGATGTCGCCGGAGTGCACGGGGATCGGGAACGGTTCGGCGGGCGGCAGGCCGGGGTTGAACGCCCCGTCGACCAGCAGACCCCAGACGTTGCCGAACGACACATGGCCGACGAGGTCCTCGATGTCGACGCCGCGGTAGCGGAGCGATCCGCCTTCCTTGTCGGGCTCGGCGATCTCCGTCTCGAACGCGACGACTCCTTCAAGTCCGGGTACGAAGTCGGACATCGGGCGGCTCCCTCGGCTCGGCGGCTGCGTGACGGCCACGAAGGCCTCTCCACGATACTGGCGGGTACCCACGGTGCGGGGAAGGGTGACATCCGGCACAGCCTCCCGGCTCGCGGTCCGGCGGTCGCGCCCCTGCCCGCAGGGAACACCTGCCCGCTGCGGCAGGATGGCCCCGTGCCCACAGCTGATGCCACTCCGTCCTCCGCTTCCGCCTCCTCTCGCGCCTCTGCCTCCGATTGCACCACCGATCCGGCCGCGATGCGCGAGCAGTACCGTTCCGAGGACTTCACCGAGAAGGACCTCGCCGCCGATCCGATGGACCAGTTCGCCCAGTGGTTCCGCCAGGTCGCCGGGGGCGGCGCACTCCACGAGCCCAACGCGATGGTGGTCTCCACGGCCACGCCCGAGGGGCGGCCGTCCTCCCGCACGGTGCTGCTGAAGCACTACGACGACCGCGGCTTCGTCTTCTTCACCCATTACGGCTCCCGCAAGGGCCGCGAGCTGACCGCGAACCACCACGTCTCGCTGCTCTTCCCCTGGCACCCGCTGGCCCGCCAGGTCATCGTCACCGGCACCGCGGTCCGCGTCGGCCGCGAGGAGACGGTCGCCTACTTCCGCACCCGCCCGCACGGCTCCCAGCTCGGCGCCTGGGCGAGCGAGCAGTCCGCGGTGATCGGCTCCCGCGAGGAGCTGGTGAGGCGCTACGAGGAGCTGGACGCCCGCTACCCGGAGGGCGAGAAGGTCCCGGCACCCCCGCAGTGGGGCGGCTTCCGCGTCGTACCCGACACGATCGAGTTCTGGCAGGGCCGCGAGAACCGGCTGCACGACCGGCTGCGGTACGTACGCGAGGGCGAGGACTGGACCGTGGAGCGGCTCTGCCCGTAGGACCCCGGGCCCACGGGGGCCCGGACACGCAGAAACCCGCAGGCTCTGGTCCCTCCTTGCGGAGGAGCCGGCCGGACTTACCGGCGAGCCTGCGGGTCGGTGACTGCTTGGGACTGGCCGGCGACCGGCCTGCACTGCAAAGAGCGCGACAACGGGCGTCAGCCCGCAGTCACCTCACGAGTCCGAAAAGAAATCACTTCCGGAACACCTCCTTTCGCGTGTGGTTTCACCATAGGAACCCGTCCGGGCGGCACACAAGCGATTTATCGGGGGTGGAATCCCGCGTCCGCGGCAACGGTTTCGTCAGGACAGCGTCAGCGCCTCGCTGCCGCCGTCGCTGAAGAGGGAGATCTGCAGACCGGTGATACCCGCCGGGAAGTCGGAGGACAGCGAGATACGGACACGGTGGGTGCGTTCGGCGTCCTCGGCGAGGCGGCCGCTGGCCAGTTCCGCCGTGTAGGTGGCGCCGTCGGCGCTGCCGGCCGGCTTCCACACGTCGTCGTTCTGGACCGCCACGCGGACATCTCCGGGCCGCAGGATTCCACCTTCGGCGGTCACGGTCAGGATGTCGGTCGCCGCTTCGACGGTGGTGCCCACGTTGTTGTTGACGGTGGCGGTGAGTGTCCGTACGGCCCCGCCCGTCCGCAGGGAGAAGCTGTCCCTCGCCGGACCGTAGGTCACCGTGACCGTCCGGCTCGCCGGGGTGGTGCCCTCGTCCGGCGGAGGGACCACCGGCGTTGCGCCGGTGGACGGTGAGGACGGTGTGTGCGAGGGGGAGAGCGGGGGCGGAGCCGTCACTCCCGTGGTGGGGGAGACGGCAACGTCCGACTGCTTCCCGGAGCGGTCGGTCAGTGTCATCGCCGCACCTCCCACCAGGGCCACGGAAACCACGCCTGCCGCCAGCGCCAGCACCAGCGGGCCCCGGCCCCGGGCGGTCCAGCTGCCCACGGGCGGGCTGCCGGGCCGCAGCGAGTGGTGTGTGATCTGCTCGGCACGGGCCGACAGGGCGCGTACGAGCAGGTCCTCCGTTTCGGTCAGGGAGGACGGTTCGTCGTGCGGCGCTTCGTGCCGGCCTGGCTCGTTCATCGGATCCGCCATCCTTCCCTCAGCCCCGCTCCTGGGCCTTCATGACCCGTTCCAAGGCGTCCAGTGCGCGGCTCGCCGTGGACTTCACCGCCCCCTTGGACAGCCCCAGGGTCTCGGCTATCCGCGCCTCGCTCAGGTCCGACCAGTACCTCAGCACCAGCACCTCGCGCTGGCGGGTGGTCAGTTCCTGCAAGGCGGCGAGCACCCGGCGGTGTTCGTCGCTCAACAGGACGTGATCCTCGGCCGACGCGGCGTCGGCCTCATGGGGAGGCACGTACTCGCGGGCGGTCCTGCGACGGCGCAGGACCGAGCGGGCGGTGTTCACCACCGAGGTACGCAGATAGCCGAGCGCGTTGTCCACGTCGTCCATCCGGTCCCCGTGCCGCTTGTAGAGCGCGATGAAAGCGTCCTGGACGACGTCCTCCGCCGACTGCTGGTCGTCGACCAGCAGGATCGCGAGGCGCACCATCGCCAGCCGGTGCGAGTGGTACAGGTCGGTGACCGACAGCCGGGGTGCGTCCTGCTGTTCGCGGCCGTCGCCCAGCAGCCGGAACCGGGGCCGTGAGGTTTTTGCCGCGCGGCCCGGCGGGGAGTCCGGCAGGAACGCGAAGAGCGTTCGCCACCAAGGTGCCCGGGCAGATGACCAGGGTGGCGAGAGAGAGATGATCATGGTGGCAGGACCTCCGGGACCACGCGGGTTTCGTGCTGCGCGACCCGGCGATCCCCACCCCCGTGATCTTCAGCCCCGGCAGGCTACTCCAGATCACAGTGCGCGGCGACGGGCCATCAGCAGACCGCCCGCGCCGATGGCGACGAGGACTCCGGCGGCGCCGATCAGCAGCGGCGTCGAGCTGCCGCCCCCGGTCTTCGCCATCTCGCCGTCCAGGGTCTGCGCCGTCCTGCCGGTGGGTGCAGCCGGGGATGCCGAGGTGGACGCCTGCGGAGCTGCTGAGTCGAGGCGGAAGGGGAGGCGCTTGCGGGTGGAGGAGAGTTCCGCCCTCGCCTCGATGTCGACGGTGAACGCCTTCGCCTTCATCGCGGAGGTGGCGGACACCCGCAGCTTGTAGGTGACCTCTGCGCCCGGCGCCAGGGTCGGTCCCTCGGGGGTGACGGTCGCCATCAGGTGGCCGTCCTCCGTCGAAGGGCGCAGGCCGGGTGCGGCTGCCCAGCTCTTCGCCGTCGGCGAGTACTGCTCGATACGGACCTCACCGGCGGCCATACGGCGCTTGACGTCATGGTCGGTGATCTCCAGCAGCACGTGCGGCTTCTGCGTGATGTCGCCCTTGTTGATGACGGTGGCGGTGAACTCCTCGGCGGCGCCCCCGGCCTTCAGCGGTGTGACGCCCTGGACGCCGTCGACGGTGATGGCCAGCTCACGGCTGACATCGGGGTCGGTGGTGGAGTTGCCCTGGTGCCGCACGTCGAAGCCGAAGGACGTGTTCGCCCCCTCACTGCCCACGATGAACGTGCCGTGGTCCGCACCCTCGGGGAAGTACCGGGTCAGGCTCAGCCGGAGCGTGTAGGTGTGGGTCTCGCCGGGCTTGCGGTTGCCCTCGCCGAGGACGCCGAAGACGGACTGGTCCTGCTTGCCGGCCCGCACCGCAACCCACTTGCCCTTGGCGTCACGGCGCTCGACCGTTACGTGCTGCGGGTCCAGGTCACCGGAATCGGTGTGGACGAAGAAGAACTCCGAGCCGTACCCGCCTTCGCTCGAGGAGCCCTTGGTGATGGCGACGTCGAACTCGACAGGCTTGCCACCGGTGGTCAGTTCCGGTGTGCCGTTCACCCCGGTGACGACGGACTTGTCCTTCACGGCGTTGCGGCTCATGGAGAAACCGATGGTCCTGCGGCCCGTGGGCTCCGCGTCGGAGCCGAGGGAGAACTCACCCATGCCGACCTCGGCGGGCACGGACGGCGAGACGGTCAGGTAGAAGTCCTCGGTGATCGTGGCGCCCGGGGCGATCGGCTTCCCCTTGCCGATCTGGACCAGGGCCTGCAGGGAACCGTCCGCAGCCGTTCCGAGAGCGACCCGTCGGATGCCGTCGGCCGTGCTCTGCTCGAGGACTACCAGGGACTTGTCGGCCCGGATGGGCTCGAGCGCCGCGTTGACGTGCTTTCCGTAGGCGAAGGTGACGAGCGTCTGCTGGTCGCCGGTGACCGGCCGGTCGGACGGGTTCGTGATCTTGGCGGCGAAGCGGACGCGCTCGCCGTAGACGAAGGTGTCCACCTTCCGCACGCTGTCGATACGCGGAGCCGGCTCGGCGGTGGCGGAGGCGAAGGTGCCCGCCTGCTGCGCGACGGCTGTACCGGCGACGGCCACAGGAGCGACGACGGAGAGCAGCACCGCAGCGGCAATGACCGAGGAGCGGACGGCAAAGCGGGACGAAAGGTGCGTCTGCATGATGTGAATCCCCCTGGACGGTGTATCCGGCTTTTATGAGGCTTCAGCGGCTCTCGTTCCGGTCCCCCGGTGCTGTCGGCCGTTTCGCTGCCTTCATGGGGATAGACGTGCGACCCACCCCGAGGTTGCAGGTGAGGTGAAAAGTTTTTCCCGGGACGTGTGCGGGCCGTCGGATGCAGGCGGATCTGCTCGTTCTGGCTCGAAGAGGGTCGTTGAGGAGATCGCGGGGAGGCCAGGGCCGGTCAATTCTCCGGAAGGCGCTGTGTCCCCTGTCGCGTTCGAGTTCAATGAGGGTCTGACGTGCGCAGACATGCAGAGACGTGCGGGGGGTACGGAGTGAGTGCTTCCAGGAGCAGTGGAACCACCGACGCGCTCGGACCCGACGAGGACCCCGAACCGGACCCCGGGCGCGAGCCCCGCACGGCTGCGATCCCCGGGTCCCAGCTGCTCGCGGCGCTGCTCGACGGGATGGACGCCGCGCTCTGCGCGTTCGACGCGCACGGCACGATCACCCACTGGAACCGTGAGGCCGAGCGGATCCTCGGCTGGTCCGCCGGGGAAGCCGTGGGACGGAGCGGATTCGCCGGATGGGCGGTGCGCAGCGCGGACGCGGGCGACGTGCAGGGGCGGCTGATGTCCGCCATGGACGCCCCCGGACGGCAGGTCCACGAGTTCGCGCTGCTGCGCAAGGACGGCGGGCGGGTGCTCGTACGGACGCAGTCCTCCGGAGTGCGCGGCGAGGGCGGGAAGCCGGCCGGCGTGTACTGCGCGTTCAGCGAGGTGCACGCGCAGATCGACCTGGAGCGGTCCATCGCGTTGAGCGAGGCGTTGCTCGAGGACGCGTCGTGGGGTGTCGTCCTCGTCGATGTCGATCTGCGGCCGACCGTCGTCAACTCCTACGCCGCACGGGCGCTGGGAGGCGGGCGTACGGCGCTGCTGGGACGTCCGCTGGGCGAGTTGGTCGTCCAGGGGGTGGAGGACCTGGAGGGCGCGCTGCAGCATGTGCTCGCCGAAGGGGCGCCGCCCGCGCCCGCGGAGCTGTGGGTGACGCTCAGGACGGCCGAGGGCGACCGGCGGCGCTGCTGGCGCAGCGGGTTCCTGCGCCTGGCGTCGCCCCTGGCCGAGGAACCGGTCCCGCTGGGGGTCGGCTGGCTGTTCCGGGACGTGACGGCGGCGAAGCTCGCGGAGCAGGAGGCGGACCGGGTGCGCTTCCGGTCGAACCAGCTGCACCGGGCGGCCCGCCAGGCGGCCGAGTGCGAGGACCCCATGGAGGCGGCGACCTCCTCGCTGGACTACGCCCTGGCCGGGTTCGCCGACCATGTGGTGGTCGATCTGCTGGCGGGGGAGCGGCTGGTGCGGGCCGCGGCGACGCCGGCCGACGCGCCGGGCCCGTGCCTGCCGGTGTCGGGCGGCTCGATCCCGGCGCGGTACGGGCCGGGACACCCTGCCCTGCAGGCGGTGGAGCGTACGGGCTCGGTACGGGCCAGCGCGCGGACCGGGGCGGGCGAGGAGTGGGCGGTGGAGCGGCAGTGGCCGCGGGATGCGGTCCACGCGCTGTGCGCGGTGCTGCGGAGCCGGGGGAGGACGCTGGGCGTGGTGACGTTCCTGCGCTCGGGGAGCCGCAGCGCCTTCGAGCGCCCGGACGCGATGTACGCGGAGAGTGTGGCGGTCCGGGTCGCCTCGGCGGTGGACCTGGCCCGCCTGACAGCGGGCCAGGGTGATTCCGGCGTCGGCGGTTCCGGCGGTACGGGCCCGTCCGGCGTCTGAGGGGCGGAACCGTGCACCCGGTCCGGGGTGCAGATCCGGGCCGCTCCGGGCCGCTCAGTGCCGGTAGAAGATCCGGTCCCCGTACTCCCGCATCACGCGCCCGTTCCACTCGTGCCCGCCGTCCACGTTCCCCGACCGCAGGAGCGGCGGCTCGATCCCCCGGGCCACCAGCTCCTCCGCGGCGGTGGCCATCATCGCCTGCATCAGCGCACTGGTGACGACCGTCGACGCGGGCGCGAACGGCGCCTCGATCCCGTCCGCCGTCAGTTCCGCGTCGCCGATCGAGATCTTGCTGTCGAGCACGATGTCGCAGTGGTCCCGCAGGAATCCCCCCGAGCTGTGCCGGGACCTGGTGCCCGTCGCGTACGCGACCGAGGTGACGCCGATGACCGTCAGCCCGAGCGCCCGGGCGTTCTGCGCCATCTCCACGGGCAGTGCGTTGCGCCCGGACAGAGAGATGATCACGAGGAGGTCGCCGGACGTCGCGGGGCTGGAGTCGAGCACGGCACCCGCGAGACCGTCCACACGCTCCAGCGCGGAGCCGAGCGTGGCCGGCATGACGTCGACGCCGACGGTGCCCGGGACGGCCAGCAGGTTCATCAGGGCGAATCCGCCCGCCCGGTAGACGACGTCCTGCGCGGCGAGGGAGGAGTGCCCCGCTCCGAAGGCGAAGAGCCGCCCGCCCGCGGCGACCGTGTCGGCGATCGCGGCACCGGCGGCCGCGATGGCGGCGGACTCCTCGTCGCGCACTCGCTCCAACAGGCCGATCGCTGCGTCGAAGAACTGACCGGCGAGCTTGTTGTCGCTCATCGAGGAGGCCTTTCCTACGGGTTGGGTGTCCGTGCCGCGGATCACGTTGCGGTCTGGACCAGTGGGCTGTCAATACCGCTCCGATGCACCGGCTGCCGCCGCGGCGGCACGGTTGCCGGTCCTATGCGTCAGAATTGGTGCAGGGCCATCGCACGACGACTTCATGTCACAGCATCGAGGGGCACGTATGTCCGGACTGATCGATACGACGGAGATGTATCTCCGCACCATCCTCGAGCTCGAAGAGGAAGGCGTGGTCCCGATGCGCGCCCGGATCGCGGAGCGGCTGGACCAGAGCGGTCCGACGGTCAGCCAGACGGTGGCGCGCATGGAGCGGGACGGGCTCGTCCAGGTCGCGGGCGACCGCCACCTGGAACTGACCGACGAGGGGCGCCGCCTCGCGACGCGCGTGATGCGCAAGCACCGGCTCGCCGAGTGCCTGCTCGTCGACGTGATCGGCCTGGAGTGGGAGCAGGTCCACGCCGAGGCCTGTCGCTGGGAGCACGTGATGAGCGAGGCCGTGGAGCGCCGGGTGCTGGAGCTGCTGCGGCACCCGACGGAGTCGCCGTACGGGAATCCGATCCCGGGTCTGGAGGAGCTGGGCGAGCAGGCGGAGGCCGATCCTTTCCTGGACGAGGGAATGGTGAGCCTGTCCGATCTCGACCCGGGCACGGAGGGCAAGACCGTGGTGGTGCGCCGGATCGGTGAGCCGATCCAGACGGACGCCCAGCTGATGTACACGCTGCGACGGGCGGGCGTGCAGCCCGGCTCGGTGGTCAGCGTGACGGAGTCGCCCGGCGGTGTGCTGGTCGGTTCCAGTGGTGAGGCGGCGGAGCTGGACTCCGAGGTCGCCTCGCACGTCTTCGTGGCCAAGCGTTAGGGCCTGACCAAGGCTTCGCCGGGGCCTCTTCAGGGCCTCGGCGGGTAGGGCCGCGGCGGCCTGCGATTGCAGTCGCGGATGCAGATGCACGTGCAGAAGTGGACCGGTTAAGCCCGCTTTCTGTTTTCCGTCCGGAATCGCAGCGCCCGGGCGAATCGCGTGCCAGGCTGTGGCCAGGCATATGACCTGAGGGTGTCGGCAGAGCCTGCCGCGCGGTCGGGGAGGGAGCAGGGAATGCGCCCGTCGTACTGGCATGTGCACCGCGAGGTGGCTGCCGCGCTCCCGGACGCCCTGACGGCCGGACGGCCCGGGTGGCGTGCCCCGCCGGCTCCGTGCGAGCGCGGGCCGATCTGTTCCGTAACGGTGGAAGGCCCCGGCGCCCGAGGGCGCCGGGGCCGGTCCTCCCCTGCGCTGACCCGGAGCCCCGAGCTCTCAAGGTCAGTCCCCGCGGACCCCTGTCCCCGAGCGGTCCGCTTCCCGCAGAAGGTCTCCCCGCAGGCGCGGGCGTCAATCCTGGAGGGCTGTCACTCAAACGTGGGGTGTTACGAGTCGGAACCCGATTTTCGAATAAAGGTTCGATAGTCTGGCGGAGGCGACCACACGGTGATCGAGGACCAGAAGGGGGTGCCAGAACCTATGGTGCGGCGCGTTGATGTGACCGGATCCGACGGCGTACGCCTTGCCGCCTGGGATTTCGCCGATCCGCCCAAAGGGCGTGCGGAGGCCGAGCGCGCCCCCGGGATCTTATTGCTGCACGGGCTGATGGGACGCGCCACGCACTGGGCCTCCACCGCCCGCTGGCTCTCCGAGCGGCACCGTCCCATCGGCCTCGACCAGCGCGGGCACGGCCGCAGTGAGAAGCCGGCCGAGGGCCCGTACACCCGTGACGCGTACGTCGCCGACGCCGAGGCGGCGATCGAACAGCTCGGTCTCGCACCCGTCACCCTCATCGGACATTCGATGGGTGCCCTCACCGCGTGGCAGCTCGCGGCCAAGCGCCCCGATCTCGTCAAGGCCCTGATCATCTGCGACATGCGGGCCTCCGCGCTCGGGGCCGCCTCCCAGCGGGAGTGGGAGGACTGGTTCGACGCGTGGCCGGTCCCCTTCGCGACCCTCGCCGACGTACGGAAGTGGTTCGGTGAGGACGATCCCTGGGTGGAGCGGCCCAACCCCTCCCGCGGTGAGTTCTTCGCCGAGGTGATGGCCGAGCGGTCCGACGGCTGGCGCCCCGTCTTCTCCCGCCGCCAGATGCTCCGGTCCCGGGCGACCTGGGTCTACGACGCCCACTGGGAGGAGCTGGCGCAGGTCCAGTGCCCCGCCCTGGTCCTGCGCGGCCTCGACGGCGAGCTCGGCCGGGCCGAGGCCCAGGAAATGGTCCGCGTCCTGCCGCGCGGGCAGTACGCGGAGGTGGCCGATGCCGGCCACCTCGTCCACTACGACCAGCCGGGGGGCTGGCGCACGGCGGTGGAGCCGTTCCTGGAGCAGCTCGCCGAGGACTTCCGGGACGACAGGGAGCCCGTCAGCCCCTGACGGCCGGCAGCTCTGTCAGCCCCTGACGGCCGGCAGCTCCGGCGGGCCCGGCCCCTCAGCCCTTGCTGACCGCGGTCAGGATCTCCGGGAGCCGGTCCGCCGTGCGGGGCGCGGCCAGCCGTACCCCCAGCCACCCGATGAGCCCCCCGTACACCGTGCCCACCGGCAGCATCAGCCACAGCAGGTCCAGCAGATCGGCTGTGTGCAGCCAGATCGTCAGACCGATCACGGGTCCGCAGAGCAGCCCGGCCACCACCATCCCGCCGAGGATGGAGATCCAGGCCAGCCCTCCCTGTCCCGGCGCCACGTTCTTGAACGCACCGTCCTGCGGGATCGAGTACGGGAACAGCGCCGAGGCCATGGCCCCCACCGCGAGCATCCCGCCCAGCAGGGCGAACGACAGCCCCATGGCCGCAGGCATCGTCGCCCAGTCCCCGAGCACGGCCGCCGTCACGACGTTCACCAGGACCGTGTACGGCAGGGTGATCAGCAGCAGCGCCAGCGCCCGCGCCCGCAGTTCGAGGTAGGCGTCCCGGGTCGAGGAGATCGTCTGCGCCACCATCCAGAAGGCGGAGGTGTCCTGCCCGAACTGGTTGTACATCTGCATGCCGAGCATGCCCGCGGCGAAAGAGGCCAGGTAGACCGAGCCGGCCCCCTGCACCGCGTTGAGCACCGGCACGATCAGACCGACCGCCAGCGCCGTCACCCAGGTCGCCTTGGTCTTCGGATCCCGTGCGATGTACCGCAGGCTCCGCTCCATCACCGTCCCCGTACGCCCCTCGGGAAGCAGTGCGAAGAGTCCGGAGCGGCCTCCTCCGGACCGTTCGGAGGCCGGCGCCGCGGCGGCGATCGTGGAACCGTCCGGTGACGTCATCAGCTTCACCAGGCTCCGCTGCCACAGCCACCCCAGCGCACCCAGGGCCAGCACGGAGAGCAGCAGCTGCGCGACCGCCGTCCCGTACGCCCCCTCGGACGCGGACCCCACCGCGCCGAGTGCCGAGGCCGGAGGCAGCCAGCGCACCACGTCCGCGAGCGGTTCGAGCTGGGACAGTCCGCCCGCCCGGCCCAGGCGTTGCGCACCGAAGTTGACGAACTGGATGCCCACCCCGATCACCAGCCCACTGAGCACCGCGAGATCGCGGCCCTTGCGGGAGGTCAGCAGGCGGATGTTGGCCGTGGCGACGGACCGGGCCAGCGCCACGCAGACCAGCAGCGTCAGCGGTACGGCGACGACCGCGGTCACCACCGCCGCCGCGCCCCGTGCCACGGCGATCACCGAGCCGAGGGCCAGGGCGAGTGTGAAGAGCGGTCCGATACCGATCAGCGACGCCACCAGCAGCGCCCCGATCAGCGGGCGGGGCCGCAGCGGAAGCATGACCAGCCGGCTCGGGTCGAGGGTCTCGTCGCCGCTCGGGAAGAACAGCGGCATCACCGCCCAGCCGAGCGCCACCACCGCGGTCATCAGCACCACGAGGGTCTCCGCCTGGGCGTGGCCGCGCAGCGCGACCAGTCCGATCACCTGGCCCACGGCGAGCAGCACGGTGACGACGAGGGACGTGACGTAGGCGGCCCGCCGCCCGGACGACTGGCGCAGGCCGTTGCGCAGCAACGTCAGCTTGAGCTGGACGAAGACGGGTACGAGGCCATGGCCCCCTACGGCCGGGACGGTGGACCCCACGGGGGCGTCGAGGACGGTCATCGTGTGCCGCCCAGCCAGTCCAGGGTCTCCCCGGTGTCCCGGCTTCCCGCGCCGACCAGTTCGAGGAACGCGTCCTGCAGCGAGGACGCGTCGCCGCGCACCTCGGCCAGCGTGCCGTGGGCCCGGATCCGGCCCGCCGCCATGACGGCCACCCAGTCGCAGAGCGACTCGACGAGCTCCATCACATGGCTGGAGAAGACGACGGTCGCGCCGGAGCGCGTGTAGCGCTCCAGCACCCCGCGAATGGTCTGCGCCGACACCGGGTCGACGCCCTCGAACGGCTCGTCGAGGAAGAGTACTTCGGGGTTGTGCAGCAGTGCGGCCGCCAGGCCGATCTTCTTGCGCATCCCGGTCGAGTAGTCCACGACCAGCTTGTGCTGGGCGCCCGCCAGATCGAGCACGTCGAGCAGCTGGGTGGCCCGCTTGTCGACCTCGACGCCCGGCAGACCACGCAACCGCCCCATGTACGCGAGGAGTTCGCGCCCCGAGAGCCGCTCGAAGAGCCGCAGCCCCTCGGGGAGCACCCCGATCCTGGCCTTCACCGCGACCGGGTCCCGCCAGACGTCGTGCCCGGCGACCTCGATCCTCCCCATGTCCGGCCTGAGCAGCCCGGTCACCATCGAGAGCGTCGTGGTCTTGCCCGCGCCGTTGGGGCCCACCAGGCCCACGAACTTGCCTGCGGGCAGCTCCAGATCGATCCCGGCGACCGCGATCTGTTCGCCGAACCGCTTCCACAGCCCCTGTACCCGCACAGCGGGCGCGCCCACCGACGCGCCAGAGATGTCCGCGTTGTCCGTTACGGTTTCGCTGTCCGTGTCCGCATGGTCCGGCATGCCACTGCCTTTCGGTATCCCCGCTCGTGGGGACACCCTACGAAAGGCGTGTCCGGGCGTCGGCGGCCTCCCGTGCGCAGGCGTAGGCGAGGGGGCTGATGAGCTCCGCCACGTCGGGCAGCCACCGGTTGGTGTGGGTCGGGCGGCGGGCCCACTGAACGGCACCGCGCCCGCCGACGCGGGTCGGCGGCCCGGCCACGTAGTGGCCCTCGCCCCGGCCCACGAGGTCGATCGCCGCGGCGTCCCAGCCCAGGTGCCCCGCCAGATCGGGTGCCTTGGCGGCGGCGCCGGGCAGGACGAAGAACAGCATGCGGCGGTCGGGGGTACAGGTCACCGGGCCGAGGGTGACGTCCATCCGCTCCATCCGGGCCAGGGCCAGGAACCCGGCGGACTCCGGGACGTCGAGTGCGTCGAAGGCGCGCCCCGTCGGCAGGAGCACCGAGGACTTCGGGTGCTCGGCCCACATCCGGCGTGCGGCCGCGGCGCTGCCGGTGGCCTGCCCGGCCCAGTCGGGCCGGGTGGGATGGGCTCCGGGGGAGGGGCAGCCGGCGTCACCGCACGAGCAGCGCTCCATCCCCTCCACCGCTTCGAGCCAGGTGCCGGGGAACACGTCCCAGTGCCGCTCCTCCGCGTACCGTGCTGCGGCGTCGAGCAGCTGTTCACCTCGCTGTTGGGGGACCTGTGCGGCTTCCGTCACTCCGATGGGCTCTTCCACGAAGAACACAACTACCGCCGCCACCTGGGGTTACGGGCGTGGCGCGGCGGGACACGGCGGATCGATCCTGCATATGGGGCGCACGGAGGCATGGACGGGGGCGCGCGTGAGGCAGTGCACCGATGTGCGGGTAACCACTGCAGGACTGTGCCAACTCGCTACTGCTCGTACCCAATGCAGATGAATATGCGCATTTCTTGTGTATGTGCCGGGCAGTGATCCCTTCATTGATCACTGCGGTCTCAGGGGGAAACATGGCAGCCAGGCCTCTCGTCGCCCGTCAGCCGAACGAACGGCTCCAGACGCTCATCCAGGAAGCCGCCTGTTCCAACGCGGGCCTCGCACGCCGCGTCAACATGGTCGGGACGGAGCGCGGACTCGACCTCCGCTACGACAAGACCTCCGTTGCCCGCTGGCTGCGCGGGCAGCAACCGCGCGGCAGGGCACCGGGAATCATCGCCGAGGCGCTCGGCCGCAAGCTCGGCCGTACGGTCACGATCGACGAGATCGGCATGGCCAACGGCAAGAACCTGGCCTCGGGCGTCGGCCTGCAGTTCGCGCCCACCGTGCTCGGTGCGATCGAGCAGGTCTGCGAGTTGTGGCGCAGCGACGTGGGGCGCCGCGACATGCTGTCCGGGTCGGCCGTGGCCGCCTCGGCGCTGGTCGAACCCAGCCGCGACTGGCTGATCACGGGCGCCGACCCGCAGGTGGCGCGGACGGCCGGGGCCCGGGTGGGCATGCCGGACGTGGAGGCGGTGCGGGCGATGACGGCCGCGCTCGTCGACCTGGACCACCGCTTCGGCAGCGGACACGTGCGACCTGTCCTCGTGCACTACCTCAACAGCGTGGTGTCGGGGCTCCTTTCGGGGGCGTACCGCGAGTCCGTCGGCCGGGAGCTGTTCGGGGCGGCCGCGCGGCTCACCGAACTCGCCGGGTACATGGCGGTCGACACCGGCCAGCCGGGACTGGCCCAGCGCTACTACATCCAGGCGCTGCGCCTCGCCCAGGCCGCGGGCGACCGGGCCTACGGCGGCTATGTGCTGGCCGCGTCGATGAGCCATCTCGCGGCCCAGCTCGGCAATCCGCGCGAGATCGCGCAGCTGGCACGGGCGGCGCAGGAGGGTGCGCGAGGCCGGGTGACGCCGCGCGCGGAGGCGATGTTCCACGCGGCGGAGGCCCGGGGGCACGCGCTGATGGGGGATGCCCGTACCTGCCAGGTGGTGGCGGGCCGGGCGTTGGCGGCGCTGGAGCAGGCGAACCCCGACACCGGCGACGACCCGTCCTGGATCGCCCACTTCGACGCGGCCTACCTCGCGGACGAGCTGGCGCACTGCCACCGCGACCTCGGGCAGGCGGAGCCGGCCGCACGCAGGGCGAAGGAGGCCCTGGCGGCCCTCCCCGCGTCCCGTACCCGCCGCCGGGGGATCGGGCTGGTGCTGCTGGCCACCGCGCAGGTCCAGCAGCGCGAGGTCGAGCAGGCGTGCCACACGGGGCTGCGGGCGATGGAGCTCCTGGGCACCGTACGCTCCAGCCGGGGTGCTGAATATCTCGATGACCTCAAGCAGCGGCTCCTGCCGTACGGGGAGACTTCCGCGGTCCGGGAGTTCGGCGCCCGGATGGAGCTTCAGGCCGCCTGAGCTGCCGATTGTCCGAGTCGGCCGAGAACAGCGCCGGAGGCGGGCTGCGTGTTACCGGCTGTGTGAAGGGGTGGTGAGCGCTCTCGGGCGCTTGGCGTGGGGTGGCAGCCACCCGATAGCGTGAGCCGACGATTCCATAGGTTCACACGTAGGAGTCCCGGTGACGCAGAGCGGACAGGGTGACGAACGGCAGCTCCCTGCTGTACGGCCCGCGCACGAAGGTGTCGTGCTGCCCGCAGAGGGCGGTGCCCCCTGGACCGCAGGGGGGCCCGCAGGAGGCCCGGCGGCCGACCAGGTCGCCCCCGCGGGCGGGCAGCCGTGGGGCCAGCCCTGGGGGCCCCAGGACGCGCACCAGGACGGCCCGGCCCCGGGGCAGCTCCCGCCGGAGCAGCACCAGCCGGGCGCGTACGCACCGCAGCACGGGCAGTACCAGCCCCAGCAGCAGCAGTACGCCGCCCCGCAGGACCCGTACGCGCACCGGCAGGACCCGTACCAGCAGGACCCGTACCAGCAGCCGTACGCGCAGCCCCTGCCGCCGGAGGCCGTACCCGGAAGGGGAGCGGGCGGGGACGCGGACGCCACGCAGTACATCGCACCCGTCCCCGGGGGACCCGGTCCCGGCGGTCTGCCGCCCGAGCGTCCGGCCGAGTCCACCCAGTACCTGGGGCAGACGCCGCAGCCCGCCCAGGCGGGCGACGCGGACGCGACCCAGTACATACCGCCGGTTCCCGGCGGAGCTCCGTACGGCATACGGCCCGGTGCCCCGGGGGACCGGCAGCCGCCCGCGGAGTTCGACAGCCTGTTCCGCAGCGAGGAGCCCGCGGGCGCCACGCAGCAGATGCCCCGCTTCGACGCCGGGCAGCAGCAGCCGCGTCACCAGCAGCCCGGCCGGCCCTACGAGGGCGCGCACGGGCAGCCGCCGCAGGCCCCGCAGGCGTTCCAGCCGGGCATGCAGGGCGCGCAGGAGCCGCCGGAGCACCAAGGGCGCGGGGCGCGGCGCGGACCGTCCTCGCACATCAAGCTGATCGCCGCGGTCGTCGTCGGCTGTGCCGTCATCGGGCTCGGTGCGGGTGCGCTGATGAGCGGCGGCGACGAGGGCGGCAAGGACGACAAGCAGCCGGTCGCCTCGCAGAGTTCACCCGCCGCCGGGGATCCGACCGCGAAGGCGGCCGATCCGGCGGAGCCGCAGGCCCAGGCGCTGGACAAGCTGCTCGCCGACAGCAACAACAGCCGTGCGGCGGTGATCGGCGCCGTGGAGAAGATCAAGAGCTGCCGGGCGCTGGACCAGGCGGCCGCCGATCTCAAGGGCGCCGCGGCGCAGCGCCGCGACCTGGTGACCCGGCTCGAAGGGCTCTCCGTCGACCAGCTGCCGGACAACGCGGAGCTGAAGTCCTCGCTGACGAAGGCCTGGCAGGCGTCCGCGGAGGCCGATGACCACTACGCCGCGTGGGCCGGCCAGGCGAAGAACAAGAAGGTCTGCAAGGGCGGCAGCGCCAAGTCGACCGACGAGAAGGCCAAGGCCGACGCGTCCAGCGGCGAGGCCACCCTCGCGAAGCGTGAGGCTTCCAAGCTCTGGAACTCCATCGCCCAGAAGTACGGCCTGACCAAGCGCGCCCCCACCCAGCTCTGACAGGCGGTCCCTCGGGCCCCGGCTCCTCGGCCGGGGCCCGTCGGCCGTGCGTCAGAACATCCGGCGCGCATCCATCAGAGTCTCCGTGACGTCCACGAAGCCCTTCTTCTGGGCGACTAGGCGCCCGTCACGTACCACCTGGAACGTCACCTGCCTGTTGACGATGCGCGGATATTCGCGTGAGCCGATCATGTCCGACCAGCGCCAGCGCAGGACCGGCGTCAGGCCGCCGGTGTCCACCTCGGCGCCCCGGTTGAGGCTGACCGCGAGGCTGCTCGCCGTGATCTCCGGCCGGTCCATCGCCTCGATGACCTTCCTGAGCGCGGTGTACGCGATCCACGTCGTCTGCACGCCGGTGTCCTCGGGGTCGATCCGGTTGTCGCCGAAGGCGTACTTCCGGATCACCTCCCGCATCTCGTCCCAGCGGGCATCGCCCGAGTCCGGGTACCAGCCGGTGACGTACGCGCCCTCGAACGGGCTGTTCCGGCCGCCCGTACGGTCGATGAGAGGCTGCCCGACGCTGCCGAGCACGGAGGAGATGCGGACGTCGCTGCCCTCCGGCTCGAGGCGGCGGAACGAGTCGAAGAACGTCTCCGTGCGCGTGCCCAGCACCGCGGTCACACAGCCGTCGGCCGCCTGCTGGAGAGCCTTGGACGCCTGCGAGTCGTACGACGTGGCCCCCTCGGGAGCCCTGATGTCGTAGGACGCGGGCCGGTCGGCCTCGGTGAGGCTCGAGTCGAGGAGCGAGGGCATGCCGTCACCGACCAGCGAGTCGGGCCGTACGAGGGAAACCCGGTCGCACGTGGCCGCCAACTGCTGCCCGTTGCCCGCGAGCAGGGCCGACTGGCCGCCGTTGACCGGGTAGGAGAGATAGCTGACGAACTCGTCGGCCGAGGCACCGTAGCCGCCGATGTACGGAATCCCGGCGGCCTCCAGGGGAGCGAGGAAGGAGCGGCCGTACCTGCTGTACGAGCCGACGACCGCGACCGCGTTCTCGTCGACCGCACGCCGGGCGCACTTCGCCGCGCCGCGCGAGGTGTCGTCCTCGTTGCAGGTGATCACCCGCAGCTCGTGCCCGTCGATCCCGCCCTGCTCGTCGATCCAGCGGCCGTAGGTCCTCGCCATGGCCGGCATGCCCGCCATGTTCACCGAGTCGGCCCCGGCCGCGTCGGGGGCCCAGGTCATGACGGTGACGGGCTCCCTGGAGCCCCCCGAGGCTCCAGGGATCACCCCGCAGCCGGATATCAGCAGCGCCCCTGCCGCCGCCGTACACGTGAGGATTCTGTAGGGGCGGGGGGAGGTGAGGCGTCGCCATCCGGTCATGGACATGAACTTTTCCGCGCCCGGGGTAACGCCGCAGTGTGCTCCGTTCAACGCTCGGTGACGTCGAGATGAATTGCGGGGGGCTGTGTGCACGCGGGCGGAGGGAACGTACGATCGACAACCGTGCAGCAAGGTTCGGAGAACACTTCCCGTCGCGGCCGTCGCTCCTCCACCATGGGCGACATGCCGCTCAACGACATGCCGTGGTGGCGCTGGCGCAGCAATGTGCGCTCGGCGCTGCACATGCTCTCCGACCCCGCCTTCCACCACGAGTGCTGGCTGGCCGGCCGGGAGGGGTACGGCGACGTCACCGACGCCGTGTACCGCCTGGTCGAGGACACCTGGCTGGACAACTGGTCCGCCGAGAAGTACGTCGGGACGATCTTCCGCGACTCGGCCGAGGCCGCCCTCGTGGACGTCGCCGCGCTGCGGGTGCTGCGCATCATGCACCAGGTCGGCGCGGATGCTCCCGTCTCCGTCTACCTGGAGCACCAGGGCTGGCCCGACGCTGTCGCGGCCGCTCGCGAAGCCCATGTGATGCTCGCCACGAACGACGCGGAGGACCCGGACATTCCGCCGCGTTCCCTGGACGTGCTCCGCATCATGACCAGATCGGCCTGACCCGGGAAGGGTGTGGCACCCTACGGGAATGACCGCGCCGCAGCCTGCCGAATCCGCCCCCGCCGCTGCCTCGGACGCCTTTGCCGAGCAGTACGTCCTCACACTCTCGTGCCCTGACAAACAGGGCATCGTGCACGCCGTGTCGAGCTATCTCTTCATGACCGGCTGCAACATCGAGGACAGCCAGCAGTTCGGCGACCACGACACAGGTCTCTTCTTCATGAGGGTCCACTTCTCCGCGGACGTCACGGTGGACGTGGACAAGCTGCGGGCCGGCTTCGCCGCGATCGGCGACTCGTTCCGGATGGACTGGCAGATACACCGTTCCTCCGACCGCATGCGGGTCGTGCTGATGGTCAGCAAGTTCGGGCACTGCCTCAACGACCTGCTCTTCCGGTCCGGCATCGGGGCGCTTCCGGTCGAGATCGTGGCCGTCGTCTCCAACCACACGGACTTCGCCGAGCTCGTCGCCTCGTACGGCATTCCGTTCCGGCACATCCCCGTGTCCAGGGAGAACAAGGCGGACGCCGAGGCGCAGCTCCTCGAACTCGTACGCGGTGAGAACGTCGAACTGGTCGTCCTGGCCCGCTATATGCAGGTGCTCTCCGACGACCTCTGCAAGCAGCTGAGCGGCCGGATCATCAACATCCACCACTCCTTCCTGCCGAGCTTCAAGGGCGCGAAGCCGTACCACCAGGCCCATGCGCGCGGTGTGAAGCTGATCGGTGCGACGGCGCACTACGTGACCGCCGACCTCGACGAGGGGCCGATCATCGAGCAGGAGGTCGAGCGCGTGGGGCACGGTGTCACGCCGGACCAGCTCGTCGCCGTCGGTCGCGACGTGGAGTGCCAGGCGCTGGCGCGCGCGGTCAAGTGGCACGCCGAGCGGCGCATCCTGCTCAACGGCCGCCGTACGGTGGTCTTCGCATGACGGGGCTCACAGCCGGCTGAGGGACGCCGCGGCGAACAGGACGTCGCGGATCGCCTCGCGGTCGCCCTCCTGTCCTGCCGCGGCTTCCACCGGCGGGACATGTCCGGCGACCAGCCGGCAGAACTCCACGCCGTCGAGGGCGACCTGCGCGACCGTGTGGTCGGGGGAGCCGACGGCGGCCGGCGAGTCGAGCGCGATGTACCAGTTGCCACCGCCCCGGCCCTCGACCTCCAGGTGGAGGGACCGGCCCGGGGACCCGGCCGTGACCAGCTGCCGGGCGGGCGCGGCCAGCCCGGCGCGACGGCGGCCCGCGAGGGTGGCGGGCAGCAGCCGGGCCGCCAGGTCGATCATCCGGTGGAGATGGGCGGCGGCGGGCGGCTCGTACGGGTAGTCCACCGCGTCCGCGATGTCGCCGCCGTGCACCCAGCACTCGAAGGCCCGCTCCAGGAGCGAGTCCTGCAGCGGGAGGGCGAAGTCGCCGTACGGAACGGACTGCTCCGCGACACCGCGGCCGGCGAAGGACACCGTACGGATGAGGGTGTGGCTCTGGTCCCGCCACGGTTCCCGGACGGCCCGCGTGGGCGGCCTGAAAGCGGCTGACCAATACGTTTCGGTGCGCTCGGTCGGCGACAGGGGCTTCACACCTGTTCCGAGCGGGTCGTCGAGCCCGAGAGCCGTGGAGACCAGGCCGTCCACGGCCATCAGATGGGCGATCACCCCGGCCACCGTCGTCTTGCGGTTGACCTGGCGCTCATCCTCGAACCACTTCAGCCGGACCGGCGCATGCCACTCGGAGTCGCCGAAGTCGCGGAGCAGGGCGTCGAGCCTGGCGGTCTCCGCGTCGTAGGGAGCGGCCCACGCCGGGACCGGGATCCTGGCCGGGCGGCGGCCCAGACAGCCCTCCAGGACCCTCGCCCGGAGCATCGGATCCAGGTCCAGACTGACGTCGCTGTGCAGGAGCCCCACCGCGTCGCGCAGCCGCAGCGCCTCCTCCGCGCAGGGGGCGCACACGGTGAGGTGGTCCTCGACCGCTGCGGTCTCCTCGGCCGAACAGGCGGCCAGGGCCCAGGCGCCGAGAAGGGACTTGAGCACCTTGTGGGAGAGGACCGGAGGACCGGGCTCCACGGGAGTCATCGCCGTGAGGTCCTCGCTGTCGTCCGCGGCGGCCCGTGGTCCGGGTATGCGCCGCGCGCCCAGGTTCTCCCCGTCGCGGCCGTTCCCGCCGGTGCCCCCGGTCACAGGGCCCGCCCGTATCCGGGTGGCGAGAAGCCCTCCAGCGGGCGGGTGTTCGCCGTGGAGAGCAGTTGCAGCCCCAGGCGCAGCCGGCGCCGGGCCTCGTCGCCGGTGACACCGAGGTCGGCCGCGGTCTGCCGGTAGTCCCGGCGCTGGATGTACGCGAGCTCCAGCGCGGCGCGCAGCGACGCGGGCATCGACGCGACGATGTAGTCGGCACGGGCCGCTGCCGTGGCCCTGCGCACCCGCTGTTCCAGCTCCTCGGCGGACAGGGTGCCGTCCTCGCCGTCGGAACCGGTCCCGTCGTCGACGTCGTGCGCCCTGCGCAGCCAGTGCACGGAGCGGTTATGGGTGAGGCGGGTCACCCAGGACCTCATCGAGCCCTGTTTGGGGTCGTACGCGTCGGGGTTCTCCCAGACGTGGCCGAACACCTCGCGGGTCACCACGTCCGCGGCGTCCTCGTCGTCGAGCATCCGGTGGGCCTGGCTGTGGATGAGCGCCGCGAACCGGTCGTAGAGCTCGCCGAGAGCCGCCGCCTCGCCGCGCGCCAGCCGCTGTTGCATCCGGCGGTCCCAGCGGGGTGGTGCGTCCTTCGCCATCGAGCCCCCAGCCCTGTGCCCCTCGTCACGACGAATGTAGTGCGCGCCGTCGGATGCGCACGCACCTTTCCGCCAAGTACGTCCCTCGATTGGCGCCGGATGATAGGGAATACGTCACGCGTTGCCGTTTTCGGGCAGCGTAAACGGACTTCAAGTGATCATTTCTGGCTGAAACCCGCGCCGGTCCGGTGACCAGGCCGGTGTTTCGCGGGCGCCGTACGGGGGCAGCCGCGAGGAGGAACGGAAACTTCCGCATCCTCGGGATCCCCCGGAACGAGAGGCCCAGTCGCGTGACGCTGAAGGTGGACGAGACCGAGCAGGGCGAGTGGACCGTGCTGCGGATCCGGGGCGAACTCGATCTGGTGACCTCACCCGTCGTACGCCAGTCCGTCCACGGGGCGGTGGCCGAGGGGCAGCACGACGTGGTCCTCGACCTCTCGGGCGTCCTCTTCTGCGACTCCAGCGGTGTCGGCGTGCTGATCGCCTCACGCCGCCTGATGAAGTCCTGCGGCGGCCGGCTGCGGCTGATCCTCCCTGCCCGGGGCGCCGAGGACGGCTCGCACGTCAACAAGGTGCTCGGCGCCCTGGGAGTGCGCCGCCTCTTCGAGGTCTACCCCGACGCCGAGGCCGCCACGGACGAGGAATCCCAGCCCCTCACGGCGTGACCTTTCGAGTGAGGACCAGGTTGTCACACCGGCTGAGGGCTTTAGTGACACGTGACGCCGTTCGGCGTCGTACGCTCCCCGCATGGACAGCGCAGAGTACGAGCGCAAGATCGCGCACCGTTTCGCCGCCTTCGACCAGGACGGCAACGGCTACATCGATCGCGCCGATTTCAACGCCGCGGCATCCCGTCTGCTCACCGAATTCGGTACGACGGCACGCTGCGACAAGGGGCAGGCCCTCTACACGGGCGCCGAGGCATTCTGGCAGGGCATGGCGGGCATCGCCGATGTCGACGGGGACCAGCGGGTCACCCGTGAGGAGTTCGTGGGCGGGGCCGTGAAGCGGCTGCGTGACAGCCCCGAGCGCTTCGCGGAGATCGCCCGCCCGTTCCTGCGCGCGGCGATCGCCGTCGCCGACGGCGTGGAGACCACCGGCTCGGGGTCCGCCCCTGTGGCGGCCGTGGAGCGGGCCCTGCGGGTCCTTGGCGCAGAGGACGCGGTCGCGGGCGTCGCGGCCCGGAGCCTGGACGCCGACGGGGACGGCCGGATCGCCGAATCGGACGCGGTGGCCGCGTTCGCGGCGTACTTCACCGTGATCGAGCCGGACGCGTAGGACCTCCGCTCAACACGCCCAACCGCACGAGCAGTTCGCGCTCGGCCCGCCGCAACGACCGCGGTGGGCCGGCCGGGGGTCCCGGGCTGGTGGGGGACGGAGCGGGAGTGCGCGGGCGGCATGGTGCGGTGTGACGCAGCGCAGCCGATACGAGGTTGTGTCCTGGTCCGACTCGTCACCGGGCGGAGTCGGTCACCCGGCTCGGGTACGCTCCGTTGGATGCGAGTGGTTCTGGAACCAGGGGATCCGGATGTGGCCTGTGCGGCTGCTCCGGGCCGGGAACGGTGCCCTGCTCGTGACCCGCGGAGATGCGCCGGGCCTGCCGGGGAGTCAGCTCCCTCGACGCCGACGCGCTCCTGTTCGACTCTCCGCAGCGTGCGTCGCACAGTATGCACCACGCGTACTCCTTCGCGCTGGAATATGCCCGAAGCGCTTGTTGCGGTGACTGTACGTCAACCATGCTGTCTCGCAGGGGAGTCACGTTCCGTGACCCTGAGGAGGCGCGAGGCGATGTGTCCGCCGGTTCGGATGGTGTGAGCGGTGCAGGTGCTTCAGGTTCAGCTGGAGGTCGGGCCGGATCCCGCAGAGGTGGGGCGGGCCCGCAGATGGGCGCGGTCGCGGCTGGTCGGGTCCGGAATGGAGGACGACGAGCCGCTCGCCGAGACGCTCATCCTGCTGATCTCGGAGCTCGTCACGAACGCGGTGGTCCACACGGGCTGCCCGGCCGTGCTGCGGATGCTGTTCGGCTCCTCGGGATCGACCGGGACGGTGCGCGTCGAGGTGGCCGACACCAGCTGCTGTCCTCCTCAGCCGCGTCACGCCGAGGGCGAGGACACCAACGGCCGTGGCCTGGAGCTGGTCGACGGCCTGGCGGACCGCTGGGGCTGGCTGCCGGAGGGCGCCGGGAAGCGGATCTGGTGCGAGGTCGACCGAGGTGGCCCCGTGATGGTCCCGGTGATCCAGGAACAGTCGGGCGACCTCGCACGACGGGCCCATCTCTGAGGACGGCGGCGTGCTCTAGCGCCCCTGCCCGGGGACCGTCGAGCGGAACGTCCGCCGGTACACCGTCGGCGACACCCCCAGCGACGCCTGGACATGCTGCCGCAGGGACGTGGCCGTACCGAACCCCGCGTCCCGTGCCACCCGGTCGACCGACAGGTCGGTGGATTCCAGCAGCTGCCGGGCCCGCTCCACCCGCTGCTGGGTGAGCCACTGGCCCGGACTGATGCCGACCTCCTCACGGAAGCGGCGGGTGAACGTCCGCACGCTCATCGACTCCTGGTGCGCCAGGTCGCGGAGCAGGATCGGCTGCTCGAGCCTGGCGAGCGCCCAGGCACGCGCGCCCGTCGTCGTCGCGAACTGTGTCTCGGGGACGGGCCGCTGGATGTACTGGGCCTGGCCCCCGTCGCGGTGCGGAGGGACGACGGTGCGGCGGGCCACGTCGTTGGCGACGGCACTGCCGTGGTCACGGCGCACGATGTGCAGGCAGAGGTCGATTCCGGCGGCGACCCCTGCGGACGTCAGGACGTCGCCGTCGTCGACGAACAGGACGTCCGGATCGACGCGGACGTTCGGGAAGAGCCGCTGGAAGTGGTCGGCGGCCGACCAGTGCGTGGTGGCGGGGCGGCCGTCGAGGTATCCGGCGGCGGCCAGTACGTAGCCCCCCGTGCAGATGGAGACCATCCGCGTACCCGGCCGGACGTGCGCGAACGCGGCGGCGAGCTCGTCGGTGAGCCTGCCCTCCGAGTACACCGGGCCGAGCTCGTACGAGGCGGGGACGACGACCGTGTCCGCGGTGGCCAGGGCCTCGGGGCCGTGCTCGACGACGATGCTGAAGTCCGCGTCGGTGGCGACCGGGCCCGGCGGGCGGACGGAGCAGGTCACGACGTCGTACAGCTTCCGGCCCTTGTCGAGGGGGTCGGCGCTCAGCGAACGGCCGAAGATCCGCTGGGGAATGCCCAGTTCGAAGGGGAGCAGCCCGTCGAGGGCGAGTACGACGACGCGGTGCGGCATGCGGATTCCTCTCCCACGGGCTGGCTTGCCGGGACCCTGAGCTGATAGGTGTCCTCGACGTGAAGGAAAAGTCGGCAGGCCCTGCGTTCATTCCCTCGGTGGCAGGTTCCCGGGCGGTGGCCGCGGCGGCAGCTCTCATGACGGTGGCGGCGGGGCTCGGTGTGCGGTCCGTGGCGGGCGGCGATCTCGCGAAGTACGCGGGGGACGCGCTGTACACCGTACTGGTCCACGCCCTCGTCCTGTTCCTCGTGCCCCGCGTGCGGCCACTGACGGCTGCGGGATCGGCCCTCGCGTTCAGCTGGGCGGTCGAAGCGGCGCAGCTGACGGGGGTGCCGGCGGAGCTGTCCGAACGGAGCGCGGTGGCCCGGCTGGTGCTGGGCTCGACGTTCAACGCCCCGGACCTGTTCTGGTACGTGGTGGGAGCGGCCCTGGCGTGGGCCGTGCATACCGCGTACCGGAACAGGTTCGGCGCCTGACCGTACGGAGACGGTGGCCCGATCGCTGCGAAGCGTGCGGTGGCCCGATCCCTGCGAAGGGTGTCTGCCCAGCCACTCGTACGGGGGTCGCGGCCCCCGGATGCTGACTGCGTGACACAGACAACCGAAAGCGCCGCCAGGGACGACGACCGTCGGACCACTCCCGCCGCCGCGCCCCGCCGTTCCTCCCGCCCGCGCGTCCACCGGGCCTGGATCGTGGCCGCCGTCACCTTCGTGACGATCATCGGTGGGGCCGCTTTCAACTCCCTGCCCGGCCTCCTCATCAACCCCCTCCACTCGAAGTTCGGCTGGTCGTTCGGGGAGATCTCCCTCGCCGTCTCGATCGACATGGCGCTGTACGGGCTGACCGCGCCGTTCGCCGCCGCGCTGATGGACCGGTTCGGCATCCGCCGTGTCGTGGTGGTCGCGTTGAGCGCGGTGGCCACCGGGGCGCTGGCGAGCGTCTGGATGACGGCGTCCTGGCAACTGATGCTCTATTGGGGGCTCCTCGTCGGGCTGGGCACCGGCTCGATGGGCATGGCCTTCTCGGCGACCGTCACCAACCGCTGGTTCGTCACCCGCCGGGGCCTGGTCACCGGCATCCTGACGGCGGCCGGGGCCTCCGGCCAGCTGGTCTTCCTCCCGCTCTGCGCCTGGATCGTCGACAAGCACGGCTGGCGCCCGGCCTCGGTGACGGTCGCACTCGCCGCGCTCGTCGTCGTCCCGTTCGTCTGGCTCCTGATGCGCGACCACCCGGCCGATGTCGGCCTCGCCCCGTACGGCGGGAAGTACGTGGAGAAGCCGGCTCCCGCGACGGGTGCGGCGAGCCGTACCGTTCGCGTCCTGCTCGACGCGGCACGCACGGGGCCGTTCTGGCTGCTGGCGGGCTCGTTCGCGATCTGCGGCGCCTCCACCAACGGCCTGGTCGGCACCCATTTCGTGCCCTCGGCCATGGACCACGGCATGGAGATCACCGCGGCTGCCTCGCTGCTGGCGGTCATCGGGATCTTCGACATCATCGGGACGATCGTCAGCGGCTTGCTCACGGACCGGTTCGACGCCCGCAGGCTGCTCGCCGTCTACTACGCGCTGCGGGGCGTCTCGCTGCTGTTCCTGCCGCTGCTGATGGCACCGACGGTGCACCCGCCGATGATCTTCTTCATCGTCTTCTACGGTCTGGACTGGGTCGCCACGGTCCCGCCGACCCTGGCCCTGTGCCGCGAGCACTACGGCGAGGACAGCGCGATCGTCTTCGGCTGGGTCCTGGCCTCGCACCAGGTGGGCGCCGCTCTGGTGGCGTTCCTGGGCGGCGTCGCACGGGACGTGTTCGGTTCGTACGACGTGGTCTGGGTCGCGTCGGGGGCGCTCTGCGCGTCGGCGGCGCTGATGGCGTTGGTGATCCGGCGGAGGCCGGCCGACGGCGCGCTGAAGGGCGCGACCGTCGGCTGAGGCGGGATCCCGTGGGCGGGCCGGCTGCCCGGGTCAGCGCGTGCGGGCCAGTCGCCCGGCGATCTTCCGGGCGTCCAGGGCCATTTCGCGGAGGTTGCCGCTGATGGGATTGGTGAACCCGGTGAAGTAGAGGCCGGGTGCCTGCCGCGGGGTCCGGGCGCCGTGCGCCACGGGGCGGCCGCGGGCGTCCAGTACGCCGAGGTGGCCCACCAGGTCCTCCAGGGCCCGCCGGTACCCGGTCGCCGCGATCACCACGTCCGGGGTGATCCGGGTTCCGTCGGCGAGCACCACCGTGTCCTCGTCGAAGGACTCGACGGCCGCCACGGGGACCACCCGGCCGCGCTTCACCGCGTCGATCAGGCCGACGTCCTGGACCGGGATCGCGCCCTCCTTGACCCGGGAGTACAGGCCCGTCTCCGGTCGGGGCAGACCCTGTCCGGAGAGGTCGGGGACGGAGATGCGGCACATCAGGTCCCCGGCGCGGTCGACCAGCCGGACCGGCAGCCTGCGGACCAGGACGGCGGTCGCCTGCGCGGGCCAGCCCGCCGTCGAGCGGCGCACGATGTGCGGCGTGGTGCGCACCGCGATCCGTACCCGGGAGGCGCCGCCCTCCACGAGGTCCACGGCGATCTCCGCCCCCGTGTTGCCGATGCCGGCGACGAGGACGTCCCGGCCCGCGTACGGAGCCGGGTTGCGGTACTCCGCGGCGTGCGTCAGTTCGCCGGTGAAGGTGTCCGCGCCGGGCCAGTCCGGTGTCCGCGGGGTGTGGTTGAAGCCGGTGGCCACGACGACGGCCCGTCCGGTCAGAACCCGGCCGCCGGTCGCGGTCAGCTGCCAGCCGGTTCCGTCGGCGGCCGGGTCGATCCGGTTCACCTCGACGCCGGTCACCACCTCCAGCTCGTGGTGTTCGGCGTACTTCTCCAGGTAGCGCACCATGTCCTCGCGTGCGACCCAGCGTCCGAACCGGCGCGGCATCGGCAGTCCCGGCAGGGCCGACCAGCGCCGGGTGGTGTGGAGGTGCAGCCGGTCGTAGTGGCGGCGCCAGGACGCCCCGACACCGCCGGACTTCTCCAGCACCACGGCCCGTACCCCCTGTTCCCGCAGGGTCGCTGCGACGGCGAGGCCGCCCGGCCCGCCGCCGATCACGTAGACCGGCCGGTCGTCGGTGCGGTCGATGGAGGAGGGGAGAACGGGGCCACCGGCGGTGGAGGTGCTGTCTGACATGGTTCGGAGCGTAATCCGGCGTTTTCTTGATGGGTCTCGGTCAAGACCGGAATCGGTTGCGAATTGATCACGGATGCGTGGCTGTTGTGCGCTCGGGGGCCGAATCCGGCTGTGCCTGCACACACGCGTTCACGGTGTGGTGACTACGGCCAGAGCAGTTCGCGGGTCCAGGTGCCGCCGGCCTCCCGGCGGTAGCGCAGCCGTACGTGCCGCCGCTGCGCGTCGCCCTGGAAGAACTCCGCCTCGTGGGGCTCGACCACGTAGCGCGTCCAGGTCTCCGACTCCGCGTCCGGCTCGGCCCGGGCGCGTTCCCAGGCGGCCTCGGAAGCCCGGACGAGGTCCTCGTACGAGGCGAGCACCTCGCTCTGCGAACCGGTCAGCGCGGCAGCCAGCGCGCCGGTCGACCGGGCGTGCAGATCGGCCAGGCTCTCCGCACGGCCCACGGGGGTGACCGTGCCCCGTACCCGGATCTGGCGCCCCTGTGCGGGCCAGTAGAAGTTGAGGGCCGCGTGCGGGCGGGCCGCGAGCTGGCGGCCCTTCTCACTGGTGGAGTGGGTGGCGAAGTGCCAGCCGCGCTCGTCCGCGTCGTGCAGCATCAGCGTCCGCACGTCGGGCCGGCCCTCGGCGTCCACGGTCGCCAGCGTCAGGGTGTGCGGCTCCGTCTGCCCGGCGGCCACGGCCTCGGCGAACCAGGTGTGGAAGAGGGTGAGGGGATCGGCGGGTGCGGTGGACGGGTCGAAGCCGGGGAGGGTGACGTCCCAGACGCGCTGGGTGTGGAGCAGGTCGCGGAAGGCCTTCTGCGCATCGTTCATGGATCCATTCCACAGCCTCCCGGTGCCGTCCGCCCAGTGGGTGCGGGAACGCCGACGGCGGACCACGTGGGGAGTGGTCCGCCGTCGGTGAGACAGGACGTGGGGCGCCACGGGGTGACCGCGGGTGCCCGGCGTGTGTGGGGGGTCCTGGCCGGCGCCTACCTGACCGGCTTCTTGCCGGTGATGCCGAGGTGTACCAACAGGGCGAGGTTCGGACGGAGTTCGGCCTGCTTCACGCCCCAGGTGGTGAAGCCCTTCTGGTGCGAGGCGACCGCGGCCAGCATCACGACCATGGAGCCCGCCACCGCGGCGGGGCTGACGTCCTTGTCGACCTTGCCCTTGGACTGGAGCTCCTTGACCGAATCCGTCAGGGAGTTGGTGACCGAGTTCAGGATCTTCATGCGGATCTTGTTGAACCGCTTGTCGCCCTCGGCCGCACCGAGGTCGACGACGCGGAGGATCGCGTCGTTGCGCCGCCAGAAGTCGAGGAATCCCTCGACGAGTTCTTCGGACGTCTGCCAGCCGGCCTTGCCGACCCAGGAGCGGCCCGCGACCAGTTCGGTCAGGCCGGCACCTTCCTTGGCCATTTCCTCGGCGACTTCGAGGACGGCGCCTTCGACGTCGGGGAAGTACTGGTAGAAGGTCGCGGGTGAAGTCCCCGCCTTCCGGGCCACGTCGATGACTTTGACGTCCCGGTACGGCGAGGAGCTGAGCATCTCGCTGAGGCAGTCGAGCAGCTTCTGCCGCGTCGCCTGACCGCGCCGACCAGCCACGCGGCCGTCGACGGTGCGTACTTGTCCTGTCATGCCGTCAGCTTACCGAGGGGTGATCGGAGCGCGATTTGACCGACTGCAAATGGGGAACGCCCCAGTGCGGACGGGGTGCACGGCGCTTTTTCGCAGGGGCGGGACCGGTTCGCGGGAGGGTGATCCGGGGTGGGTGCGGGAGTGCCGGGCGAAGGTGAACCGCAGATGCCGGCGCGATGGGATGTTCCGGTGCGACGGTCTTATCAACAGCCTGTGGATAACTTCGGTGGACAACTTTCGTCCACGAGGGGCGCAGAACCTTCACGATTCGGGCGAACGTTCTATTCAGACGTGTCGGGACGCTCGGGGCGCGCCTCACGGCGCCCGACGTTACGTTGACTGTGACGGGCGTCACCGCTACGGAAGGACCCGGGCCCATGGCCGTATTCGCGCAATCCGCGCCGTGCTGGGTGGATGTGCAGCTGTCCGACCTCGAAGCCGGCAAGCGCTTCTACGGCGGGCTCTTCGGCTGGACCTTCCGGGCCGGCGACGGCATGCCCTTCGCCGACGCCTTCAGCGACGGCAAGCTCGTCGCCGCGCTCGCCGCCAAGCAGGACGGCCGCATGCCGACCACCTGGGGCGTCTACTTCGCCACCGACGACATCCTCGCCACCGTCGCAGGGATCCGTGAGGCCGGTGGCCAGGTGATCACCGAACCCGTGCGGGCCGGACGGGCCGGTGTCCTCGCCCAGGCGGCCGATCCGGGCGGCGGGGTCTTCGGGCTGTGGCAGGCGGGGGACCGGGCCGGCTTCGAGAAGCAGAACGAGCCGGGATCCTTCTGCTGGACCGAGGTCTACACCCGCCGGCCGGAGAGCGTGGACGCCTTCTACGAGGAGGTCTTCGGCTTCCAGGGCACGGACCTCGACGAGCCCGAGGGCGGGGGCGACGACAGCGACGTGCTCGGTACGGACTTCCGCATGTGGTCCCCGGCCGGCAGTGATCCGGGGCCGGACACCGCGATCGGCGGACGGAGCGTCATCACGGACGCGTTCCCCGAGATGATGCCCAGTTACTTCCTCAACTACTTCGCCGTAGCCGACTGCGTCCGTACCGTCGAGACCGCTGCCCGCCTGGGTGGCCGGATCTCGGCTCCGCCGTTCGACATCCCGTACGGGCGCATGGCGGTTCTCCAGGACGACCAGGGCGCCGCGTTCGCGGTACTGCAGCCGACCGAGCTGTTGCCGTAGCCGTTGCCCCGGCTGTCCTGAAAGGGGTGGAGTGCCACAAGACACCCCGATCCGCCCCCGGGTTCGCAACCGGGGCCTGAGCCAGGAAGAATCAGGGTGCGCACCGCCAGGTGGTGCCCAGTGGTGAGACGCTGCACGGGGCGGGATTTCGCGGGCTTCTGTTCCTGAGGTCCGTACGGGGAGGTGGCAGGCAAGTGGTGGAGCAGCTGACGCAGCATGACCCGAGGCGGATCGGCCCGTTCGAGGTGCTGGGACGACTCGGGGCCGGCGGCATGGGGCTGGTCTATCTCGCGCGCTCGGCGTCGGGCCGGCGGGTGGCGATCAAGACGGTGCGCACGGAATTGGCCGAGGACCAGCTGTTCCGGGTCCGTTTCACGCGTGAGGTGGAGGCCGCCCGCGCGGTGAGCGGCTTCTACACCGCCGCAGTCGTCGACGCCGATCCGCGTGCGGCAGTGCCGTGGCTGGCCACCGCCTACGTCCCCGCCCCCTCGCTCGAGGAGATAGTGAGTGAGTGCGGGCCGATGCCGACGCAGGCCGTGCGGTGGCTGGCCGCCGGCATCGCGGAGGCCCTCCAGTCGATCCACGGGGCCGGACTGGTCCACCGGGACCTGAAGCCGTCCAATGTGCTCGTGGTCGAGGACGGGCCGCGGGTGATCGACTTCGGTATCGCGTCAGGCGTCTCCAACACCCGGCTGACCATGACCAACGTCGCGGTGGGCACTCCCGCGTACATGTCTCCGGAGCAGGCCCGCGACTCGCGCAGCGTGACGGGGGCGAGCGACGTGTTCTCGCTCGGTTCGACGCTGGTCTTCGCGGCGACGGGGCATGCGCCCTTCCACGGGGCGAATCCCGTCGAGACCGTGTTCATGCTGCTGAGGGAGGGGCCCGACACGGAAGGGCTGCCCGACGACCTGCGTCCGCTGATCGAGTCCTGCATGCAGATGGACGCGACACGGCGGCCCAGCCCGGCCGATCTGCAGGCCCAGCTCGCCCCGCACCTGTTCGCCTCCGGCAGTGACGACAGCGGTACGGCGTCTGCGTGGCTGCCGACCGTGGCGACCGCGATGATCGAGCAGCGGAGGGGCGGCGGCCGCACCGCCGCCGTGCCCGCTCCCGTGGTCGCGCCGCCCCAGCAGCCCGGCCCGCCGCCGCCCGGCGCCGACTGGGACGGTGCCTGGCGCGGCGGCGACGTACGCACCGCGCCCGCGCCGTCCCCGATGACGCCCGCGCCCGACGGCGGCCCGGTACGGCTGCCCGGCACGAAGGTGCCGATCGGTCCCGGCCCCCGCCCGGTGGACGTACGGGGTGCGGCCGCCGCGCACGCGGACCCGGCCACCGGCTGGGTGCGCCCGCCCGCAGGGCTGAACGGAGCGACCGGCGGGACCGCGCCCACGGCCCCTGTGCCTGCCCCGTCGCCCGCCCCGGACGCGGCGCCGGACCGCTGGCGGCCGTGGCGTTTCCGCATGTCGAACGATGTGTGGGGCACGCCCGTCGTGGTCGGCGATCTGCTGTACGTGACGTCGTTCGAGGTCCACGCGCTGGACGTGGGCAACGGGCGCCGCCAGTTCAAGACGAGGGACGTGGCCTGGGCCATGGCCGTCGACGGGGGCAGGATCCATGCCTCGGACGGTCCGTCCCTGTACGCGCTGGACGCGGCGACCGGCGCCGAGCGGTGGCGGCTGCAGACGGATGCGTGGGTGTACGCGCTGAAGGCCGACCGCGGCACCGTCCTGACCGGGACGCGCGGCGGCGGGGTGCAGGCGTGGGAGGCGTCCAGCGGCGAGAAGCTGTGGGAGGCCCGGGGCGTCCAGACCGACTTCGAGACGCCGGAGGCCGGTCCGGTGATCCACGACGGCACGGTCTACCTCTGGCAGGACGCCCGGCTGCGGGCCGTCGACGCCCGGACCGGCGCGGAGCGGTGGTCCTACCCCATCGGCGACGCGGCCTCCTGCGGCGGTGTGCCGGTGCGGGTGACCCCGGCGCCGGACGGCTTCGTGTACGTCGCCGCGGGAACCCGGGTGCTGGCCGTGGACACGGTGTCGGGCCGGGTGCGCTGGCACTTCGAGTCGCCGGCCGCCTTCCTGTCGCCGCCCGCCTTCGCGCCCGGCCCCGCGGTCACCGGGGGCGGGGTGTACCTCGCCGACTATCTCGGCACCGTGTACGCGCTCGACGCGTCGACCGGCAAGGACCGGTGGCGGATCGCGACGGAAGCCCGGCAGTCCATCGAACCCGTGCTGGTCACGGCGGGGAACGTGCACGTCGGCAGTGGCAGCGCGCTGTACACGCTGGACGCGGTGACCGGCACGCCGAAGTGGCGGTTCGCGGCGGGCGGCGAGGTGGTCGGCGCACCGGTGGTCGCGGACGGCCGGGTCCACTTCGGCTCGGCGGACCACGTGCTCTACACCCTGGACGCGGCGGGCGGCCAGCTGCGCTGGAAGCTCGCCACCGGCGGCGAGATCACGGGCTCACCGGTCGCGCAGGCGGGTGTCGTCTACGCGTGCAGCAAGGACCGGTGCGTGTACGCACTGGACGCGCTGAAGGGAACGGGGACGGGGAGCCGGGCGGCACGGACGTAGTCACCCGGACGGAGCCCCGGGACGCCTCACGGGCGTCTCACGGGTGCGGCGGGGGACGGCGGTCGTCGTCCTCGTCCTGGACCGGATACGGGGCGGTGTCCTCGTCGGACCGGCCGCGGTGCTGGCCGGACCCGGGCCCCGTGTACGGGTGCGCCTCCGGCTCCGGCCACGGCGTCGTCTGCGCCGACATCCCCGGCTCCTGCGTGGGAGGCCAGGTGTCCGGACGGTCGTCCGGCGGTACGGGGTAGGGGTCGAGGTCGTCGTGCCGTGCCCGTACTGCCCGCGGCCGCCCCGACATCACCAGGGCGCCCAGCAGGAGCAGCACACCGCCCGCGGCCGCCTGCGCCACACCCATGCGGAGCCCGGACCCGTCGCCGCCCACGGTCAGGCTGCCCGTCGCCTGTCCCTGGCGGACCATCCACAGCACGGTGAAGCCGAGAACGATCAGGCCCGCCGCGGCGACCACCCAGCGTGAGCGGAGCACCACGCCCACCAGGGTCACCAGGGCGGCGAAGAGGAACGGCAGCAGGATCGATGTCAGCACGGCCGATGACGCCGTGGTGATGCCCTCGAACAGGTCCTGGATGCGGTAGTCCCGCCCGAGGCGGCCGTCGTACCAGCTCTGGAAGGGGCTCTGGACTGCGGCAGCCGCCCCGAGGAGAGCAAGGACGGAGCCGAGAACATTGCGGATCATCGTCAGCCTCCCGGGCCTGTGCGCGGGCACACCGCTCTCGGGCTCGACGCTACGCCCGGCCCTTCACCCGTGCCATCGGAGACCATTGCCAGACCGTGACAGGGTCATGACCGACTGAGGGTCCGCGGCGGGAAAGCTGTGCGTTACGGTGTCGCGCGGCTGTGCGACGGACGTGGACGGCCGACAACAGACAAAGGGGGGCGGCATCGATGATGCGGCGACGTATGAGGTTCGCGGCGGTACTGGTCGTGGTGGTGCTCGCACTCACCGGATTCTCGACCTCCAGCAGCGGCGGCAAGGGCGGGAAGAGCCGCAGCGGCAAGAGCAGCAGTTCGGGCGGCGGCTGCTCCAACTCGAAGAAGAGCAACGGCGGTTACCACGACTACGACGACGATGACTACGACAGCTCGTCGAGCGGTTCGTCCGGCGGCTCCACCTACTCCACGCCGACCCCCGCCGCGACCGCGACGGACGCCCCCGACGTCCGGGTCATCCGTTGTGCCCAGCCCCGCAAGGGCAAGCGCAAGGCGGTCACCACGTCGACGGTCGAGATCCGGTCGACGGCGACGGGCTCACACACGTACGACGTCGACGTGACGTTCCTCGACGCGAGCGGCAACACCGTCGACACGGGCGAGGCCACGGTCGATCTCGACTACGACCAGGCCGAGACCCTGACCGTCCGCATGGACAGCCCGCGGACGGTCTCCCGGGTGAAGCGCTGCCTGGTCACGGCGGAGCTGCGCTACTGACGTCCTGTCCGCGGACATGCAGCGGCCGCGACGGCACCCCCTCCGCGCCGCCGCGGCCGCTCCCCGTGCGGGTGAGGTCTAGTTGGCCGGCTCGCCGGTGGCGTGCGCGTCCGCCGGCTTGAGCGGCGAGCCCGTGGCGTGGGCGTCCAGGGTGGTGATGTCCCCACCCGTGGCGTGCGCGTCCGCCGGCTTGAGCGGCGAGCCCGTGGCGTGGGCGTCCTGAGTGGTGATCTCCTCGCCGGTGGCGTGCGCGTCCGTCGGCTTGAGGATGTCGCTCTTGTCGGCCATGAGGTTCAACTCCTGAAAAGGTCTGACAGCGGATGGATGGGCCCGCCCGGCGGTTCCCCCGTGGATCGCCGGGCGGGCCTTCCAGGGCCGTTCACCTTAGTGGTGTGGCCACTCGGCAATCCGTCTGCCCCCCGACGCGACGGATCGATGAGTAAGAGAGTGCCGTGGCGCGATAAACGATTGATGAACGCCGGTCAGGAAGCCCTGGCAACCGGTGCCGGGTCCAGCAGGGCGCGTACCGACTCGGCCTCGGGCGACCCCAGGTCGTCGAAGATCGTCAGAGCCTCGTTCCAGCAGACCTGTGCCCGGTCGGTCTGCCCTATGCCCGCCAGCCCGCGTCCCAGCGCGGTGAGGACGTTGGCCCGCCGCCACTCGCCGCCGATGCCCCGCAGGATCACCAGTGCCTGCTCCGCATGTGACGCCGCGTGAGCCGGCTGGCGAATGGCGAGGTGCAGCTCGGCCAGCCGGAACAGGGTCATTCCGTGCCACAACTGCTGGCGGCTGTCGCGGAATACGGCCATGGCCTCGGTGAGCGCCTGCTGGGCGAGGCCCGTCCGGCCCGAACCGGTGAGCGCCAGTCCCAGGGCGTACTTACCGTTGGCGAGGCGCAGGGCCAGGCCCGAGGCGTCCGCCTCGTAGATGCCGACGCCCTGCTGGGCGAGATCCACCGCACTTGCCGTGCGCCCCGTGGCCAGGTGGACCCGGGACAGGTTGCACAGGGCCGATGCCTCGCCCGGCTTGTTGGCGTCGGCGCGGAAAGCGGCCAGCGCCTGCGTCAGGTGGGCCTCGGCGTCGGTGTGCCGGTTCTCGTAGAGGGCGACGATGCCCCGTTGGTTCGGGACCTGCCCCAGCGAGACCGGGTCATCGGCGAGCCTGCCGAGATCGAGAGCGCGCCTGGCCTCGGTCTCCGCCTCGGCGAACCGTCCGGAGACGCTCAGGACATGGGTCAGCATCGTGCGGGCACGGCCTTCGGCCCGGGCGTCTCCCGCCGCCCGGGCGGCCTCGCTCACCGCTTTGGCCGCAGTGGCGAACTGGTGCGAGTTCGCACCGGATTCACCCAGGTCGACCACGGCCATCAGCAGGTCGGAGGCCCGCCGGGGCATGCCGGATCCGGCCGACTGGCGGGCGCAGGCAAGCAGTCCGCTGGATTCCGAGAAGAGCCAGTCCAGGGCGGTCTCGCGGACCCGGAAGGTGAGGCCGGGGTACTCGGTGCGCGAGAAGTGCTCGAGCACCCGCTCCCCCGGGCGCTCCAGCGCGTACACCCCCGCCGCCGTCGCCAGATAGAAGTCCAGCAGCCGCGACAGCGCCAGCTCCCTGCCCGCCGGCGGCTGCTCGTCGCGTTCCGCGCACGCACGCGCGTAGAGGCGTACCAGGTCGTGGTAGCGGTAGCGGCCCGGGGCCGCCGACTCCAGGAGACTCGTGTCGACCAGGGCCTCCAGGAGATCCTCGGCCGCGTGGATCTCCAGGTTCAGCAGGGCCGCGGCGGCCGCGAGGGAGATGTCCGGGCCGTCCGCCAGGCCCAGGAGGCGGAAGGCGCGGGCCTGCTGCGGTTCCAGCTGGCCGTAGCCGAGCTCGAAGGTGGCCTTCACCGCGAGGTCGCCCGCCTGGAGCTCGTCCAGCCTGCGGCGTTCGTCGGCGAGCTTCGAGGCCAGCACCGAGACCGTCCAGGTGCGGCGGGCCGCCAGCCGGGACGCGGCGATACGGATGGCCAGGGGCAGGAACCCGCACGCGGCGACCACGTCGAGGGCGGCCTCGCGCTCGGAGGTGACGCGTTCGTCGCCGACGATGCGGGTGAAGAGCTGCAGGGCCTCCTCGGGGGACATCACGTCCAGGTCCACCAGGTGCGCGCCCGCCAGGTCGACCATGCGGACCCGGCTGGTGACCAGCGCCGCGCAGCCGGCCGTGCCGGGGAGCAGGGGGCGGATCTGGGCCGCGTCGTGGGCGTTGTCCAGGAGCACCAGGATGCGCCGGCCGTCCAGGGTGGAGCGGTACAGGGCGGCACGCTCGTCCAGGGAGTCCGGGATCGCGGAATCGGGGGTGCCCAGAGCGCGCAGGAACGCCCCCAGGACCGTCTCGGGTTCGGCGGCTCTCGCGCCCGCGCCCTGGAGGTCCACGTACAGCTGGCCGTCGGGGAAGTGCGGGCGGGCCTGGTGGGCGACGTGCACGGCCAGCGTCGTCTTGCCGACGCCGCCGATGCCGGCCAGCGCGGAGACGGCCATGACGGAGCCCTCGGCGGTGGCGAGCCGGTCACTCAGCTCGGTCACGAAGGGGGCGCGGCCCGTGAAGTCCGGGACGGTGGCCGGGAGCTGGGCGGGGCGGACCGGTACGGCTGCCGGGGCCGGTTCGTCGGCCGGGGGGCGGGCCAGTTCCTCGTCGGCCTGGAGGATGCGCTGCTGGAGCTGGGCCAGCTCGGGGCGCGGGTCGACGCCCAGTTCCTCGGCGAGCAGCCGCCGGGTGTCGGCGTACACCGCGAGTGCCTCGGCCTGGCGGCCGCTGCGGTACAGGGCGACCATCAGCAGCTCGCGCAGCCGCTCGCGCAGCGGGTGCGCGGCGGTGAGCGCGGTCAGCTCCGAGACCGCCTCGGCGTGGCAGCCGACCTCCAGGTCCAGGTCGAGCCGGGTCTCGGTGAGCTGGAGACGCCACTCCTCCAGACTGGTGCGCTGGTTCTCCGCGTACGGGCCGGGCACCGAAGCGAGCGCCTCGCCGTCCCACAGCCCGAGCAGCTTGTTGATCAGGGTGCGTGCCTGGCAGCGGTCCCCGCCGCCGCGCGCCTTCTCCGCCCCGGCGGCCAGGTCCTGCGCGAGCGTGAGGTCGAGCGCCTCGCGGCTGATCCGGATCGCATAGCCGCCCGACTCGCTGACCAGGGTGTCCTGGCCCAGGATCTTGCGGAGCCGGGACGCGTACGTCCGTACCGCGGCGAGGGCCTGTGAGGGAGGGTCGTCGCCCCAGAGGGCGTCGATGAGCTCGGCGGCGGTGGCCGTGCGGCCGTCGCGCAGGAGCAGCGCGGCCAGCAGGGCCCGTTGCTGGGGCGATCCGGACGCCAGGGCCTCTCCGTCGCGCCAGGCACGTACGGGACCCAGCACGGCGAAGCGCAGATCGGTGCCGACCGCCCGTCCTTGCGGAGCGCGCTGCTCCGGAACGCGCACACGAGGTCCGTCGTCGCGGTCCATTGATGCCCCCTGTCCTGCTTGCCCCGCCGGTCCTGCCGATCGTGCTCTGTTCCGTGGCGCTGGTATCGCGCTCAACAGTCTGCCTTGTTACGGGCGGACTCGTCAGCAATGGGTGAGGCTCTGCACAAGGCCTCGACAACGATTCGGGGACGACGGCCTTTTCGGACAAGTGACACCGCGTCGGGTGGAGTGCCCGCGGTACGCCGGCCGGGTGCGGAACCGATGGCGTCGCGGCGGCACGGCATCGGTCCGGTGGCAAAAGGCAGGAGCCCCGCTCCTCCGCCGGGGCGGGGGAGCGGGGCTCCTTGGGTACTGCTAGCCGGCCGCGATCGGCCGACCCGGGCAACTAGGCCGGGGTGACGTTCTCAGCCTGCGGACCCTTGGGTCCCTGAGTGACGTCGAAGTTCACGACCTGGTTCTCCTCGAGGGAGCGGAACCCGGACGCGTTGATCGCGGAATAGTGAACGAAGACATCCGGGCCGCCGCCGTCCTGGGCGATGAAGCCGAAGCCCTTTTCAGCGTTGAACCACTTGACGGTTCCGGTAGCCATAAGCCCTCCTTGGGCCAAAGGGTTGCCCTGCTCCAGAACCTGCAAACAAGTCTGAAAACTACAAAAGCCTGCGGGTTACATGCTCCGCAGGCTCTGTACTGCAAGGGAAACCAAACTGCAACTTGCGGGCGAGCCTAGCACGCAGTCTGCGGGGAGCGGTAGAGGGAAAGATCACCTCGCTGGGATGTTTGGCAGACGCCCGCCCGAGGCGGCGGAGAGGGGTCCGAAGGGGGTGCCCGAGAGGGCTCGGGGAGCGGTCCGGGCGCCCCGATGGTGCCCGCCCGGGGGCACAGGTCTAGCCTCGCGATGTGGACAATTCAACCGTCTCTCCCGTAGAAGGCGACGACCGTCGCAGCAGGCCGCGCGTCGGCCACATCCAGTTCCTCAACTGCCTTCCCCTCTACTGGGGCCTGGCACGGACGGGAACCCTGCTCGATCTGGAGCTCTCGAAGGACACCCCGGAGAGACTCAGTGAGCAGCTGATCAGGGGCGACCTCGACATCGGTCCGGTCACCCTGGTCGAGTTCCTGCGCAACGCCGACGACCTGGTCGCCCTCCCCGACATCGCGGTCGGCTGCGACGGGCCCGTGATGTCGTGCGTGATCGTCTCGCAGCTCCCGCTCGACCGGCTCGACGGGGCCCGGGTGGCGCTCGGCTCGACCTCCCGCACCTCCGTACGGCTCGCCCAGCTGCTGCTCGCGGAGCGCTTCGGAGTCACGCCCGACTACTACACCTGCCCGCCCGATCTCGGCCTGATGATGCAGGAGGCCGACGCGGCCGTGCTGATCGGCGACGCCGCGCTGCGCGCCAACCTGCACGACGCCCCGCGGCTCGGGCTGCAGGTCCACGACCTGGGCCGGATGTGGAAGGAGTGGACGGGGCTGCCGTTCGTCTTCGCGGTCTGGGCGGTCCGCAAGGACTACCTGGCCTCCCACCCCCTCTACGTGGAGAAGGTGCACGAGGCGTTCCTGGCCTCGCGTGACGTCTCGCTGGAGGAGGTCACGAAGGTGGCCGAGCAGGCGGCGCGCTGGGAGGCGTTCGACGCCGAGGTGCTGGAGCGCTACTTCACGACCCTCGACTTCCGCTTCGGCCCGGACCAGCTGGCCGGGGTGCGCGAGTTCGCCCGCAGGACGGGGCCGACGACCGGCTTCCCCGCGGACGTGACGGTCGAGCTGTTCGGCGGCTGACCCGGACACGACGGGAATGGTGCGGGAACAGGTGAATCCCGTACCTTCCCGGGCCCGTCCGGCTGTTTATCGGTCTCCTCGCGCGACGGCCTCCGTCGGCATTCCCTTCCGGTAAAGGGGCGAATGGGCGGGGGCCCGCCCTGTGCATCCGATGCCGAATAGCGGACATACCCCGGAACGCCTCCGGCCTGCCTCCCGGTATCGCGCGGATGAACGACGTATTCGCGCCTTTCGCGGTGGCGAAAACCGCCCTTCGTGCCCTTAGGGGCGAAATCGGCAGAAGGGTTCTCAGTGACCGCATGACCTGTGCGCCCTAGGCTGCGGTCGGGAGTCCCAAAGGTCCACAGGGGGAGACCGTATGCAGCCGCTGGAAGCCGGCGAACCGCACAGCATCGGCGCCTACCGGCTCATCGGCCGGCTCGGGGCCGGCGGCATGGGCCGCGTCTATCTGGGCCGCAGCGCGGGCGGACGCACCGTGGCCGTCAAGGTCGTCCACCCCCACTTCGCCCTCGACGAGCAGTTCCGTGCCAGATTCCGGCGCGAGGTCGAAGCGGCCCGACGGCTCGGAGCGCAGTGGACGGCACCGGTCCTGGATGCCGACCCGGACGCGCCGGTGCCCTGGGTGGCCACCGGTTACGTCGCCGGCCCGCCGCTGTCGGACGCGGTCACCCGGCACGGCCCGCTGCCCGAGTACGCGGTACGGACCCTGGGAGCCGGCCTCGGTGAGGCGCTCGACGCCGTGCACGCCCACGGCCTCATCCACCGGGACGTGAAACCGTCCAACGTCCTTCTGGCACTCGACGGCCCGCGGCTGATCGACTTCGGGATCGCCCGTGCCCTCGGCGCGACGGTCTCCCTCACCTCCACCGGGGTCTCGGTCGGCTCGCCCGGCTACATGGCGCCGGAACAGATCCGGGGCCTGGACATCTCCGGAGCGGCCGACGTCTTCTCGCTCGGGGCTGTCCTCGCGTACGCGGCGACCGGCAACGCCCCCTTCGCGGGCGACTCGTCCGCCGTACTCCTCTACAAGGTGGTGCACGAGGAACCCGAACTGGGCGACCTGGAGGGCGAACTGCGCGAACTGGTGGCCGGGTGTCTCGCGAAGAACCCCGCTGACCGGCCGGCCCCGGCGGAGCTGGCCCGCAGGCTCGCGCCGGGCGGTGCCGCCGCGCTGGTGACGGCGGGCTGGCTGCCGAACTCCCTGGTGCGCGAGGTCAGCAGGGCCGCGGTGGCACTGCTCGACCTGGAGCCGCAGGAAGCCCCGGTCCAGTCGGGCCCGGTGCCGTTCAGCAGCGCGTCACTGGGAAACGCGGCGCTCGGCACGTTCGGCCCGCCGCTCGCACCACCCCCGCCGTCCCTGCCGCCGCGCACCGGCGGATCCGACGGCACGACCGGCAGGGGGAGTCCGGCCGGTACGGACAGCGGTGACAGGACCGGCGTGCCCGGGCAGCGCGGATCCGGCGGCCGCGTCGCCGTCGGCATGAGCGTCGACTCACGGCCCGGGGCGGGCCGGGGGCGGCGGGTGAGCTGCACCGTCGCGCTGGCCGTGGCCGGAGCACTCGCCGCGGTGACGCTCGGCACGGGCATGCTCCAGGACCTGCTGCAGGGCGACGGAGGCGCCGACAGCCACAACGACGGAGCCGCGAAACCCCCGGCCGCCACCCAGTCGAAGAGCCCGGGGACGACCGCACCGGAACCGACCGCCCGGGGCGACAGTCCGGTGAGCACGCTGCCCAAGACGTTCGCGGGCACCTGGCAGGGGCCCACCACCGAACGCAGCGGTCTGCCGCACGGCACCGTCACCGCCGTCTTCACCGAAGGGAGGAAGGGCCAGGACGTGGTCCGCCTCTCGCACCGGCTCGATGTGCTCGGAACGACCGTCGAGTGCAAGGGCATCGGCCGGCTCGTCTCCGGTACGGCCACGGAGGTGAGGATCCGGGAACGCACCGACCCGGACAACGCCGACAGCGCCCTGTGCACCGGCGGCGATGCCGATCTGGTCTTCACCCTTGCCGGCGACAGGCTCGGCTATCGCTCCGAGGAGGAGGCCGCCGGCACCCCGAAGGGCACGCTGACCCGGTCCGACGCCTGACTCCGGAAGGGGCTGGCGTAGGCTGGATCGGTCCGTGGATCCGTAGAGAAACCGCCGAAAGGTGACAGCCCGGTGACCGAGAAGGCCGACCTCCAGCCCGTCCTCGACCGCGCCGCCGAAGGCGGGCGGATCTCCCCGGAGGAGGCGCTCGACCTGTACCGGTCGGCACCGCTGCACGCACTGGGGGTGGCGGCCGATACGGCACGCCGCCGTCGCTACGCGGGCACGGAGCACATCGCGACGTACATCATCGAGCGCAACATCAACTACACCAACGTGTGTGTCACGGCCTGCAAGTTCTGCGCCTTCTACGCAGCGCCCAAGGACACCGCCAAGGGCTGGTCCCGCGATCTCGACGACATCCTGCGCCGCTGCGCGGAGACCGTCGAGCTGGGCGGTACGCAGATCATGTTCCAGGGCGGTCACCACCCGGACTACGGCGTCGAGTACTACGAGGAGCACTTCTCCGCGATCAAGAAGGCGTTCCCGCAGCTGGTCATCCACTCGCTGGGCGCCTCCGAGATCGAGCACATGGCGCGCATCTCAGGCGTCTCGGCCGAGGAGGCCATCCAGCGGATCCACGCCGCCGGCCTCGACTCCTTCGCCGGTGCGGGCGCCGAGCTGCTGCCGGCCCGGCCGCGCACCGCGATCGCTCCGCTCAAGGAGTCGGGCGAGCGCTGGCTGGAGATCATGGAGATCGCCCACGGCCTCGGTGTCGAGTCCACCTCCACGATGCTGATGGGCACCGGCGAGACCAACGCCGAGCGCATCGAGCACCTGCGGATGATCCGCGACGTACAGGACCGGACGGGTGGCTTCCGTGCCTTCATCCCGTACACATACCAGCCGGAGAACAACAAGCTGAAGGGCCAGACGCAGGCCACGCTCTTCGAGTACCTGCGGATGATCGCCATCTCCCGGCTCTTCCTCGACAACGTCGCCCACATCCAGGGCTCCTGGCTGACCACCGGCAAGGAGGTCGGCCAGTTGTCGCTGCACTACGGCGCGGACGACCTCGGCTCGATCATGCTGGAGGAGAACGTCGTCTCCTCGGCCGGCGCCAGGCACCGCTCGAACCGCCTGGAGATCATCGACCTGATCCGCAAGGCGGGCCGGGTGCCGGCGCAGCGCGCCACGACGTACGAGCACCTCGTCGTCCACGACGACCCGGCGAACGACCCGGTCGACGAGCGGGTCGTCTCGCACATCTCGTCCACGGCGATCGCCGGCGGCACGGCCCACCCGGAGCTGAAGCTCCTCGACGCCAACTAGCTCCACCGTGCTGACGATCCATGCCGCCGACGCGGTCCTCGGCGCCCCGGAAGGGGTGGATTCCGTGGCCGTGGACGGCGGCTTCGTCGTCTCCGTGGGCTCGTACGGGGACGTCACCGCGGCCTTCCCGCAGGCCAGGGTGCGGCGCTGGTCCGGCCTCATCACGCCGGGTCTGGTGAACGTCACGGCGACGGCCCTGCTGGAGGCCGCCTACCACCCCGACCCGCGCGAGGCGGACGAACTGGGCACCGTCCCGCTGACCGGCGACGCGGTCGCCGCACTCGGGATGGACGACGCCCGGTGGGGCGCGAGTGCCAGGCGCGGTCTGCAGCGGATGCTCCGGCACGGCACGACCGCCGTCGCCGGGACCTTCACACGGCCCGCGGTGCGCACCGCCGTCATGCGCTCCGGACTACGCGTCCACGCACCCGCCGAGGGGGACGCGAGCCAACCCGTGTCCCTCGATCCGCTCGCCGGGACACGAGGGCCGGCGGATGCGCCCGGCGGCCCGCCGGTCATCGGCGGCGGCGCCGACCTGGCGGTGTTCGACGTGCGCGACACGGCGGAGCTGGCCACGGTGGGCGCGGGCAGCTGTGTCGCGACCGTGCTCGGCGGGCGCCTGGTCTTCCGCAGCTCCTGACGGCCCGCGCCGTACGAGGGGTCAGCGGACGGACGGACCGCCCAGGTACTTTCCGTCCGAGGTGTAGGGCCAGGCGTTCGACACGCATCCCTTCAGGCCCTTGATCTGCTGCATCATCGCCGGAGCCCGGCGTCCGGGGCCCGGGCAGGTCTCGTGGCCGTGGCCCAGCCAGTGGCCGACCTCGTGGTTGATGATCAGTGCCCGGTACTCGGCCGGTGAACCGTCGAACGTCGGTGAACCGAGCTGCCAGCGCCGCAGGTTGACCATGACGTCCTTGTCGCCGCGGCAGTTGAGCTCACCGCGGGTGTGCAGGTCGAAGGTGCCGCACAGCCGGTCGGTCGTGTCCGGGGTCCCGATACGGATCACCAGGCCGGCCGAACTGTCGTTCACCTGGCGGAAGGAGCGGGTTCCTCCTCTGCTCCAGCCGCGTGGGTCGGTGAGGATCGCGGCGACGTCCTCGGCGGCCAGGTCGGGATCGACGCCGCTGCCGTTCTCCACCTCGACGCGGTAGGGGTGGCCGCTGCCCGCGGCCGTGACACCCTCCTGGGCGACCGTGAAGGTGCCCGGGCCGGACTCGGGTACGTTCGGCGGACGGGACGTCCGCGCGCTCGGGGAGGGCTCGGGGGAACGGGGCGAAGCCGCGGCTCGGGGGCTGTCCGAGGCTTCGGGAGTCTTCGCGAGGAGGGACGGGGCCGGTGTGACCGCAGGCGGCGGGCCCGGAGCAGCGGTCGGCGGGGCGGGTTGCTGCCAGGGATGGTTCAGGTAGAGGAACACCGACGTGACGGTGCCGGCGAAGGCCGCCAGAAAGCCCAGCGAGCGCTTCTGTCTGCGTCTTCGTCGTGCGCGGGCCCGCTGCCGGGACCGCGGGGGCCGGCCGGGAGCCGGCGCTCCCGGCGGGCGGCGAGTGGGGGCAGCGCTCCGTATTCGGTGTCCTGTGTGCGTGTTCACGGTGTGTCCGTCCGTCTGTCCGTGACGGGTGGCCGTCGGGGATCGCCTGCGGGACCTCGGCCCCGCAGGCCGGATCAGCCGCCCCGGACGCTCACCTGCTTCTCGAGCAGCGGGTGCTCGTCCGCGTACCGCACGACGTCCAGCAGCCCGCTCTCCCGTACCCCGTCGAGGAGTTGCTGCGAGGTCACCGGTGCGGACCTCCCCGTCCGCTCGTCCGGAGAGATCTCCAGCCGGACGTCACTGCCCCCGTAGGTGAACGTCATCGAGGTGGCGTTCGTCTCCATCGAGCCCGAGGCGCCGACCCGGATCCTCGTCCCGATACCGGCCTCCAGTTCCAACGTCTCGCACGTCATCCCCTTCTCCGGAACGCTCGTGCAGGGCCCGGCGGCCACACCGTCGTCCGGCCGCACCGTGAACGTCACACGGAACACGTCCCCGTCCTTCTCCCCCTGGTAGGCGACGACGGAGGAGTCGAGCGGACGGATCGTCCCGACCGCGTCCGGCAGCGCCCCGTCCAGCACGGTCGCCGCCCACTGCTGGAACTCCTCGAACCGCTTCCGCTCGGCGCCGGACAGACCGTTCAGGCTTCCTTCCTCCGCCTCGCCCGAGGTCGCCTCCACATGGACGGGCGTGCGGTACGGGGCCGGGGGGACCGTACCGGTGGCCGCGACACCGGCCTCCGTGCCGCCACCCGGCAGCGCGACGGCCCCGAGCACCGCCAGCCCGGCCACCCCCAGGGCGCTCGCCGCCACCGTCACCCTCGCCCGTGCCCGGCGCCGTCGCCCCAGCAGGACGGCTGCCGGAACCAGGTCGGGCAGCGGCGGCAGATCGTCGACCGTACGCTCCATCGCTTCCCTGACCAGGGAAACATCGTTGCTCATCGGGGATCCTCAGCTCTCGGTGGTGTAGACGTGGGCCGGCCCCAACTGCTCCCGCAGCCGCGCCAGCGATCGCGAACACTGGCTCTTGACCGTGGACTCGCTGCACCTCAGGAGTTCGGCGACGGACTCGACGCTCAGGTCCTCCCAGTAGCGCAGCACGACCATCGCCCGTGCCCGCGGCGGGAGTTCGGCCAGTGCGGCCAGCAGCGTCACCGTCAGCTCCGGACCGACGGCGGCGCGCGGGGTGTCGACGCGGGTGTGGGCCAGGAGATCGCGGAGCCGGCGTCGGCGCTCCGCGAGATAGGTGCGCGTCAGCACGGTGCGCGCATAGGCCTCCGGGTACTGGGCGGTGCTCGCCCGTCTCCAGTGCTGGAACAGTTTCGCCAGCGTCGTCTGGGTCAGATCGCGGGCACTCTCCGCGTCACCGCAGAGCAGGTACGCCGTCCGGTACAGACGGCGCTGGCTCGCCCGGGCGAATTCCTCGAAGCTCGTGGAGCCGGCGGAATCCGGGCTGTGGACGGTGGACATCTGCCTCCTCTCTCCGGTTCTCGGTGGTCTCACCCTGTAACTGAGTGCCGCCGGGCCCAAAAGGTTGAAGCGGTTCACGCCGCCGTGAGGCGTCGGCACCGGGGCTGCTTGAATGGGAGGGTGACCCGAGCATCCCTGGACAAGCAGCCGCACGAAGTCGCCTCGATGTTCGACGACGTGGCGGCGAACTACGACCTCACCAACGACGTCATCTCCCTCGGGCAGGCCAGGCTCTGGCGCAAGGAGGTCGCGAAGGCGGTGGACGCGCGCCCGGCGCAGAAGATCCTCGACCTGGCCGCCGGAACCGCCACCTCCTCGCAGCCCTTCGCCCGGGCGGGCGCCTACGTGGTGCCCTGCGACTTCTCGATCGGGATGCTGCGGGTCGGCAAGGAGCGTCACCCGTGGATGCCGTTCACCGCGGGCGACGGTACGAAACTCCCCTTCAAGGACGAGACGTTCGACGCCGTCACGATCTCCTTCGGGCTGCGCAACATCCAGGACACCGACCAGGCGCTGCGCGAGCTGTACCGGGTGACCAAGCCCGGCGGCCGGGTCGTGATCTGCGAGTTCTCGCAGCCGACGTGGGCGCCGTTCCGCAGGGTCTACAGCGAGTACCTGATGCGGGCACTGCCGCCGGTCGCCCGCACCGTGTGCACCAACCCGGACGCGTACGTGTACCTCGCCGAGTCGATCCGCGCCTGGCCCGACCAGGCGGGCCTCGCCGCCAGGCTGCAGAAGGCCGGCTGGTCGAAGGTCGCCTGGCGCAACCTCACCGGTGGTGTGGTGGCCCTGCACCGGGGTGTGCGCGACTGAACCCGGTACCTGCGGTCCGGGCTCCGGACGGCCCGGCCCGGCCGCCGGGACCGCCCCGGCAGGGCACCCATAGACTGCACGCGACCGGTGCCGCGCGGCACGCGATTTCGAGTCTTCGGGAGATCCGACCGTGACCGAGCAGCCCCTCTCCGAACACAGCGCGGACGTGATCGTCGTCGGGGCGGGCCCAGCCGGCTCCACGACGGCGTACTACCTCGCCAAGGCCGGACTCGACGTACTCCTGCTGGAGAAGACGGCGTTCCCGAGGGAGAAGGTCTGCGGCGACGGCCTCACCCCGCGCGCGACCAAGCAGCTCGTGTCCATGGGCATCGACATCTCCGAAGAGGCCGGCTGGCTGCGCAACAAGGGTCTGCGCATCATCGGCGGCGGTGTCCGCCTCCAGCTGGACTGGCCGGAACTCGCCTCCTTCCCGGACTACGGGCTGGTCCGCAAGCGCGACGACTTCGACGAGACGCTGGCCCGCCAGGCGCAGAAGGCGGGCGCGCGGCTGCACGAGCGCTGCAACGTCGGTGCGCCCATCCTCGACGAGCGCACCGGACGCATCACCGGCGTGACCGCCAAGGTCGGCGAGGAGAAGACCCCGGTCACCTTCCACGCCCCCCTCGTCGTCGCCGCCGACGGCAACTCCACCCGGCTCTCCCTCGCCATGGGCCTGCACCGCCGCGAGGACCGCCCGATGGGCGTCGCGGTGCGTACGTACTTCACCTCGCCCCGCCACGACGACGACTACCTGGAGTCCTGGCTGGAGTTGTGGGACCGGCGCGGCGCCGAGGACCGCCTGCTGCCCGGCTACGGCTGGATCTTCGGGATGGGCGACGGCACGTCCAACGTCGGCCTCGGCATCCTCAACTCCTCCTCCGCCTTCAAGGAGCTCGACTGGCGCGAGGTGCTCAAGGCCTGGTGCGCCTCCATGCCGGAGGACTGGGGCTACACCCCGGAGAACATGACGATGCCCATCCGCGGCGCCGCGCTCCCGATGGCCTTCAACCGCCAGCCGCACTACACCAAGGGCCTGCTGCTCGTCGGTGACGCGGGCGGCATGATCAACCCCTTCAACGGCGAGGGCATCGCGTACGCCATGGAGTCGGGCCAGATCGCTGCGGACGTCATCGTCCAGGCCCACGCCCGTGCGACCCCCGCCCAGCGCGAACTGGCCCTGAACAACTACCCGAAGGTGCTGAAGGAGACCTACGGCGGCTACTACACGATGGGCCGCGCCTTCGTGAAGCTGATCGGCAACCCGAAGATCATGAAGATCGCCACCCAGCGCGGACTGACCCACCCCCTCCTGATGAAGTTCACGCTGAAGATGCTCGCCAACCTCACCGACCCCACAGGCGGCGACGCGATGGACCGCATCATCAACGGGCTCTCGAAAGTCGCGCCGAAAGCCTGAACAGAGGTGCTCCGGGGGTGTGACCCGGACCCTGTGGCCGGCCGCGGGCCCGGTGTAGGTTGCGCACCATGCGGGCCAAGGGGGAGTGGAGCGCCGGCGCGTGCCGTCGGCTGGGTACGGCCGGATCGGCGGCGGTCGCCCTCGGAGGCTGGGCCGTCGGCACACTGCCGGCCCGCGACCCGTGGGGGCTGTGGGTGCCGCACGGGGCCGCGGCCGGTGCGGTGGGCCACTTCCTGGCGTACGGCGGGCTCACCCTGCTCGTGGTCGCCTGGTGGCAGTACGGCAGGGCCGGGGCCTCCGTACGCCACACGCTCCGCACTCTCGTCTGCTGGGCTGCCCCGCTCGTCCTGGCCCCACCGCTCCACAGTGCCGACGTCTACAGCTACATAGCCCAGGGGGCGATGGTCCTCGAAGGCCACGACGTCTACAGCGCCGGGCCGTCGGTACTCGACCCCGCCGGGCCGGGCGGCGACGCCGCGGCGAGCGTCGGCGGCCACTGGACCGACACCCCGGCCCCGTACGGTCCGTTCTTCCTCATCCTCGCGCGGGGCGTCGCATGGGCGACGGGCGGAACGATCGTCCCCGCCGTGCTGGGCATGCGGATCATCGCCCTGGGCGCGCTGGCGCTGATCGTATGGGGCCTGCGGCACCTCGCCCGGGAGCACGGCCGCAGCGAGAGCGCGGCCCTCCGGCTGGGTGCGCTCAACCCGCTGCTGCTCCTGCACGTCGTCGGCGGCATGCACAACGACGGACTGATGACCGGCCTCATGCTGGCGGGCGCGGTGCTCGCCCTGCGCGGTCGGTGGATCACCGGCGCCGCGCTCATCGGCCTGGCCATGATGGTGAAGTCCCCGGCGGCCGTGGCGCTGTTGTTCGTCGGCGTCGTCGTGGGCCGGGCGGCGACCGGGTCCGTCGTACGCCGGGCGGCGAAGGGGCTGCTGGCGCCCGGACTCGTCGCCGGGGCGATCGTGGCCCTGGTGACGCTCCTGGGCGGCACGGGCTTCGGCTGGCTGGGCACCCAGGGCGTCGCCGGGCGCATACACACCGCGCTGTCGGCCAGCAGCGACCTCGGCCTCGGACTCGGCGAACTGCTGCGGCTGACCGTCGGCACCGACCCGGACCCGGTGAAGTCCGCCGTGCAGAACCTGGGTCTGCTGGTGGCCCTCGCCCTGATCGCCCGCCTCGCGTGGCGCTCCGCGGCCGGCCGTACGGAACCGGTCCATGCCCTGGGAGTGGCCCTGGTGACCCTCGTGGCCCTCTCCCCGATGGTGCAGCCGTGGTACCTGCTGTGGGGTACGGCCGTGCTCGCCGCCACCGCGTACGACGGCCGGATCCGCAACGTGGTGACCGTGCTGTCGGCGGCGCTCGTGTTCGAGACGCAGCCCTCCGGCTCGACCCCCGTGTACGGCTTCGTACTGGCGGGCCTCACGTGCGTGGCCGGTGTGTGGCTCCTGCGCCGCGAGGCGGCCGTGCGGGAGTCGCCCCGGGTGCCGTCGCAGCGCAGGCCCGAGGACGCCGTGACGGACGCGGAGGCGGACATGCCGGCCGCCTCGCGCTGACGGGCACCCGCACACCGACGTGGCAGGTGCGCACGCCGACGCGGCGCGTCCGCACACCGACGACGTGGCAGGCGCGCACGCCGACGACGTGCACGCGCGCACGCCCGCGGGCCGCCACTCCCGAGCGGGGGAGTGACGGCCCGCGGCCGTACCCAGGTGTCCGGTCCACCGGAGCTTGTGAATCAGAGAACGCGGACCGCGCCCGACGGCGGGTCGTAGTCCAGGGACTTCTGCACCACACCGGTGCTGGAGTTCTGCGCACCGACGAACTGGCCGCCGCCCACGTAGATCCCGACGTGGTACGCGCTGCCCGCGCCGCCCCAGTACAGGATGTCGCCGGGCTGCAGGTTGCTGAGCGAGACCTGGGTTCCGGCCGTCGACTGGCTCTGCGAGACACGCGGCAGGTCCACGCCCACCGTGCGGAACGCGGCCTGGACGAGGCCCGAGCAGTCCCACGAGTTCGGGCCGGTGCCACCGGAGACGTACGCGTCGCCGATCTGCGACTGCGCGAACGCGACGACGGACGCCGCGGAGCCCGTGGCGTTCGACGAGTAGGAGGGGGAGGCCGAAGAACCCGAGGAGGCGCTGAGCGTGGTGCGCTCGGAGGTGCGGGAGGCGCGCTCGGCGGCCTCCGCCTTGGCCTTGGCGGCCGCCTCGGCCTTCTTCTTGGCCTCTGCCTTGCGGATCGCCTCGGCCTTGGCCTTCTTGGCGGTCTTGGCCGCGGTGGCCGCTGCCGCGTCCTCGTTGGCCTGCGTCTCGAGGTCGAGGGCGACCTGCTGCGTGGCCTGGGCGGACGCGGCGACGGTGGTGGAGAGCCCGGCGGTGATGGTGGGCATCTCGATGGTCTGGGTCACCGGCTCGGCCTGCGCCGGGCCGGCGGCACCTGCGACCGCGATGGTGCTGAGGACGCCACCGGCAACTCCGGCGCGCAGTGCCGTCTTGGAGGCGCTTTGGCGGGGCTTCCGGTGGCTGGGTATGTGAGCGGTGTGGGACATGGGTACTAGCGCTATCAGGGCTGTAGGGGTCCCATCAAGAAACGTGTGTTGCGACACAGTTACGTTCGGAATCTGTGAATCCGCTTATTTGAGGCCCTTATTGACGCCGTAACGGGCAAACCGGGCACCCGTCATTGCGGCCGTGATCACGGAGTTTCAGCAATACGCCCGAATTGCCCGTCGCTTACCATCCGTTCACACCGATGGCCAAGCCCGCTTTTGTTGAAGCGTTGGTGGAGTGATGCAGGTCACAGCATGACTCTTGCGTGAGAGGCAACCGCGCGACCGCGTCCCGAGTGGGGGAAGGGATCGGCCGGCCCCTTCCGGCTTCATGACCTATTGGGGAGTCATGTCCGTTTGATCCGGGTCCGGTCGGTGCCGGGTCGGCGCCCCGGGGCGGTTCGTCGACGGCCCGCTCGCGATCCCTGGTGTCGCGCTCGCGATCCGCTGTATCTCGCACGCGATCACAGCGACCCGTCCGTTCGTCCGGCGGTCTTCGGTCGGAGGTCCGTCGGTGTCCCGTTCGCGGTCCGTCGGCGGTCAGCACTCTGTTCGGGGGCCGTGCGTCCGGAAGTTCGTGAATGCGTGCGCATTGTCCACATCGGTCCCCCGGGCTCCACGTCCGGGTGGCTGCCGGATGGGGTCGATTCCTATATCACCGGCGGTGCGTCCATCGCCAATTTGCTTGTCATGGCCGTCGATTGATAGAGCCACACGCCTTTGACCAGCGGTAACGCCACCGGATGTCACGTCTGGTAGCTACTCGGCCGCTTCGCGTACGAAGATCACCGCTCATCCGACTTCATGATCGTTCGTCAGGTGGTGGAGATCACAAAGACGGTGACGTACCCCGTGTCGCAGATCACAGGACGGCAGGCATAGGATGCGGGGCAGTCGGGCTTGTGAACTGCCTCACATGTGCACGATCTTGGTGAGGTGGCGAGCCGGTCGCCCGATGCGGTCCAACGGTCAAGGACGACTGGAAGGAGCGAGGAGCGTGAATGCCTACGCGCCCATCCTCGTGCTCGGCGCCCTCGGGGCAGGCTTTGCGATCTTCTCCGTGGTCATGGCCACGCTTGTCGGGCCAAAGCGGTACAACCGAGCAAAGCTGGAAGCGTACGAGTGCGGTATCGAACCCACCCCCACTCCAGCCGGAGGCGGCCGGTTCCCGATCAAGTACTACCTGACGGCGATGCTGTTCATCGTCTTCGACATCGAGATCGTCTTCCTCTATCCCTGGGCGGTCACCTTCGACGCCCTGGGGATCTTCGGGCTCGTCGAGATGCTGCTCTTCGTGCTCACCGTCTTCGTCGCCTACGCGTATGTGTGGCGCCGGGGCGGCCTGGAATGGGACTGAGGGGCTGAGGGGCACACCATGGGACTCGAAGAGAAGCTGCCAAGCGGCTTTGTGCTGACCACTGTCGAGCAGGCCGCCGGCTGGGTACGGAAGTCGTCCGTCTTCCCTGCCACCTTCGGCCTCGCCTGCTGCGCCATCGAGATGATGACGACCGGAGCCGGGCGGTACGACCTGGCCCGTTTCGGGATGGAGGTCTTCCGCGGATCGCCGCGGCAGGCGGATCTGATGATCGTCGCGGGACGGGTCAGCCAGAAGATGGCGCCCGTCCTGAGGCAGGTCTACGACCAGATGCCGAGCCCCAAGTGGGTCATCTCCATGGGGGTTTGCGCATCATCGGGCGGTATGTTCAACAATTACGCCATTGTGCAGGGTGTTGATCACATTGTGCCGGTTGATATCTATTTGCCGGGGTGCCCGCCGCGTCCCGAGATGCTGATCGACGCCATCCTCAAACTCCACCAGAAGATCCAGGGCTCCAAGCTCGGGGTCAACGCGGAGGAGGCCGCCCGCGAGGCGGAGGAGGCGGCCCTCAAGGCACTCCCCCTGATCGAGATGAAGGGGCTGCTGCGGTGAGCGACGAGCAGAACACGAACAGCGGACAGGTGCCCGCACCGCGCGACGAGACCGGCGAGGTCATCGGCGTACGCACGGGCATGTTCGGGGCCAACAACGGCGGCGACACCTCGGGCTACGGCGGACTCGTCCGCACCGTGACCCTGCCGGGTGCCTCGTCGCGTCCCTACGGCGGCTGGTTCGACGAAGTGGCCGACGAGCTGGAAGGGGCCCTGGAGGAACAGGACCTGCTGCCCGCCAACGCCATCGAGAAGACGGTCGTCGACCGGGGCGAAGTCACCTTCCACATCGCCCGCGAGCATCTGCTCACCGTGGCACGCACCCTGCGCGACGACCCCGCCCTGAGGTTCGAGCTCTGTACGGGCGTCAGCGGCGTGCACTACCTCGGGGACAAGGGCCGCGAGCTGCACGCGGTCTACCACCTGAGGTCGCTCACCCACGGGCGGCTGATCCGCCTCGAGGTGTCCGCCCCGGACAGTGATCCGCACATCCCGTCCCTCGTCGCGGTCTACCCGACCAACGACTGGCACGAGCGCGAGACCTACGACTTCTTCGGCCTGATCTTCGACGGGCACCCCGCCCTCACCCGGATCATGATGCCGGACGACTGGCAGGGCTTCCCGCAGCGCAAGGACTATCCGCTCGGCGGCATCGCCGTCGAGTACAAGGGCGCCCAGATCCCGGCTCCGGACCAGCGGAGGTCGTACAGCTGATGACCACTCCCCGTGCAACACCCCGTGCCACGACCGAGGGGACTGTATATACAGTCACCGGCGGCGACTGGGACGAGGTCGTCGAGTCCGCGGCCAAGGCGGACGACGAACGCATCATCGTCAACATGGGCCCCCAGCACCCGTCCACGCACGGCGTGCTGCGGCTGATCCTGGAGATCGACGGCGAGACCGTCACCGAGGCCCGTTGCGGCATCGGCTATCTCCACACCGGCATCGAGAAGAACCTCGAGTTCCGGAACTGGACACAGGGCACCACCTTCGTCACGCGCATGGACTACCTGACCCCGTTCTTCAACGAGGCGGCGTACTGCCTCGGGACGGAGAAGCTCCTCGGTATCGAGGACCAGATCCCCGACCGGGCCACCGTCCTGCGCGTGCTCCTGATGGAGCTCAACCGGATCTCCTCGCACCTGGTGTGCATCGCCACCGGCGGCATGGAGCTCGGCGCCACGACGATCATGATCTACGGCTTCCGTGATCGTGAACTCGTTCTCGATCTCTTCGAGCTGATCACCGGCCTCCGGATGAACCACGCGTTCATCCGGCCCGGCGGCCTGGCGCAGGACCTGCCCCCGGGCGCGGTGGACCAGATCCGCGAGTTCATCAAGACCATGAAGAAGAACCTGCCGGAGTACGACAAGCTCGCGACCGGCAACCCCATCTTCAAGGCACGCATGCAGGACGTCGGCTACCTCGACCTGACCGGCTGCATGGCGCTCGGCGCCACCGGCCCGGTCCTGAGGTCCGCCGGACTCCCGCACGACCTGCGCAAGAGCGACCCGTACTGCGGCTACGAGAACTACGAGTTCGACGTGCCCACCGCGGACACCTGCGACGCCTACGGCCGCTTCCTCATCCGCCTCGAGGAGATGCGCCAGTCGCTCAGGATCGTCGAGCAGTGCCTGGACCGGCTGGAGCCGGGCCCGGTCATGGTCGCCGACAAGAAGATCGCCTGGCCCGCGCAGCTCGCGCTCGGACCCGACGGACTCGGCAACTCGCTCGACCACATCAAGAAGATCATGGGCACCTCCATGGAGGCCCTGATCCACCACTTCAAGCTGGTGACCGAGGGCTTCCGAGTCCCGGCCGGACAGACGTACACGGCCATAGAGTCCCCCAAGGGCGAGCTCGGCGTGCACGCCGTCTCGGACGGGGGCACCCGCCCCTTCCGGGTCCACTTCCGCGACCCGTCCTTCACCAACCTGCAGGCCATGGCGGCGATGTGCGAGGGCGGCCAGGTCGCCGACGTCATCGTCGCTGTCGCGTCCATCGACCCCGTGATGGGAGGCGTCGACCGGTGACCGCATCCAACCAAGAAGTCAGCCTGGGGATGCCGCAGCTCCCCGCCCCCGCCTACCCGGCCGAGGTACGCACCCGGCTCGAAGCGGACGCGAAGGAGGTGATCGCCCGCTACCCCGGAAGCCGCTCCGCGCTGCTGCCGCTGCTGCACCTCGTGCAGTCCGAGGAGGGGTACGTCTCCCGTACGGGCATGACGTTCTGCGCCGAACTGCTCGGCCTCACCACCGCGGAGGTCACCGCGGTCGCCACCTTCTACTCGATGTACCGGCGGCGCCCGAGCGGCGACTACCAGGTCGGGGTCTGCACCAACACCCTGTGCGCGGTCATGGGCGGCGACGCCATCTTCGACCGGCTCAAGGACCACCTCGGCGTCGGCAACGACGAGACGACCGAGGACGGCAAGGTCACCCTCGAGCACATCGAGTGCAACGCGGCCTGCGACTTCGCGCCCGTCGTGATGGTCAACTGGGAGTTCTTCGACAACCAGACGCCGGAGAGCGCGACGCAGCTCGTCGACGACCTGATCGCCGGCCGGACCGTCGAACCCACCCGGGGCGCCCCCCTGTGCACGTACAAGGAGACCGCCCGCATCCTGGCCGGCTTCCCCGACGAGCGCCCCGGTGCCGTCGCGGCGACCGGCGGAGCGGGTGCCGCCTCACTGGCAGGACTGAAGCTGGCCAAGGGCGAGGCCGCCCCGCAGCCGCGCGTCGTCGCCCCGCGGGGCGAGGCCCCGGGCGACCAGCCGCAGAAGGGTGCCGAGCACCTCAGCTCGCACGACGCGCCGCAGCAGACCTCGGCCTCCGACCCGGAGCACCCGGCCGGGCCCGCAGCCGAGGAGGGGGAGTGATGACCTTGGCAGCCGAGATCGACAAGAACGGGACCAGCCCGGAGAAGCTCCTGGCACCGGTCCTCTCCGCCTTCTGGGACGAGCCGGAGTCCTGGACGCTGGAGACCTACCGGCGTCACGAGGGCTACGAGGGTCTGCGCAAGGCGCTGGCCATGTCGCCGGACGACCTCATCGCGTACGTCAAGGACTCCGGTCTGCGCGGGCGCGGCGGTGCCGGCTTCCCCACCGGGATGAAGTGGCAGTTCATCCCGCAGGGCGACGGCAAGCCGCACTACCTCGTCGTCAACGCCGACGAGTCGGAGCCGGGAACCTGCAAGGACATCCCGCTGCTCTTCGCGAACCCGCACAGCCTCATCGAGGGCATCGTGATCGCCTGTTACGCGATCAGGTCGTCGCATGCCTTCATCTATCTGCGCGGTGAAGTCGTCCCCGTGCTGCGGAGGCTGCACGAAGCCGTACGTGAGGCGTACGAGGCGGGTTATCTGGGGAAGGACGTCCTGGGTTCGGGGCTCGACCTGGAACTCACCGTGCACGCCGGTGCCGGTGCGTACATCTGCGGTGAGGAAACCGCGCTGCTCGACTCGCTGGAAGGACGCCGCGGCCAGCCCCGGCTGCGTCCCCCCTTCCCCGCGGTCGCCGGTCTGTACGCCTGTCCCACTGTGGTGAACAACGTCGAGTCCATCGCCTCGGTTCCCGCGATCCTGAACAAGGGCAAGGACTGGTTCAAGTCGATGGGCAGCGAGAAGTCCCCGGGCTTCACGCTGTACTCGCTCAGCGGACACGTCACCGGCCCCGGCCAGTACGAGGCTCCGCTCGGCATCACCCTGCGCCAGCTGCTCGACATGAGCGGCGGCATCCGGGCCGGACACCGCCTCAAGTTCTGGACCCCAGGCGGCTCCTCCACCCCGATGTTCACCGAGGAACACCTCGACGTCCCGCTGGACTACGAGGGCGTCGGCGCCGCCGGCTCCATGCTCGGCACCAAGGCGCTGCAGTGCTTCGACGAGACCACCTGCGTGGTGCGGGCCGTCACCCGCTGGACCGAGTTCTACGCCCACGAGTCCTGCGGCAAGTGCACGCCGTGCCGCGAGGGCACCTACTGGCTCGTCCAGCTGCTCCGCGACATCGAGGCCGGCAAGGGCGAGATGGCCGACCTCGACAAGCTGAACGACATCGCCGACAACATCAACGGCAAGTCCTTCTGCGCCCTCGGCGACGGCGCCGCCTCGCCGATCTTCTCCTCGCTCAAGTACTTCCGCGAGGAGTACGAGCAGCACATCACGGGCAAGGGCTGCCCCTTCGATCCCGCCAAGTCGACCCTCTGGGCCGACGACAAAGACGACAAGAACGCTCACCGGGGGGTGAACGCATGACAGTCACCACGAGTGCGCCCTCCGGGGGCGGCGAGGCGGCCATCCCGCCCGAGGACCTGGTCACGCTGACCATCGACGGCATCGAGATCAGCGTCCCCAAGGGCACCCTGGTCATCCGGGCCGCCGAGCTGCTCGGCATCGAGATCCCGCGCTTCTGCGACCACCCGCTCCTCGACCCTGCCGGCGCCTGCCGGCAGTGCATCGTCGAGGTCGAGGGCCAGCGCAAGCCGATGGCGTCCTGCACCATCACGTGCACCGACGGCATGGTCGTGAAGTCGCAGATCACCTCGCCCGTCGCGGAGAAGGCCCAGAAGGGTGTGATGGAGCTCCTGCTCATCAACCACCCGCTGGACTGCCCGGTCTGCGACAAGGGCGGCGAATGCCCCCTGCAGAACCAGGCGATGTCGCACGGCGGCACCGACTCCCGCTTCGACGGGAAGAAGCGCACCTTCGAGAAGCCCGTCCCGATCTCCACCCAGGTGCTGCTGGACCGCGAGCGGTGCGTGCTCTGCGCGCGCTGCACCCGGTTCTCCAACCAGGTGGCGGGCGACCCGATGATCGAACTCATCGAGCGTGGCGCGCTCCAGCAGGTCGGTACCGGGCAGGGCGACCCCTTCGAGTCGTACTTCTCCGGCAACACCATCCAGATCTGCCCCGTCGGAGCGCTCACCTCGGCGGCGTACCGCTTCCGCTCCCGGCCCTTCGACCTGGTGTCGACGCCGTCGGTGTGCGAGCACTGCGCGGGCGGCTGCGCGACCCGCACCGACCACCGCCGGGGCAAGGTCATGCGGCGGCTCGCCTCCAACGACCCCGAGGTCAACGAGGAATGGCTCTGCGACAAGGGCCGCTTCGGATTCCGCTACGCCCAGCAGCGTGACCGGCTCACCACTCCGCTCGTCCGCAACGCGGACGGTGTACTCGAAGCGGCGAGCTGGCCCGAGGCACTGGCGGTCGCGGCAGCCGGACTCGCGGCCGCCCGCGGCCGGACCGGTGTCCTCACCGGTGGCCGGCTCACCGTCGAGGACGCCTACGCCTACAGCAAGTTCGCGCGGATCGCCCTCGGCACCAACGACATCGACTTCCGCGCCCGGATCCACAGCAGCGAGGAAGCCGACTTCCTGGCCGCGCGGGTGGCCGGACGCGGGCGCGACCTGGACGGCAGCGGAGTCACGTACACCTCGCTGGAGAAGGCCCCGGCGGTCTTGCTGGCCGGCTTCGAGTCCGAGGAGGAGGCGCCCGGCGTCTTCCTGCGGCTGCGCAAGGCCCACCGCAAGCACGGGCAGCGGACGTTCGCGCTCGCCTCGCACGCCACGCGCGGACTGGAGAAGGCGGGCGGCACCCTCCTCCCCGCCGCCCCCGGTACCGAGACCGAGTGGCTGGACGCACTCGCGGGCGGCGTCGGACTGGAGGGTGACGGAGCCCTCGCCGCCGAGGCGCTGCGCGGTGAAGGTTCCCTGATCGTGGTGGGCGAACGGCTCTCCGGTGTCCCCGGAGCACTGACCGCCGTCGTACGGACGGCCGCCGCCACCGGAGCCACGCTCGTGTGGATCCCGCGACGGGCCGGCGAACGCGGCGCGGTGGAGGCGGGCGCGCTCCCGTCGCTGCTGCCCGGCGGCCGTCCGGCGACCGACCCGCGGGCCAGGGAGGAGGTGGCGTCCGTCTGGGGCGTCGCCGAACTCCCCACCCGTTTCGGCCGCGACACCGGCCAGATCGTCGAGGCCGCGGCCACCGGCGAGCTGGCCGCGCTGCTGGTCGCAGGCGTGGACCCCGAGGACCTGCCCGACCCGGCCCGTGCCCTCCGGGCGCTGGACGAGGTCGGCTTCCTGGTCTCGCTGGAACTGCGCCCCGGCGCGGTCACCGAGCGGGCCGACGTGGTCCTCCCCGTCGCCGCAGTCGCGGAGAAGCCCGGCACGTTCCTCAACTGGGAGGGCAGGGCGCGGATGTTCGAAGCCGCGCTCAAGCCCGAGCAGCTGCCGCGCACACTCTGCCCGACCGACGCACGGGTCCTGCACATGCTGGCCGACGCGCTCGATGTGCACCTCGCCCTGCCGGACCTGAGGGCGGCGCGGCGCGAACTCGACCGCCTCGGCGGCTGGCAGGGCACCCACGCCGAGGACCCGCGGGCGACGTCCCGGCCGGTGCCCGGGGCCGGTGACGGCGAAGCCGTACTCGCGGGCCACCGGATGCTGCTCGACCGGGGCCGGCTGCAGGAGGGCGACGAGGCACTGGCCGGTACCCGGCACGCGGCCGTCGCACGGCTCTCCGCCGCCACCGCGGCCGAGACCGGAGTGAAGGACGGCGACCTGCTGGCCGTCACCGGACCCGCCGGCACCACCGAACTCCCGCTGGCGGTCACCGACATGCCGGACCGGGTGGTGTGGGTGCCCCTCAACTCCGTCGGCCGGGGCGTTCCCGCCGACACCGGAGTACAGCCGGGCGGACTGGTCCGGATCGGTCCGGCCGCCGGAAGCCCCGCAGAGACACCGGAGGTGCGAGCGTGACTGGCCTCGCTCAACTCGCCGCGGCACCGAACGGCGCCGTACTCGCCGCCGAGGACCTCTCGATGTTCGGCACGGACCCGTGGTGGCTCGTCGTCGTCAAGGCGGTCTTCTGCTTCGCGTTCCTGATGGTGACCGTGCTCTTCTCCATCGTGTGGGAGCGCAAGGTCGTCGCCTGGATGCAGCTGCGCATCGGCCCGAACCGGCACGGCCCCTGGGGCATGCTCCAGTCGCTCGCCGACGGCATCAAGCTGATGCTGAAGGAAGACGTCATCGTCAAGCGGGCCGACAAGGTCGTCTACGTGCTGGCCCCGATCATCGCCGCCGCACCGGCGTTCATGGCGATCGCGGTGATCCCGTTCGGCCCGTCGGGCAACGAGGTCTCGATCTTCGGCCAGCGCACGACGATGCAGCTGACCGACCTGCCGATCGCGATGCTGTACATCCTCGCGGTTGCCTCCGTCGGCATCTACGGCATCGTGCTGGCCGGCTGGTCCTCCGGATCGACGTACCCGCTGCTCGGCGGTCTGCGCTCCTGCGCCCAGATGATCAGCTACGAGATCGCGATGGGTGCCGCCTTCGCCTCGGTGTTCCTCTACTCCGGGTCGATGTCGACCTCGAAGATCGTGGAGGCGCAGGAGGACCGTTGGTTCATCATCCTGCTGCCGGTCTCCTTCATCATCTACGTCGTCACGATGGTCGGGGAGACCAACCGCGCCCCGTTCGACATGCCGGAGTCCGAGGGCGACCTCGTCGGCGGCTTCAACACCGAGTACTCCTCGATCAAGTTCGCGATGTTCATGCTCGCCGAGTACGTCAACATGGTCACCGTCTCCGCGGTCTCCGTGACCCTGTTCCTGGGCGGCTGGCGGGCTCCGTACCCGATCAGCACCTTCTGGGAGGGCGCGAACCACGGCTGGTGGCCGATGCTCTGGTTCGTCATCAAGGTCCAGCTGCTGCTGTTCTTCTTCATCTGGCTGCGCGGCACCCTGCCCAGGGTCCGCTACGACCAGCTGATGAAGCTCGGCTGGAAGGTCCTGATCCCGGTCTCCGTGGTCTGGCTGATGCTGGTGGCCACGGTCAGGGCGCTGCGCAACGAGGGCTACGACTTCTCGAAGATCGTGCTGTACGTCGCGGGGGCCGTGATCGCGATCCTGCTGATCTCCTTCGTCGTCGACATCTTCCGCGACCGCAAGGCGAAGGAAGTTGAAGCGGCTGCCGAGCCCGAGCCGGCGTTCGACCCGATGGCGGGCGGATTCCCGGTACCGCCGCTGCCCGGCCAGAGCCTGCCGCCGGTACCGCGCCGCAGGCCGCGCCGTGAGCGGGAGCTCGTTGTCAGTGGCGGACCCGATACTCAGAGTGACGAGCACGCGAGTGACGGAAAGGAGGCTGACGGTGTCTGAGTCATCAGAACCCTCAGGGGAGAAGTTCCAGAATCCTGTGGCCGGCTTCGGCGTGACCTTCAAGGCCATGTTCAAGAAGCGGCTGACCGAGCAGTACCCGGAGACGCCGAAGGTGACGGCGCCGCGCTTCCACGGCCGGCACCAGCTCAACCGTCACCCCGACGGCCTGGAGAAGTGCGTCGGCTGCGAGCTGTGCGCCTGGGCGTGTCCGGCGGACGCCATCTACGTGGAGGGCGCGGACAACACCGAGGAGGAGCGCTACTCCCCGGGGGAGCGCTACGGCCGCGTCTACCAGATCAACTACGCGCGCTGCATCCTGTGCGGGCTCTGCATCGAGGCGTGCCCCACCCGGGCGCTCACGATGACGAACGAGTTCGAGCTCGCCAACACCACCCGCGAGAGCCTCATCTACACCAAGGACGAGCTGCTCGCGGGGCTGGAGGAGGGCATGGTCGACAGCCCGCACGCGATCTTCCCCGGCATGGACGAGCAGGACTACTACCGAGGCCTGGTGAGCGAGGCCGCACCCGGCACGGAACGCCAGACCGCCGTCTCCAAGGGTGAAGTCGACAAGGAGGTGGACGCATGACCTCCGGTCTGGCCGTCGCGGCCTCCACGACCTCCACTCCCGAGGAAGTCCAGTTCTGGCTGCTCGGCACCGTCGCCGTCGTCGGGGCGCTCTCCACCGTCCTGATGAAGAAGGCGGTGCACAGCGCACTGTCGCTCGCCGGCACCATGATCGTGCTGGCGGTCTTCTACCTCGCCAACGGCGCCTACTTCCTGGGCATCGTCCAGGTCGTCGTCTACACCGGCGCGATCATGATGCTGTTCCTCTTCGTGGTCATGCTCGTCGGTGTCACGGCGGCCGACTCGCTGAAGGAGACCATCAGGGGCCAGCGCTGGCTGGCCGCCGGATGCGGACTCGGCTTCGGCGTCCTGCTGATCGCCGGTATCGGCCAGGCCTCCCTGGCCAGCTTCAACGGCCTCGGCGCGGCGAACGCCAAGCACGGCGGAAACGTCGAGGGCCTCGCCAACCTCATCTTCACCAAGTACGTCTTCGCGTTCGAGATCACGGGCGCCCTGCTGATCACCGCGACCGTCGGCGCGATGCTCCTGACGCACCGCGAGCGCACCGAAAGCGCCAAGACGCAGCGGGAGATGTCCGAGGACCGGGTGCGCGGCAACCACCTTCCGCCGCTTCCCGCCCCGGGCGTCTACGCCCGGCACAACGCGGTGGACATCGCCGGGCTGCTCCCGGACGGCACCGCATCCGAGCTCACCGTCATGCAGACGCTGCGCCGGCGCGGCCAGATCCGGGACGTGTCGGCCGAGTCGCTCGCCGACCTCAAGGCGCTGGAACAGCGCTCAGGGGAGCGGCTGGGCCGTGACCACGAAGAAGAAGGGGAGGAGGTCGCCAAGTGAATCCGGTCAACTACCTCTACCTCGCGGCCCTTTTGTTCACGATCGGTGCCTCCGGTGTCCTGATCAGGCGGAACGCGATCGTGGTGTTCATGTGCGTGGAGCTGATGCTCAACGCCTGCAACCTCGCGTTCGTCGCGTTCTCCCGGATGCACGGAAACCTCGACGGCCAGATCATCGCCTTCTTCACGATGGTCGTCGCCGCCGCTGAGGTCGTCGTCGGGCTCGCGATCATCGTGTCGCTGTTCCGTTCCCGCCACTCGGCCTCGGTCGACGACGCCAGCCTGATGAAGCTGTAAGGGGTCGGAATCGTGGAAAACCTGATTGCGCTGCTCGTCGCGGCGCCCCTGCTCGGAGCAGTGGTCCTGCTGTGCGGGGGCCGCAGGCTCGACCGGGCCGGCCATTGGCTCGGCACGCTGTTCTCCGCCGCGGCCTTCGTCGTCGGTGTGGTGCTGTTCATCGACATGCTGGGCAAGGGCGTCGACGACCGCGCCCTGCACCAGATGCTGTACAGCTGGATTCCCGTCGAGGGCTTCCAGGCCGATGTGGCCTTCCAGCTCGACCAGCTGTCGATGACGTTCGTCCTGCTGATCACGGGTGTGGGCACGCTGATCCACATCTACTCGATCGGCTACATGGAGCACGACGAGCGCCGCCGCCGCTTCTTCGGCTATCTGAACCTGTTCCTCGCGGCGATGCTCCTGCTGGTCATCGCCGACAACTACCTGCTCCTGTACGTCGGGTGGGAGGGCGTCGGTCTGGCGTCGTACCTGCTCATCGGCTTCTGGCAGCACAAGCCCAGCGCGGCGACCGCCGCCAAGAAGGCCTTCCTGGTCAACAGGGTCGGCGACATGGGCCTGTCGATCGCGATCATGCTGATGTTCACCACCTTCGGCACCTTCGCCTTCGGACCGGTGTTCGCCGCGGCCGACGGGGCGAGCGAGGGCAAGCTGACCGCGATCGGCCTCATGCTGCTCCTCGCGGCCTGCGGCAAGTCCGCCCAGGTGCCGCTGCAGTCCTGGCTCGGCGACGCGATGGAGGGCCCGACCCCGGTCTCCGCCCTCATCCACGCCGCCACCATGGTGACCGCGGGCGTCTACCTCATCGTCCGCTCCGGCGCGATCTTCAACGCGGCGCCCGACGCCCAGCTGGCCGTCGTGGTCGTCGGTGCGGTCACGCTCCTCTTCGGTGCGATCGTCGGTTGCGCCAAGGACGACATCAAGAAGGCCCTCGCCGGGTCGACGATGTCGCAGATCGGCTACATGATCCTGGCCGCGGGTCTCGGCCCCATCGGCTATGTCTTCGCGATCATGCACCTGGTGACGCACGGCTTCTTCAAGGCCGGTCTCTTCCTCGGCGCCGGTTCGGTCATGCACGGCATGAACGACGAGGTCGACATGCGGAAGTACGGCGGCCTGCGGACGTACATGCCGGTCACCTTCATCACCTTCGGCCTCGGCTACCTCGCGATCATCGGCTTCCCGGGCTTGTCCGGCTTCTTCTCCAAGGACAAGATCATCGAGGCGGCCTTCGCGAAGGGCGGCACGGAGGGCTGGATCCTCGGCTCCGTCGCCCTGCTCGGCGCCGCGATCACCGCGTTCTACATGACGCGGGTGATGCTGATGACGTTCTTCGGCGAGAAGCGCTGGCAGCCCGATGCGGAGGGCCACGACCCGCACCCGCACGAGTCACCGAAGTCGATGACGATTCCGATGATCGTGCTGGCCTTCGGGTCGGTCTTCGCCGGAGGCTTCTTCTCCATCGGCGACCGGTTCATGCACTGGCTGGATCCCGTCACCGGACACGACCACGGACACGCGCCGGTCAGCGCGACCACCGTCACCGCCGCCACCATGGTGGTGCTCGTCATCGGTGTCGCCATCGCCTGGTTCCTGTACGGGCGCAGGCCCGTCCCCGTCGTCGCCCCGCGCGGCTCGCTGCTCACCAGGGCCGCCCGCCGCGACCTCTACCAGGACGACTTCAACCATGTGGTCCTGGTCCGCGGCGGCGAGCACCTCACCCGCTCCCTGGTCTACGTCGACCACACCCTGGTCGACGGCGTCGTCAACGGCACGGCCGCCTCGATGGGCGGGCTCTCCGGCCGGCTGCGCAAGCTGCAGAACGGCTATGCCCGCTCCTACGCGGTCTCGATGTTCGGCGGTGCGGCGGTCCTCATCGCCGCAACCCTGCTGATGAGGGCGGTCTGATCACATGTCCTTTCCCCTCCTGACAGCGACGGCGGCACTCCCGGCGATCGGCGCGATCGCCTGCGCCGCCGTCCCCGCCGCACAGCGCACCGCGGCCAAATGGCTCGCGCTGATCGTCTCGCTCGGCACGCTCGTCCTCGCGGGCATCGTGTTCGCCCGCTTCGAACCGGGCGGCGACCGCTACCAGCTGACCGAATCGCACGCCTGGATCAAGGACTTCGGTGTCCGGTACGAGCTGGGCGTCGACGGCATCGGGGTGGCGCTCCTCGCGCTCACCGCGCTTCTGATCCCCTTCGTCATCCTGGCCGGCTGGCACGACGCCGACCCCCTGGAGACGAAGTCCTCCCGCTGGAGGCCCACCCAGGGCTTCTTCGCGCTCATCCTGATGGTCGAAGCGATGGTGATCCTCTCCTTCGAGGCCACCGACGTCTTCCTCTTCTACATCCTCTTCGAAGCCATGCTCATCCCGATGTACTTCCTCATCGGCGGCTTCGGGGACCGGGCGCACACGGGCAGCGACGAGAACGCGGCGACGCAACGCAGCTACGCGGCCGTGAAGTTCCTCCTCTACAACCTGGCCGGCGGGCTCATCATGCTGGCCGCCGTCATCGGGCTCTACGTGGTCGCGGGGAGCTTCTCGCTCTCCGAGATCGCCGAGGCCCGGGCCAACGGCTCGCTGGAGATGGCGAGCAGCACCGAGCGGTGGTTGTTCCTCGGCTTCTTCTTCGCCTTCGCGGTGAAGGCCCCGCTGTGGCCGCTGCACACCTGGCTGCCCAACGCCATGGGCGAGGCGACCACCCCGGTGGCCGTCCTGATCACCGCGGTCGTCGACAAGGTCGGCACCTTCGCGATGCTCCGCTTCTGCCTCCAGCTGTTCCCGGAGGCCAGCAAGTGGGCGACGCCGGTGATTCTCGTCCTGGCGCTGATCTCCATCATCTACGGGGCGCTCCTCGCCGTCGGCCAGCGCGACATCAAGCGGCTCATCGCCTACGCGTCGATCTCGCACTTCGGCTTCATCGTGCTCGGCATCTTCGCGATGACGAGCCAGGGCCAGTCGGGCGCCACGCTCTACATGGTCAACCACGGGCTCTCGACGGCCGCGCTGATGCTGGTCGCCGGATTCCTCATCACGCGGCGCGGCTCGCGGCTCATCGCCGACTACGGCGGGGTGCAGAAGGTGGCTCCGGTGCTGGCGGGGACGTTCCTCATCGGCGGTCTCGCCACGCTCTCGCTGCCCGGCCTCGCCCCGTTCGTCAGTGAGTTCCTCGTCCTGGTCGGCGCGTTCAGCGCGTACCCGGTGGTCGGCATCATCGCGACCCTCGGCATCGTGCTCGCCGCGCTCTACGTCCTCGTCCTCTACCAGCGGACGATGACGGGCCCGGTCGCGGAGTCGGTCCGGAGCATGCCGGACCTCAAGGTCCGTGAACTGGCGGTCGCCCTGCCGCTGATCGCCCTGCTGATCTTCCTGGGTGTCTTCCCGAAGCCGCTCACGGACGTCGTCAACCCGGCGGTGCAGCACACCATGCACGACGTACAGAAGAAGGACCCCCAGCCCGAGGTGGAGGCCGCCAAGTGAGCGCAACAGCTGTCCACAGCCTGTGGACGACGGCGGGCGGCGGGGTGACAACGGCTGCCGCGGGAGACAAGTTCACCGCGCCGACCATCGAGTACGCCCAACTGGCGCCCGTCCTGATCGTGATCGGCGTCGCCGTCCTGGGCATCCTGGTGGAGGCATTCGTCCCGCGCAGGGCCCGCTACACCACGCAGGTCTTCCTGACGGTCGTGGCCCTCGGTGCCGCGTTCGCCGCGGTCCTGGGGCTCGCGGCCGACGGGTACGCGGGGAAGAACGCGCAGATCGCCGCGATGGGCGCCATCGCCGTCGACGGCCCCGCCCTGTTCCTGCAAGGCACCATCCTGCTCGTCTCGATGGTCTCGGTCTTCACCTTCGCCGAGCGGCGCCTGGACCCCGCCTCCCACGGCAACCGCGTGGACTCCTTCGCCGCACAGGCCGGTTCGGTACCCGGGAGTGACGGCGAGAAGGCCGCGGTCAAGGCCGGGTTCACCACGACCGAGGTCTTTCCGCTGGTCCTCTTCTCCGTCGCGGGCATGCTGGTCTTCCCGGCCGCCAACGACCTGCTGACCCTCTTCATCGCGCTCGAGGTCTTCTCCCTCCCGCTCTACCTCCTGTGTGCCGTCGCCCGCCGCAAGCGGCTGATGTCGCAGGAGGCCGCGGTGAAGTACTTCCTGCTCGGGGCCTTCTCCTCGGCGTTCCTGCTCTTCGGGATCGCCCTCCTCTACGGATACGCGGGCACCGTCTCGTACGCCGGTATCGCGAACGTCGTGGACGGCACCGTCCAGGAGATCGACCCGGCGCTCGCGGACACGATGGGCAACGACGTGCTGCTGCTCATCGGCGGCGCGATGATCCTCATGGGCCTGCTGTTCAAGGTCGGCGCGGTCCCGTTCCACATGTGGACCCCGGACGTGTACCAGGGTGCGCCGACACCGGTGACGGGCTTCATGGCCGCCGCGACGAAGGTCGCCGCGTTCGGTGCTCTGCTGCGCCTGCTGTACGTGGTGCTGCCGGGACTCACCTGGGACCTGCGCCCCGTCATGTGGGGCGTCGCGATCGTCACGATGCTGGGCGGGGCGATCGTCGCGATCACCCAGACCGACATCAAGCGGCTGCTGGCCTACTCCTCGATCGCGCACGCGGGCTTCATCCTCGCGGGTGTCATCGCGGCCAGTCCGGAGGGCATCTCCTCGGTCCTCTTCTACCTCGGCGTCTACTCCTTCGTGACCGTCGGCGCCTTCGCCGTCGTCACCCTGGTGCGCGACGCCGGGGGCGAGGCGACGCATCTGTCGCAATGGGCCGGCCTCGGCCGGCGCTCGCCGCTGACGGCGGCGGTCTTCGCCGTGTTCCTGCTGTCCTTCGCCGGCATTCCGCTCACGTCGGGCTTCTCCGGCAAGTTCGCCGTCTTCAAGGCGGCGGCGGACAACGGTGCGGGCGGCCTGGTCGTGGTCGGTGTGATCTCGTCGGCCATCGCCGCGTTCTTCTACATCCGCGTCATCGTCCTGATGTTCTTCAGCGAGCCGAAGGCCGACGGCCCCACGGTCGCCGTCCCGTCCCCGCTGACGATGACGACGATCGCGGTCGGCGTCGCGGTCACCCTGGTGCTGGGCCTGGCCCCGCAGTACTTCCTGGACCTCGCGAGCCAGGCGGGAGTCTTCGTGCGGTAACCGTGTGAGAAGCGCTGCCACAACGCCGGACGGGCCCTGGAAGTCAAGCCCGTCCGGCGTTGTCGTACGTGGCGCCTATGGTTGCTGTGGACGGATGGACAGCGACACGGACGGCACGGACGGGCGGAACGGGACGATGAGTGTGACGACCGAGAGTGCCGCGCAGCAGACGCTGCACCGGGTGTTCGGGTACGAGGCGTTCCGCGGCGAGCAGGGTGCGGTGATCGACCACGTGGTCGCCGGCGGCGACGCGGTCGTGCTCATGCCCACCGGCGGCGGCAAGTCCCTCTGCTACCAGATCCCCGCCCTGGTCAGGCCGGGTACCGGCATCGTGATCTCTCCGCTGATCGCGCTCATGCAGGACCAGGTGGACGCCCTGCGCGCGCTCGGGGTCCGGGCCGGCTTCATGAACTCCACGCAGGACTTCGACGAGCGCCGCTCGATGGAGGCCCAGTTCCTGGCGGGCGAGCTCGACCTGCTGTACCTGGCCCCGGAGCGGCTGCGCCTGGACTCCACCCTCGCGCTGCTCGCCCGCGGTGAGATCTCCGTCTTCGCGATCGACGAGGCGCACTGCGTCGCCCAGTGGGGCCACGACTTCCGCCCCGACTACCTGGCCCTGTCCGTCCTGGGCGAGCGCTGGCCCGACGTACCGCGCATCGCGCTCACGGCCACGGCGACCGAAGCGACGCACCAGGAGATCACGCGGCGCCTGGGCATGCCCGAGGCCAGGCACTTCGTGGCCGGCTTCGACCGGCCCAACATCCAGTACCGCGTCGTGGGGAAGTCCGACCCGAAGAAGCAGCTGCTCACCTTCCTCCAGGAGGAGCACCCCGGGGACGCGGGCATCGTCTACTGCCTCTCGCGCAATTCGACGGAGAAGACCGCCGAGTACCTCTGCCGCAACGGCATCGAGGCCGTGCCGTACCACGCGGGCCTGGACGCGTCGATGCGCGCCGAGCACCAGTCGCGCTTCCTGCGGGAGGAGGGCCTGGTCGTCGTCGCGACCATTGCCTTCGGCATGGGCATCGACAAGCCCGACGTGCGCTTCGTCGCCCACCTCGACCTGCCGAAGTCCGTCGAGGGCTACTACCAGGAGACGGGCCGCGCGGGCCGTGACGGTGCGCCCTCCACGGCCTGGATGGCGTACGGACTCCAGGACGTCATCCAGCAGCGCAAGCTGATCCAGGGCGGCGAGGGTGACGAGGCGTTCCGGCGCCGGGCCGCCGCGCACCTCGACTCGATGCTGGCGCTCTGCGAGACCGTCCGGTGCCGCCGCGCCCAGCTCCTGACGTACTTCGGCCAGGAGCCCGGTTCCGAAAGCTGCGGCAACTGCGACACCTGCCTCACCCCGCCCGAGACCTGGGACGGCACGGTGGTCGCGCAGAAGCTGCTGTCCACCGTCGTCCGGCTGAAGCGTGAGCGCGGGCAGAAGTTCGGGGCCGGCCAGATCATCGACATCCTGCTGGGCCGCAAGACCGCGAAGATCATCCAGTTCGACCACGACCAGCTCTCGGTCTTCGGTATCGGTGAGGAGCTGGCCGAGGCGGAGTGGCGTGGTGTGGTGCGCCAGCTGCTGGCCCAGGGGCTGCTCGCCGTCGAGGGCGAGTACGGCACGCTGGTGCTGACCGAGGAGAGCGGTTCCGTGCTCGGCCGGGAGCGCGAGGTACTGCTGCGCAAGGAGCCGAAGAAGCCGACGGCCAAGTCGGGGAGGGGCGAGCGCAAGGGCAAGTCGGCCGCCGCCGTGGCGGACCTGCCGGCGGAGGCCGTCCCGGTCTTCGAGGCGCTGCGCGCCTGGCGCGGCGCCCAGGCGAAGGAGCTGGGCCTCCCGGCGTACGTGATCTTCCACGACGCGACGCTGCGGGAGATCGCCGCGCTCCGCCCCGGTTCGCTCGCGGAGCTGGGCGGGATCAGCGGCCTGGGCGAGAAGAAGCTGGCGACGTACGGCGAGGGCGTCCTGGAGGTACTGGCCGGCCTGGGGGACGCGGAGCCGGGCGCCGACACGGACCCTGCCCCCGCCGTGCCGGAACCGGCGAGCCGGCCGGCCGCGGTCGCGCCGCGGCCGGAAGCCGCGCGTACCGCCGAGCCGGTGCGGGCGGTGCGGGCGGTGCGGGCGGTGCGGGCGGAGCAGTCGGCACGGGCGGAGCAGGACACGGACACGCACTTCGGCTGGGACGAGGAACCGCCCGAGTTCGAGTGAGCGCGTGACGGGCGGCGACGGGTCTACTCCGGCGTCGCCCGGCGGCGCGGGGTGATGGCGGTGAGGTCGAGATCGATCTCGAAGGGGACGGAGACCTTCATGCGGTCGTGGAAGATCCCGGTGGAGGTGTAGGCCCCGGTGGCCGGCTCCAGCTCGCGACCGGTTCCGTCATCGGCGTCGATCTCGGTATCGCCTCGTTCCTCACCGACTCCGACGGCACGCACATCCCCAACCCGCGCCACGCCCGCAGGGCCGCCGCCAAGCTGGAGGCCGCGCAGCGGGCGCTGTCCCGGTTCCCCCGGTGCAGGGCCAAGGACCGCACCCGCAACCATCAGCGGGCGGTGGAGAAGGTTGCGGCTCTGCACGGCAACGTGCGGCGACGACGGCTCGACCACGCACACAAGACCGCGTTGACGCTGGTTCGTGAGCATGACTTCATCGCGCACGAAGACCTGAAGATCCGCAACATGAGCAAGGCTCCCGCACCGAGGCCCGACCCTGATAGTCCGGGCGTGTTTCTGTCCAACGGGGCAGCGGCCAAGGCCGGGTTGAACCGTTCGATCGCTGATGCCGGATGGGGGGTGTTCCTAACGATCCTGAACGCAAAGGCTGAGAGTGCCGGGCGGGAAGTGATGGCCGTGGACCCCCGCAACACCTCCCGGCGGTGTCCCAAATGCGGGCACACCACGAAGGAGAACCGGCCCACACAGGAGAAGTTCCACTGCGTCGGCTGCGGCCACGCCGCGCACGCCGACCTCGTCGGGGCACTCAACGTTCTACGGGCCGGGCTGGTCCGTCGCAACGCCAACACGGCATAACGAGAAGCCCCGCCCTTCAGGGCGGGGAGGAGTCACACGAAGGAGTCTCGCGGGCTGACGGGCTGGGCTCGTCCAGCATCCGCCGACAACCGGATCAAGCCCACCCGCACGTGTGCACGACTCACGCGTCATTGACCACCGCACCCCTCGCCGCGTAGGCGCGCACGTCCGCGTCCGGGTCGGTGAGGACTCCGGCCAGGGCCTCCCGGGCCGCGTCGTGGGCCGTGTGGTGGAGCAGCGCCAGCACCGCCGCCTTCCGCACGTCGGCGTTCGGGTCGCCCAGGGCCCCGGCCAGCGGGGTGACCGCGGCATCCGGGTCCGCCGAGGAGAGCGCCGTCGCCGCTCCCGCGCGGACCTGCCAGGCAGGATCCACCAGGGCCTCGGTCGCCCTCGCGGCGTACGGCGCAGGGCACCCCGTCGCCGCCAGCGCGGACAGGGCGGCGGCGCGGACCAGCGCGTCCCCGTCCTCCAGCAGCGGGGTGAGCGGCTCCGGGGCGGGGGAGTGCGTGGCGGCCAGCCCCTTCGCCACGGCCACCCGGACCTCGCGCGACGGATCTGCCGCGGCCGACGCCAGGACCTCCACCGCGTCCACCGAGACGAGAGCCCGGACGGTGTGCAGCCGCACGTCGATGACCGGGTCGCCGAGCGTGCGCGCGTACAGGTCCGCGTCCCCCAGCCGCAGCGCCCGCAGGGTGTCCAGCGCGGTGGCCCGTACGACGGGGTCGTCCGAGCCGAGTGCCGTCACCAGCGGTGCGCGCAGGGCCGGTTCGGCAGGCAGCACCTCGACCAGCTCCCGCAGGGAGGCGGCGGCCGCCGCCCGCACCGACGGTGCCGGGTCGGCGAGCGTCCCGGCCAGCGCCGGACCGGCGCCCTTCGGCGTCGACTCGGTGAGGGCGGCCACGGCCGCCCGCCGGACCGCCGGGTCCGCGTCGGCCAGGTACGGGGCGAGTACCGGCAGGTCCGGCTGGTCGTCGGCGAGCGCGAGGAGTTCCAGGATCCGGGGGGACGGGCCGGAAGGCGCCGGGACAGCGGCGGAGGCCGCAGCGGCCCCATCGGACCGGGCGCCGGACGACGGGGCCACGTCCCGCCGGCCCGCCGTGGCCACCTGCTCCGCCGCCACTTCGCCGATCTCGCGCGAGGCCCCGCCCACCGGGGCGAAGCCCTCCACGGGCACGAGGTAGGGAGCCACCGGCCGGGCCGTGAACTCCATCGCGCCCGAAGCGGACTTGCGCAGGTCCAGGTGGTGGAACCAGTCCGCGTCGTCCCGCTCGGGATGGTCCGTACGCTCGTGGTACAGGCCCCAGCGGGACTCCGTGCGGGCCAGGGAGGAGCGCGCCGCCATCTCCGCGCAGTCCCGGATGAAGCTCACCTCGGCGCACCGCATCAGCTCGTGCGGGGTCGTCGCGCCCATCTCCGCGATGTCGGTCCGCATCCGCTCGAACGCCTCCAGCGCGAGCGAGAGCCGCGCTCCCGACTTGGGCGGGGCCACGTAGTCGTTCACGAAGCGGCGCAGCTTGTACTCGACCTGCGGCTGCGGCGGCCCCTCGGGGTTGTGCAGCGGCCGGTAGATCAGTTCGTGCGCCTCGCGCAGCTGCTCGGCGGGCAGTTCGCCCTCGTACGCCGTGAACTGCGAGGCATCGGCGCCGGCGAGGTCACCGAAGACGAACGCGCCGATCATGTAGTTGTGCGGGACGCAGGCCAGGTCCCCGGCGGCGTACAGGCGCGGCACCGTCGTGCGGGCGTGGTCGTCGACCCGGACGCCGGAGGCCGAATGGCCGCCGCACAGGCCGATCTCGGAGATGTGCATCTCGATGTCGTGGGTGCGGTAGTCGTGGCCCCGGTTCGCGTGGAACGTGCCGCGAGTGGGCCGTTCCGTGGTGTGCAGGATGCCCTCCAGCGCGCTGACGGACTCCTCGGGGAGGTGGCTCAGCTTCAGGTACACCGGCCCCCGGTCGGAGGCGACCTCCGCCGCGAACTCGGCCATCATCTGCCCCGACCAGTAGTCGGAGTCGACGAAGCGTTCGCCGTGCCGGTTCACCTGGTAGCCGCCGAACGGATTGGCGACGTAGGCGCAGGCCGGACCGTTGTAGTCCTTGATCAGCGGGTTGATCTGGAAGCACTCGATCCCGGTCAGCTCGGCGCCCGCGTGGTACGCCATGGCATAGCCGTCCCCGGCGTTGGTCGGGTTCTCGTACGTCCCGTAGAGGTAGCCGGACGCCGGCAGTCCGAGCCGTCCGCACGGCCCGGTGGCCAGGACGACGGCGCCGGCGCGGACCGTGACGAACGCTCCCGTACGGGTGTTGAAGCCCGCCGCCCCGATCGCCCGGCCGTCGTCACCGGTGAGGATCCGGACCGGCATCACCCGGTTCTCGATCCGGATCCGCTCCCGCATCTCGCGGCGCCGCAACTGCCGGTACAGGACCTTCTTGACGTCCTTGCCCTCGGGCATCGGCAGCACGTACGCACCGGAGCGGTGCACCTGGCGGACGGCGTACTCCCCGTGCTCGTCCTTCTCGAACTTCACCCCGTACGACTCCAGCCGCTGCACCATCGGGAAGCCGAGCTCCGCGGTCCGGCGGACGGTGGACTGGTCGACGATGCCGTCGTTGGCACGGGTGATCTCGGCCACGTAGTCGTCGGGTTCGGCCCGGCCCGGGATCACGGCGTTGTTGACGCCGTCCATGCCCATGGCGAGGGCGCCCGAGTGCCGGACGTGCGCCTTCTCCAGCAGCACGACGGACGCGCCGTGCTCCGCGGCGGTGAGGGCCGCCATGGTGCCGGCCGTGCCGCCCCCGACGACCAGTACGTCGCAGGAGAGTTCCTCGGCGTCGGCGAGGGCGGGGATCTGCACGGTCATGCCTTTCAGTGGGTGGGAGTGAGCGATTCGAGGACCTCGCGGCGCAGCGCGACGGTCGCCGGGTCGGAATGCGCGGCGCGCTCGCGCGGACGCGGTACGTCCAGGACGCGCCCGGTGGGCAGCAGCGCCACCCGGTCGCCGAGGAACAGCGCCTCGTCCACGTCGTGCGTGACGAAGACGACCGTGGCGCCCGTGCCGTGCAGGACGTCGACGAGCAGCTGCTGCATTCCTGCCCTGGTCTGGGCGTCGAGCGCGCCGAAGGGCTCGTCCATCAGGACCGCGCGCGGGTCGGCCGCCAGCGCGCGGGCCAGCTGCACACGCTGACGCTGGCCGCCCGAGATGCGGTGCGGAAGCTTCGCCCCGTGGCCGTCCAGGCCGACCCGGGCGAGCCAGGACTCGGCCCGCCGCCTGCGCTCGGCGCGGCCCACGCCCCGGATGGCGAGGGGCAGTTCGACATTGGCACGCACCGTGCGCCACGGCAGCAGCGCGTCGTCCTGGAAGACGAGGGCACGCTCGGCGTGCGGTGCGGTGATCGCCTCGCCGTCCTGGGTGACCTCGCCGCCGAGCGCGGGCAGCAGCCCGGCGAGGGTGCGCAGGAGGGTGGACTTGCCGCAGCCGGACGGGCCGACGACGGCGAGGATCTCACCGGGTACGACATCGAGGTCGATGTGCTCCAGGACGGGTGCTCCCACCCGGCCGAGCACGGCGCCGCGCAAGGTGAGCCGGACGCCCGGGGACGTGGTGGTGGTCACGGGTGCACCCGCTCCTTCGCCAGGGGGGCCGGCACGGCAGCCGGCGGGGGTACGGCCCGGGGCCGGTGCCGTACGGGGGACGGGGGACGGTTCTCCGTACGCGGCAGCCACCGTGTGAGCCGGCGGCCCAGCAGTTCCACCGCCGTCGAGGTGATCCAGCCGAGCAGGCCGATCGTGGCCATGCCGACGAAGACGCCCGGGTAGTCGACGACCGTGTAGTCCTGCCAGGTGCGGTACCCCACCCCGTACTCGCCGGAGATCATCTCGGCGGAGATCACACAGATCCACGACACCCCGATGCCGACGGAGAGCCCGCCCAGGATGCCGGGGAGCGCGCCGGGCAGGACGACGGAGCCGAGGATCCGCCACCGGCCGCCGCCCATCGTCAGGACGGTCTCCTCCCACACCGGTGTGAGGGCGCGCACCGCGTGCCGGGTGGAGACCATGACCGGGAAGAACGCGGCGGTGCACGTGATGAAGACGATTCCCTGCTCGTTGCTGGGGAAGAGCAGGATCGCCACCGGCACCAGCGCGATGGCCGGGACCGGGCGGATCACTTCGAGGACCGGGCCCAGCAGATCGGAGGCCAGCCGGGAGCGGGCGACGGCCGTGCCGACCGTGATGCCCAGGACGGCGGCCAGGGCGAAGCCGGTGATGATCCGGGTCAGGCTGTCGGTGAGGTCCTGCCAGTACGCGTCGCTGCCGAGCCGGCCGCCGAAGGCGCGCGCCACATCGATCACCGTCGGGAACTGCTCGAAGCGCAGCCACAGGTTGATGTCGAAGGCGGTCAGCAGTTGCCAGATGCCCAGGGCGGCCACCAGCGACAGGGCCCGCAGCACGATCGACCACCGGCCGCTCATGAGGCGCTGGCCCGGTCGAGCGCGGTGGCGTACGGGACGATCCGTGCGCCGGGGTGCGCGGCGACGTCGGCGCGGGCCGCGGATCCGGTGACGTACGGCCGCAAGGCGTCGCCCTGGGACACCCAGACCGCCCGGTCCGCGAACCACAGTGTCCCGGTCGTCGCGTCGGGGACGTACGCGGCGCGGACCTGCCCCGGGTGCGCGGCGGCGAACCGCAGGACCTCGACGGGGGTGGCGAACGCCGACGTGGTGTCCTTGCCCTTCAGCCAGACCTCACCGCCGCGTGCGGCGGGCGGACCGGCCGCCCGCGCCTTCGCGTAGGCGGAGCCGTACACCCGCTTCACGTACTGCTCGTCGACGAAGGCGTCCACGTCCACATCGCCGACCAGCTTCGCCGAGCGCAGGACGGGGACGTCCTTCTCGAGCGCCGCGACCAGCGCCGGTTTCACGGTGGTGTCGAACGTCGCGATGCCTTGGGAGCCGTTGTAGAGGTGCACGACCTCGGCCGGCAGTCCGGTGGCCTTCGCGACCGACTCGGACGACGCCACCGGGTGGTCGTGCAGATAGTCGGTCGCCCGGCCCTGCGCCCGCAGGAAGTCCTCCAGCACGGCGGGCCGCTTCTTCGCGAACTCCTCACGGACGGTGACCCCGTGGAAGGTCGGGAGATTGAGCTCCGCCCCGTCGTAGAGGGCCTTCGCCCGGCCCTGGAAGGCCAGCAGCCCGGGCCAGGCCACGAACTGCGAGAGGGCGTCCGCGCTGCCGGCCTGGAGCGCCGAAGCGCCCACAGCAGGCTGCTGGTTGAGCTTGCGGATGTCCTTCTCCGGATCGATTCCTGCCTGCTGGAGGGCGCGTACGAGCGTTCCGTCGGCGGCCGACCCGACACTCGTGGAGACCTTCTTGCCGCGCAGGTCCTCCAGCGAGTCGAGGTCCGAACCGGGGGCGGTCACCACGGTGTTGAGGCCGCCGCGCAGGTTGTACCCGGTGACCGAGACGAGCTTGGTGGGGCGGTTCAGCTGCTTGCCGCGGGCCGCGTTGATCAGCAGCGGGAAGTCACCCATCGAGCCGATGTCGATCTTTCCCGCGGTCATCTGCGCGGTGATCGGCGCGCCGGTCGCGTAGTCCTGCCACTTCACCCTGTACGTGACGCCGTCCCGTTCTCCGCGGGCCCGCAGCTCGTCCTCGAAGTAGCCGAGCGAGCGCAGGAGGGTGCCCGCGGTGACGGTGTTGATGGTCCTGGACTGATAGCCGACGGTCACCGTGACCGTGTCGCTGTCACCCGCGCTCGCTTCGCCGCCGCAGCCCGCGGTGAGCGGGACGAGAGTGGCGGCGGTGAGCAGGGCGCCGGCGCGGATTACCGTGCGTCGCAGCATGGGAGGAGGGGCCTTTCACCGGAGGAGGTAGGGCATGTTGACCGTGACGGCGTCGGTGGGACACCGGGCCGCGCACGGGCCGCAGTACCAGCACTCGTCGACGTGCATGAACGCCTTGCCGCTGTCCGGGTTGATGGCCAGGGAGTCGAGAGGACACATGTCGACGCAGAGGGTGCAGCCGTCGATGCACTTCGACTCGTCGATGGTCACGGGCACGTCGGCCCGCTGGGGCGCCAGAGGCATGGCGGTCTCCAGGAAAGAAGGGGAGGAAGGGGTCTCAGTCGGACCTGTGCAGCAGGCCGCTCATGGTGATGCGGTCACCGCGGAACCGGATGAACTCCAGGTCCACGGGCCGCCCGTCACAGAGATGGGTGAGGCGTTCCAGCATCAGGACGGCGGCGCCGTGCGGGGTCTCCAGGACGGCGGCGGAGTGCGCGTCGGCGTTGACGGCCTCCAGGGTGATCTCGGCCGTGCCGAGCGCCTGGCCCGTCAGGGATTCCAGCAGCCGGAAGACATCGGTGTTCTCCAGGTCGCAGCCCAGCAGCCCGGCGCCGATGTCCATCGGGATGTACGTGAGGTCGAGGGACAGCGGCAGGCCGTTCAGCAGCCGGCGCCGCTCGATGTAGAGGACGTCGGTGTGCTCGGCGATCCCGAGCCGCCGCGCGACGGGTCCGGGGGCGGGCACGGGGCCGACGGTGCGGACCTCGTTGGTGACCCGGCCGTGCTCGTGCAGGGTCTCGGCCAGACCTTGGAGCCGGTCCAGGCCGTGCGAGTACTTCTCGCTGACGACGACGGTGCCGACGCCGGGCTGGCGTTCCACCAGCCCTTCCGCGCGCAGCAGGTCCAGCGCCTGGCGGACGGTGTTGCGGGAGACGCGGTAGTCGGCCCCGATGGTGTCCTCGAACGGCAGTACGCCGCCGGGAAAGCCGCCTGTGCGCACCTGGTGGCGCAGCAGGTCGGCCAGCAGCCGGGCATGGTCCGCGCGCAGCCGGCGCCGGCGGGCGGCGGCGACGGGCACGGTGTGCTCACGGATACGATCGGCTGGCATGCGCTGGACCATACCGACGGGGTCCCCGCGATGGTGTTGCCGCAGTGTTGCGCCACTTCGAGCCACGGGACGCAAGGCCGTGACCTGTGGTTTTCCTCCAGGGAGACGAAGATCTGCCACCCGGGACGACCACTACTCGGACACCCGGGGCGTCAGTCGCCGCCCCCGCCCCCGCCTCCACCCCCGCTGATGCCTCCGCCGCCGTTCCGGCCGGCTTTGTCCTGACGCACGTTGCGGTGCACCGCCAGGGCCGGCCACTCCTCGCGGGCCAGCGCCCGCACGGCCGAACGGGTCCGCCGGTCGCCCTGCCTGACCGCCGACGGCAGCTCGACCGCCGCGGCGAGAGCCGCCAGCAGCCTGTCGCGGCGGTCGGGGAAGCCCGCCCCGCAGGCCGCCGCGAAGTGTTCCCGTATGTGCGCCGACAGGCCTCCGGGGCCGGGGAGGTGGCGGTGGTAGGGCAGCAGGCCGAGGAAGCGGCGGGTCTCCCTGCGCAGGATGCCGCGCTGCACCAGCGCGTCGAGATAGAGGCCCTCGGCCTGCCGCCCGGCATGCCGGACCCAGCCCCTGGCCGGCACGCCCCCGCCGAACCGGCTCTTGGCCGGCGCCGGCAGGCTGCGCAGGAACACCGCGAGCAGCGGGTCCGGCGGGTCCAGCGGATTCGCCACATGCACCCGGCCGCGCTCCTCGGTGATCCGCCCCTGGAGCTCCAGCTCGGCCAGGACGGCCCCGGCCAGGCCGTACTCCAGGGACCTGCCCCGGCACAGCGGCTTGCCGCGCACGGGGTCCAGCGCGAGCAGCAGCAGTTCCTCGGGGAGCGTCGGCCGGTCGTTCACGCGGCGGGCACGATCCGGCCGGTGACCTCGCCGAGGCCGACACGCGTGCCGTGCGGCCCGGGGGCCCACGCGGTCAGGGTGACCGTGTCGCCGTCCTCCAGGAACGTCCGCTTGCCCTCGGGCAGGTCCAGCGGGTCGCGGCCGTTCCAGGTGAGTTCGAGCAGGGAGCCGCGCTCGCCGGGCTCGGCACCGCTGACGGTTCCGGAGCCGTACAGGTCACCCGTGCGCAGCGAGGCGCCGTTCACCGTCATCTGGGCCAGCTGCTGCGCCGCCGTCCAGTACATGGAGGAGAACGGCGGCTCGGAGACCGGATGTCCGTTGATCCCGACCGAGATCCGGATGTCGAAGCCGCCGGGCTCCTCGTCGTCCGCGTCGTCCAGATAGGGGAGCAGCTCGAAGTCCCGGGCGGGCGGAGCGGTCCGGGCCGCGTCCAGGGCCTCCAGCGGGGTCACCCACGCCGATACGGAGGTGGCGAAGGACTTGCCGAGGAACGGGCCGAGCGGCACGTACTCCCAGGCCTGGATGTCCCGCGCCGACCAGTCGTTGAGCAGGCAGAGACCGAACACGTGCTCGCGGAAGTCGGCGAGCGCGACCGGGGCGCCCTGCTGCGAGGGGACGCCGACGACGAAACCGACCTCGGCCTCGATGTCCAGCTTCACCGAAGGGCCGAAGACGGGGGCCGGGTCGGTGGGCGCCTTGCGCTGACCGGAGGGACGCACCACCTCGGTACCGGAGACGACGACCGTGCCGGCCCGCCCGTGGTAACCGATCGGCAGGTGCTTCCAGTTGGGGGTGAGGGCTGCACCGTCGGGCCGGAAGATCCGCCCGACGTTGGTGGCGTGGTGCTCGCTGGCGTAGAAGTCGACGTAGTCCGCGACCTCGTACGGCAGGTGCATCGTCACCGTGTCCACCGGGTGGAGCAGGGGCTCTATGTCCGGGCGGTGCGCCGGGACCGTGACCCAGGCGGTGAGCGCGCGGCGCACGTCCCGCCAGGCGGTGCGGCCTGCCGCGAGGAGCGGCATCAGGCTGGGCCTGGCGAGCAGCTGGGCGTACGGGGAGCCGAGCGCGTGCGCGGCTGCCCCGGCGTCCAGCACATGGGCGCCGATGCGGACGCCGACCCTGCGGTCGTCCGGGTGTTCGGGGGTGGAGAACACTCCGTACGGAAGGTTGTGCGGACCGAAGGGGTCGCCCTCGGCCAGATCGAGCGGGCTGCTCTCGGGCATCTGTTGCTGCCTCGCTTTCCAGGTCGCTTGGGGGACACGTTACGTCGGCGGTGGCACCCGGCGGCAGTGTCTCAACTATGCGTAATGCCCGGAAAGTTCCGTCGTACTCCTGTATGGCCGTCGCCTTCATCCCGCCGTGCGCGGGATCCTCTTCTCCCAGGTCCGGTGGAAGACGATCTCGTCGCCGTCCCTGCACACCACCTCGTTGGACGTGATGAAGTCGTCGTCGTCCGCGCTCGTCTCCGAACGCGACTCGATCCTCACGTCCCAGGACATCTCCGGCCGGTGCAGCCGGATCTTCCAGTCCGAACGGGCGGCGGCCGAGAGCGGGTCGTCCTCGCGGATCGTGTACGTCTCGACCGCGTCCTCGGTGAACTCCAGCCCGTCCGGGTAGACACGCGTACCGCCGTAGCGCGGGTCGACCTCGAGGCGCCATTCGCCCTTGGCCACGTCACGGACCACCAGACGCTCCGGGCGCTCCTCGTCGAGCGTGACCGGAAAGACGACACCGAGCGGCTCCGCCTGCTCCGGTTCGCCGAAGCTGATCGCCGGGTCCTCGGTGTGCCTGCGCACCGGGAGTTCGACGAGGCTGCCGTCCGCGTCGAGCGTGAAGCCGTCCGAGCCGGCCTGAGGCCAGATCCACGGCCAGTACGAGGACGAGACGGCGAGCCTGATCCGGTGGCCGGGCGGGAACGTGTGCCCGATGCCGTTCAGCTCGAAGGTCACGTCCTCGGTCTCCCCGACGGGCCAGTCCTCCGACCGGTCGCGCCCGTGGCGTGCCGCCAGGTTCAGCACGCCCCGGGTGACCAGGGTCGAGGCGCCGTCCGGGGCCACATCGCAGAGCCGGGCGATCGCCTGGCCGCGCGGCACGTCCATCCGGATGCGGAGCTTCACCCGGGGCCGGCCGAGGATCTCGATGGGAGCCTCCTGGACGGGGAACTCGAAGCACACCGACCTGGCGTCCTCGCCGCGCTGGTCGGGCGGCAGGTCGGCGTCGTTGCCGAAGGGGAAGAAGCGGCCCGCGTCCAGCCCGGTCTGCTGCGGCGAGCGGACGGTCTGCGGGCCGCCCTGGAGGGCGTACGCCACCGGCGCGACGTTCTCCGACGGCCAGTCCGCGTCGCCGACCCAGCGGCCGGGAAGCGTCTCGTAGACCGTCGCGGGAGGGTGTGAACCGCTGATCCAGGACCTCAGCAGGGGCTCGTTCATCACCCCGGTGTCCTTGTCCTTGAGGTGCTGGTCCCACCAGCGCAGGGTCTCCTGCAGGAAGCCGATCGCGGGCCCCGGAGGCAGCCCCCGGTCCGGGTACTGGTGCGACCAGGGGCCGATCAGCCCGCGCACCTTCGCCGGGTCCAGATGCTCGACGAGCCGCAGGACGGTGTCGCGGTACGGGTCGTGCCAGCCGCCGACCGCGAGGACGTGGGCCTTGACGGCGCCGTAGTCCTCGCAGACGCTGCCGTGCTTCCAGTAGTCGTCACGGGTCTGGTGCGCCAGCCACGTGTGGATGAACGGATCGACGGCCTCGAGCCGCTTCAGCCACATGTCCCTCCAGTCGTCGCCGACGTCCGCCGGGTCGGGCGGACGGGAGACGAAGGCCAGCATGGTGGCGGCCCAGGCGTGCATGTCGACGGCGAGGACGGAGCCGCCCATGTAGTGCACGTCGTTGTCGTAGCGGTCGTCCGCCGAGCAGACGGTGACGACCGCCTTCAGGGGCTCCGGCGCCAGGGCGGCGATCTGGAGGGAGTTGAAGCCGCCCCAGGAGATGCCGAACATGCCCACCCGGCCCGAGCACCACTCCTGCTGGGCGAGCCAGTGCACGACGGCCACCCCGTCGGCGAGCTCCGTCGCGTCGTACTCGTCGCCCGGCATGCCCTCGCTGTTGCCGTGCCCGCGCACATCGACCCGTACGGAGGCGTAGCCGTGGCCCGCGTACCAGGGGTGGCGCTGCCAGTCGCGCGGGGCCGTCCAGTCGCTCAGCCGGTAGGGCAGGTACTCCAGCAGCGCGGGCACCGGTTCGTCGGTGACCGGCCGCCAGATCCGCGCGTACAGCTGGGTGCCGTCCGACAGCGGGATGTAGAGGTCCTCGTGGGTCGTCTCGTACGGGAATTCGGTGCGGATCTGCATGGCGGTCCCTCAGTGGACGGGGTGCATGGTGCGCTTGAGCCAGGGAGCGGCGGCGAGGACGGCCACACCGGCCGCCACCGCGATTGCGCCATTGACACCGAAGTAGGCGGGGTTGGAGACCTCGCCGTACAGCTTCACGATCTGTGCCTGGATGCCGTTGGCGAGGGCCAGGGACAGGAACCACAACGCCATCGTCTGGCTGGCGTACGCCTTCGGGGCGAGCTTCGTGGTGGCCGACATGCCGGAGGTCTCCAGCAGGACGTCGCCGAGTCCGAGGAGCAGGTAGGAGCCGACGATCCACCAGGCGGCCATCCGGTAGGTGTCGTCGGCGTGCCCGGAAGTCGGCAGGACCATCAGGAGGAACGACAGACCGCCGAGGATCACCCCGAAAGCGATCTTGTTCGAGGCGTGCGGCTGGCGCGGACCCATCCGGGCCCAGACCGCCGCCACGACGGGCGCCAGGGCGACCTCGAAGGCGCCCAGCGCGGAGGCGTACCAGCTCGCCGGGAAGTGGAAGCCGAAGATTTCCGTACGGGCGTTGGTCGAGGCGAGCAGCATCATCGTCGAGTACGCCTGGAAGAGGATGAAGTTGAAGACGACGGACGCCAGGAAGAGCACCACGTACGGCCGCAGCCTGCCGCGTTCCTCCGGGGTCACCCGGGGGCTCCGGAACATCACCACGAAGTACACGACGGGCGTGATCACCGACACCAGGGTGAGCACGTCGACGAAGCGGTCCATGGTCAGCCACCCGGACAGCGCGAGGGCCGTCGCCACCAGGGCGACCACGACGACTCCGGCCGCGATCGTCAGCACCGCGCGGCGCATGGGACCGGGCGCCAGGGCGTACTCCGCCGCGCGCTTCCGCCCGGCCAGATGACGCCGGCCCAGCACGTACTGGATGAGGCCGAGCGTCATGCCGAACGCGGCGGCCGAGAAGCCCCAGTGCCAGCTCGCGTGCTCGCCGAGCCAGCCGGTGACCAGCGGACCGGCGAAGGCGCCGATGTTGATGGCCATGTAGTACAGGGCGAACCCGGCGTCGCGGCGCTGGTCCTCGGTGGCGTAGAGCTTGCCGACCATGGAGGCCACGTTCGGCTTGAGCAGGCCCGTTCCCGCGCTGATCAGGCCGAGGCCCACCCACGTCATCGTGGCGGTCGGCACGGCCATCGCGTAGTGGCCGCACGCGATGAGGATGCCGCCGTACAGGACGGCGCGGTACGAACCGAGGATCCGGTCGGCCAGCCAGCCGCCCGCGACGGACACCAGATAGACCAGCGTGCCGTAGGCGGCGGACACCGAGGCGGCGGTGCCCGGGTTCATGCCCATGCCGCCGTTCGCGACCGTGTCGGCGAAGAAGAGGACCAGGATGGCCTGCATCCCGAGGAACGAGAACCGCTCCCAGACCTCCAGCCCGGACAGGGTCATCAGACCCCGCGGATGGCCGAAGAAGGCGTGGTCGTCCCCGGGCGGCGGCTGGGCCGGCTCGACGTCGGTCGCGGTGTGGGACAAAGCGGCAACTCCTGATCGTATGACCTGATCCCGAACATACCGGCGATGGCGGGAAGGCGCCCACGTTGATCCAAAGGCGACCGGATACGCTGAGTTGAGTGAGGACAGCGACACATCGACATTCCGTGTGATCGTCAGCAGACAGGAGATCCCCTCGTGACCGTCGTCGGGCCGTTCGGACTGCGCGTGCGGGACCAGGCTCTTGAGGCCGATGTCCAGACCGGTTTGGCCGCTGTCGAGGCGGGGCTGCTGGATGCCACCAAGAGCGAGGTCCCGTTCATCACGGAGGCCGCGCAGCACCTCGTGAGCGCGGGGGGCAAGCGGTTCCGTCCGCTGCTGGTGATGCTGGCGTCCCAGTTCGGTGACCCGGACGCGCCGGGGGTCGTTCCCTCGGCCGTGGTCGTCGAACTGACGCACCTGGCGACGCTGTACCACGACGACGTGATGGACGAGGCGGACGTACGCCGCGGGGTGGACAGCGCGAACACCCGCTGGGGCAACTCCGTCGCCGTCCTGACGGGCGACTTCCTCTTCGCCCGCGCCTCGCACATCCTGGCCGACCTCGGACCCGAGGCCGTACGCATCCAGGCGGAGGCGTTCGAACGGCTGGTCACCGGCCAGATCCTGGAGACCGCGGGCCCGCGCGACGGCCGTGACCCGGTCGACCACTACATGGACGTGCTCGGCGGCAAGACCGGCTCACTGGTCGCCGTCTCCGGACGGTTCGGCGCCATGATGGCCGGCGCGGACGAATCGGTCGTGGACATCCTCACCCAGTACGGTGAGCGGCTCGGCATCGCCTTCCAGCTCGCCGACGACGTACTCGACATCGCCTCCGACTCCCACGAGTCGGGCAAGACGCCCGGCACGGACCTGCGCGAAGGCATCCCCACCCTCCCGGTGCTCCATCTGCGCGCGCAGGCGGCGGCCGACGGCAAGCCGGACGACGTGGAGCTCGTCGCGCTCCTTGACGGCGACCTCGGCGACGACGACCGGCTCGCGGAGGCACTGGGCAGGCTGCGCGCCCACCCCGCGCTGGAGCAGGCGCGGCGGGACACCGTCCGCTACGCACAGGAGGCGCGGGCGACCCTGGCTCCGCTGCCCGAGTGCTACGCGAAGGCCGCGCTCGAAGAGCTCTGCGACGCCGTGGTGCACCGCGCGGGCTGACGCCGGACCCGGCCCGACCCCTACTGGATGGCGGACCCAGGACCCCTCGGTGTCATACCGGAGGGGTAGGCGCAGTTGCTCCCGCGGGCTGACGCATGCCGGCGCCCGATTTGGTCAGATGGAGAACAACCACTCCTGACCACATCGGGTGAGAATGGCGGCAGGGAGTGGACAGAGTGCAACCGGACGGAAGCCGCCGACCACGGAGGTAGGGCACACATGGCACCGAACGACAGCGCAGAGACCAACGGCGAGGCCACGGGCACTGTCGTGGGCCGCAGGAAGGCCGCACGCTACATCGTTCCCGTCGCAGTGGCGGGGGTGGCCGCAGCGACGATCGGACTCGTCCCGGCGCTCGCGAGCTCCGGGGACCCGGAGCTGCCGAAGATCACCGCGCAGGAACTCATCGAGAAGATCGCCGCATCGGACGAGGAGCAGCTCTCCGGCACGGTGAAGGTCAGCACCGACCTCGGCATCCCGTCCTTCGGCGGACTCGCGGAATCCTTCGCCCAGGGCGCGACCGGTACGGACAAGGGGGGCGAGAGCACCTCGAGCGCCGCGCCGGAAGCGAAGCTGATGGAGCTCGCCTCCGGGACGCACACGCTGCGGGTGGCGGCCGACGGCCCCGACAAGCAGCGCCTGTCGATCCTCGGCGAGGCCTCCGAGTACAGCATCGTCCACAACGGGGACGACGTCTGGGCGTACGACAGCGAGTCCGACGAGGCGTACCACGCGCAGGACGGGCAGGGCGACCGCGCGGGCGGGAAGGCCAAGGAGCACAAGGCACCCGCCGGCGTCCCGGCCACGCCGAAGGAGCTGGCCGAGGAAGCACTCGCCGCCGTGGGTGACACCACGTCGGTCACGGTCGACGGCACGGCGCAGGTGGCGGGGCGCGACGCGTACCAGCTGCTGATCAAGCCCAAGCAGTCCGGTTCGACGATCGGCTCCATCCGGATCGCGGTGGACGCCGAGAACGGCGTACCGCTGAAGTTCACCCTGTCGCCCAGCAGTGGCGGCAAGGCCGCGATCGACGCCGGCTTCACGAAGGTCGACTTCAGCAAGCCCGACGCGTCCTCCTTCTCCTTCACCCCGCCCAAGGGCGCGAAGGTGACCGAGGCCGACGAGCTGCAGGCCGAGGCGGAGAAGAACGCCAAGGCGGACAAGGTTCCGGAGGACCTTGCGGAGCTGGAGGGCTTCAAGGGCCTCAACGTCATCGGCGAGGGCTGGAACGCCGTCGCCGTGATCGACACCCCCGGCGGCAAGGGCCTCGCGGGACTTCCCACGGAAGGCTCCGGATCCGGTGACGTACCGGAGGGTGCCATGCAGTTCCTGGACGCCCTCGGCGACAAGGTCACCGGCGACTTCGGCTCGGGCACGGTCTTCAAGACGCGCCTGGTCAACGCCCTGGTGACGGACGACGGCAAGGTCTACGTCGGCGCGGTCACCAAGGACGCGCTGGTGAAGGTGGCCAACACCGCCAAGTAGTACACGCCCTGCGCGCCGCCCCGCCGTACGCTCCGTACGGCGGGGCGGCCCGTTCACGGACGGCAGCCCCACGGCGGCGAGCGGGAAGGACCGGGAGTGCGCATGACCGACACAGCGGCCGGGACGGTGGAGGCGGGTGCCGGACCGGGGCCGGCCCCGGTGATCGAGACCCGCGGCCTCACCAAGCGCTACCGCGGTGGCCAGCTCGCCGTGGACGGTCTCGACCTCAGCGTCCCCGGCGGCAGCGTCTTCGGCTTCCTCGGTCCCAACGGCTCGGGCAAGACCACCACCATCCGGATGCTCATGGGCCTCATCGACCCGACGTCGGGCACCGCACACGTCCTCGGCAGACCCATGCCCGCCGCCTCCCGCACCGTGCTGCCGCAGGTCGGCGCCCTGATCGAAGGGCCCGCGCCGTACGGGTTCCTGAGCGGCCGTGACAACCTCCGGCGGTACGACTCCGTCGACCCGTCGGCCGATCCGCGCACCCGCCGCGCCCGCGTCGACAGTGCCCTGGACCGGGTCGGCCTCGGCGCCGCGGCCGGCAAGAAGGCCAAGGCGTACTCGCTCGGCATGAAGCAGCGCCTCGGGCTCGCCGCCGCGCTGCTCCAGCCCCGCAGACTGCTCGTCCTGGACGAGCCGACCAACGGTCTCGATCCGCAGGGCATGCGGGAGATCCGCTCCCTGATCCGCGAGCTCGCGGCCGAGGGCACCACCGTCTTCCTCTCCTCCCACCTGCTCGACGAGATCGAACAGGTCTGTACGCATGCCGCGGTGATGGCCCGCGGGCGGCTCCTCACGCAGGGCCCTGTCGCCGACCTCGCGGCGGGCGCCCGCGGCCGGCTCTCCGTCACCACTCCCGACCCGGGCGCCGCCGCCCGCATCCTCCGGGAGCACGGGGTGGGAGGTCTCCTGAGCGACGGCGACCGGGTCACCGCGGACGTGCCGCCGGGCGAGGTCGAACTGGCGGACCTCAACGCCGCCCTGGTGCGCGGCGGAGTCCGTGTACGGTCCTTCGGCGTCGAACGGGCCTCCCTCGAAGACGCCTTCGTCGCACTCACCGGAGAGGGATTCGATGTCGCAGGCTGAACTCACCACGGCGGCCGCGCCCCGCGCACCGCGCCCGCTGTGGACGCTGGGGATCCTCCGCTCCGAACTCGGCATCGCACTGCGCCGCCGGCGCACCCTGGCCCTGCTCGGTGTGCTGGCGGCCGTACCCGTGCTCATCGGGATCGCCGTCAGGATCGAGACGAGCGACGGCTCCTCGTCGGGCCCCGGCGGCGGGGGCGGCGGGCCCGCGTTCCTCGCCCAGGTCACCAACAACGGCCTCTTCCTGGTCTTCGCGGCCCTGTCCGCGACGCTCCCCGTCTTCCTCCCGATGGCGGTCGGGGTCGTCGCCGGCGACTCCGTCGCGGGTGAGGCGAGCGGCGGCACCCTGCGTTACCTTCTGGTCGCCCCGGCGGGCCGGACCCGGCTGCTGCTCGCGAAGTACGCGTCGGTGCTGGCGTTCTGCCTGGTCGCGACGCTGGTCGTGGCGGCATCAGCACTCGCGGTGGGTGCGCTGCTCTTCCCCGTCGGCGAGGTCACGACGATCTCGGGGACCCGGATCGGCTTCGGCGAAGGACTCGTGCGGGCCGGCCTGATCGCGGTGGCGGTGGCGGTGTCACTGACGGGGTTCGCGGCACTCGGCCTGTTCGTCTCGACGCTCACCAACAGCGGGATCGCGGCGATGGCGGCCACCGTGGGGGTGCTGATCACCGTTCAGATCCTGGATGCGATGCCGCAGCTGGACGGGATCCACCCGTATCTGTTCCCGCACTACTGGATGTCCTTCACGGACCTGCTGCGCGACCCCGTCTACTGGGACGAGATGGCCAGGAACCTCGGGCTGCAGGGGGCGTACGCGGCGGTGTTCGGGTCGGCGGCCTGGGCGCGATTCACCACGAAGGACATCACTGTCTGAAGGCGGCTCACCGGGGACCGTCCGCGCCGTCGGCCGGTCGAGCCGTCCCCCGATCGGCTCGTCGCGGCGCAAACGGCACGAACGGTGAGAAGCACGGAACGTCGCGACACGGTACGTTCCGTTTCTTCCAGGTCATTGTTCGACTTCTGGCGACGGGCTGTCAACAAGCAGTGGACCGAATCCCCCTATGCTCACCGAATGATCACATCGCCGAGTTCCCTGCGCCGCAGTGAGCGATCACGACGGGCGACTCTGGACGCGGCTCTGGAGCTGTGCACGGAGAAGGGGTACGGGCGGGTCACCGTCGAGGCCATCGCCGCCCGCGCCGGGGTGAGCAAGAAGACGATCTACCGCTGGTGGCCGTCGAAGAGCGCGGTGCTCCTCGAAGCCTTCACCGAGGCGCTCGTCGGTGCGACGCCGTTCGTCGACACCGGTGACATCGCGGCCGATCTCCGGACCCACATCAACAGCGCGGTGAAGCTGCTGTCCTCGCCGCCGTACGGCCCCGCCTACGCCGGGATCCTCTCCGAGATGCACCATGACGACGCCCTCGCGGTGGCGGTCAGGGAGCAGCTGGTCGACCCGCGTTTCGAGCGGGCCGTGGGGCGGCTGCGCAGCGCCCAGGAACAGGGGCAGGTTCCGGCCGACGCCGATCTGCCGCTGGCCGTGGAAATGCTCTACGGCCCCGTCTACTACCGCCATGTGCTGCGCAAGCCGCCACAGGACGACGCGACGGTCGCCGCACTGGTGGCCCACGTCCTGCGGTCGCTGGGCGCCGGGAGTGCGGCGGGACAGGCCGGTGCGGCAGGCGGCGGCGCGGAGGGGGTGGTGCCGGGCGGTCCCGGCCCCGAGGGTCCGGAAGCCGAGGGGCCCGGTCCGGATCGCGTCAGCTGAAGAAGGTCTTGGCCCGGGTCAGCGCCGCGGTGTCGGACAGGACGTCACCGGGCCCGCTGCCGTTGCCCAGCAGCACCCCGCCCCACCGCATCCCCAGGTACCGACCGGAGATCCTCAGCGTCCCCGTCAGCGGCTCGGCGACGGCCGGATCCGCGTCCGCGAGTGCCGTGATCCCCCACAGGGTCTTGCCGGCCATCCGCTGCTCGAAGTCGGCGTCGGGCAGCCTCAGCCAGCCCGACCAGTGGTCCAGGTAGCGCTTGGTGGAGGTGGAGACCGAGTACCAGTACAGCGGTGAGGCGATGACCACGTCGGTGGCGGCGAGCGTGGCCTCCAGCAGGGTCGCGGCGTGCCCGGTCGGGGGCAGGTGCTCGCCGTCCGCGTGCCGCAGGTCCTCGAAATCCGGCAGCGGCAGGTCCCGCAGGTGCAGCCAGCGCTGTTCGGCGTCGGCCGGGAGCTGCTCGGCGGCGAGCCGGGCGAGCGTCTCGGTGTTGCCGCCGGCGCGGCTGCTGCCGAGCAGGAAGAGGAAGCTGCGCGTGGCCATGATGGACCCCCGGTCGACTGCGTGCGACTGTTACCTGCGTCTGCATTATATGCATGCGCATGCAATCGGCGCTCATCCGAAGGGAAGCTCGAAGGGAAGCTCAGCCGAACAACCGCTCCAGGACGGCCGCGACGCCGTCGTCCTGGTTCGACAGGGTCACCTCGTCCGCCGCCGCCTTCAGCTCGGCGTGGGCGTTGGCCATCGCCACGCGGTGGCCCGAACGACGGAACATCGGCAGGTCGTTGGGCATGTCGCCGAACGCCACCGCGCCGGCGGTGTCACAGCCCAGCGCCTCGGCCGCCAGCGCGAGCCCCGTGCCCTTGTCCACGCCGTACGGAGCCAGCTCCACCGTGCCCGGCCCCGCCATCGTGACGGTCGCCAGATTCCCCACGACCCCACGGGCGGCCGCGGCCAGCTCGTCGTCCGTCAGCTCCGCGTGACGCACCAGGACCTTGATGATCGGTGCAGCCCACAGCTCGCCGCGGCGCTGCGCCCGCTGTGCGGGGAGCGAGGGGTGGGGCATGCGGTAGCCCGGCTCGATCAGGGTCCGGCCTTCGGTGCCGTCCTGGTCCACCGCGGCGAAGACCGGTCCGACCTCCGCCTCGATCTTGCCGAGTGCGGTGTCGGCGAGCTCCCGGTCGAGCGTCACCGAGCTCAGCATGCGGGCCGACCCGGCGTCGTACACCTGTGTGCCCTGCCCGCAGACCACGAGGCCTTCGTAGCCCAGGTCCGCGAGCAGGCCGCGTATGCCCGGCACCGGGCGGCCCGTGACGATCAGATGCCGCGCACCGGCGGATGCGGCGCGGGCGAGGGCGGCCCGGGAGCGAGGGCTCACGGTGTCGTCGGGGCGCAGGAGGGTGCCGTCCAGATCCGTGGCGACAAGGGTGTAGGCGGGTGGCGTCAGCATGGGGGTCAGCCTAGGGAGATCGGCTTCCGGCCGTACCCCGCTGACCTGCGCGGACGGTCAGCTCCCTCACTGGACGCAGAATTCGTTGCCTTCCGGGTCGACGAGCACCTGCCAGGACCCGGAGGGTTCGTCGACGGTGCGCAGCACGCCCGCGCCCAGCCCCACCAGCCGTTCCACCTCCGCCTCGCGCTGTCCCGGGGGCGTGTGCACGTCCAGGTGGAGGCGGTTCTTCACCGTCTTCGGCTCCGGAACGCGCTGGAAGAGCAGCCGGCGCCCGAGGCCCATGCCGCTCTTCTCCTCGAAGGGTTCGTCGGGGTGCCGCACGGCGGCGAGGTCGCGCCAGGCCCGGCGCCCGTGCGACTCGGTCGTGAGGGACTCGTCCACCGACCCGAAACCGAGCAGTTCCTCGATCAGGGCGCTGTGGTCCTCCACCGCGTACCCCAGCGTCTCGGCCCAGAAGTCGGCCTGGGCATGTGGGTCCTGGGCATCGATGACGACTTTCCAGTGCAGGGTCATGGAAACCGTTTATAGTGGTTACATGACTGCGTCGGCAACAGGCACGCCGGAACCGGGGCTGATCCTCCGTACGCGGCAGGGCCGTTCGTACCGGTTCGATCCGGGCGCCCTGTGCCTGGAGCTGCTGCTCACCAGTGATCCGGGTGGCGTGCCCTGGCACTACGAAACGCTGCACGAGCCCGCCGACCTGGTCCGGTGGGCCGGTGAGAGCCGGCTGCCCGGCGGCCTGGTGCTCCTGGTCGGCGAGGCGGAACTGGCCCGCGCCCATGGACTGCGCGGGGCGCTCTGGCGGATGACCCAGGCCCGCGCGAAGGGCCTGGCCCTCGCACCGGCCGACACGGACGTGGTGAACGCGGCCGCCGCCGAGCCCCCGCTGGCGGCCCTGATGACGGCCGGCGGCAGCCGGGAGTGGGCCCCGGGGGCAACCGGCACGGCACTCCTGTCGACGGTCGCCCGGGACGCCGTGGAGCTGTTCACGGGGCCGTACGCCTCCCGGATCCGGGAGTGCGAGGCCCACGGGTGCGCCCTGCACTTCGTCGACACCTCCCGCCCCGGAAGGCGGCGCTGGTGCGCGATGGGCCGCTGCGGAAACCGCCACAAGGTACGGGCGCACCGCGCCCGTCAGACGGAACCCGGCGACGCCGGGGAGTGAAGGGAGAGGCATGATGCCGACCGGACTCACACAGGACGCCGGGTGGGAGATCGGCGTTTCCAGGACCCTGCCCAGGACCGCTTCGGCCGTCTGGGAGTTCATCGCCGGCGACGAGGGCGTGGCCCTGTGGCTCGGCTCCGCGTCACCGCTGCCCACCGAGAAGGGTGCCCCGTACCGCACGGCCGGCGGGGTCGAGGGTGAGATCCGCAGCTACCACCCGGGCAACCGCATCCGGCTGACCCATGGTTCCACGACGGTCCAGGTCACGGTGTCGCCCAGCCCGCAGGACAAGGCGGTACTCCGCTTCCACGAGGAGCGTCTGGCGAGCGCGGAGGAACGCGAGGAGCGGCGCGCCCACTGGCAGCACGTGATGGACCGGGTCGCGACCGCGCTCGGCTGACCGGTCCTACTCGGGCGGGCAGGTCCTGCAGACGTGCCGGTCGAGCGCGGTCAGCAGCTCCTGGGCGGACTCGCGGACCGCTGGATCTCCGTCGCCGGTGAGCCGCAGGGCCGTCGTCCGGCCCGCCAGGACGGCCAGGTGGGCGTCCCTCGTCCACTCCGGGTGGTGCGTGTGCCCGTGGGCGAGGATCGTCTGCAGCAGTCCGAGCACACCGACGCGGTCCTTCACCGACTGCGTCGCGGCGAGCTCCCACAGGAACGGCACCGTGGCGACCGTCGAGTCGAAGACGGCCAGAGCGCCGATCCACTGACCCAGGTCGCTCAGCGCGTCCTCGGCGGACTCGCTGTCGCCCCAGGCGATCCGCGACAGCATGCCGGGGACTTGGGAGGCGGAGCCGCCCGCATGGCGCAGCTCATGCCACTGAACGTGCCTCATGTCCCCCAGAATCGTCCCCATCCCGGGCACTCAATCAGCCTTTGCGTGTGCCGTCCACCATGCATGCCACACCCACCCGGTCCGACGCCATGATCGGGACGGAGGACTCCTGGCGTTACTCCAGGGCGACGCGTGCGTCGTAGCCCGCTCGGGCTGCCGCGATCTCGTCCTGGTGCTCCTCGGTCCAGGTCACCAGGGTGCGGATCGTGGTGTGCAGCGTGCCGCCGAGAGGTGTGAGCTCGTACTCCACCTTGGGCGGTACCACCGGGTGGACCGTCCGCTCGATGAGTCCGTCGCGCTCCAGCTGGCGCAGGGTGACGGTCAGCATCCGCTGGCTGATGCCGTCGATCTCCCGCTTCAGCTGGGTGAAGCGGAGCTTGCGGCGGTCGAGCAGTGCGATCACCAGCAGGGACCACTTGTCGGCGACCCGGTCCAGGATCTGCCGCACCTCGCAGCCCTCGCGGGTGTCCCACTGGAAGGGGTCGGGATCGCCTGCCGCCGTATGCGGCTCCGGCGGGAGCGTGGTCACGGTGCCTTCAGGGTGCCTCGGTGACTTCGAAGTGCCTTCTTCCATGAAGCCTCATGGTGGCGCACGATTCTCGTGGTTACAAGAGGGAACCGACCCTCCTGTTCGTAACCGCACCTGTCCCGTGCCGCTCCACGCCCTCGGGGCTTCGCAGTACTCCGGACCACGACAAGGGGATTCCTGTGTCTGTCGCCGCACGCACCGCACCCGCACTGTCCGCCCGCGCCTGGGCCCTGCTGCTCGTCCTGTGCGGCACGATCTTCCTGGAGGGCATCGACGTCGCCATGCTCGCCGTGGCCGTCCCGTCCATCAGGGCCGATCTGGACCTGTCGACAGGCACCGCGGCATGGGTGATGAGCGCCTACGTCCTCGGCTACGCCGGCTTCACCCTCCTCGGTGGCCGCGCGGCCGACCTGCTCGGCAGACGCCGGATGTTCCTCGTCTGGCTCACCGTGTTCCTGCTCTTCTCCGGACTCGGGGGCCTGGCCACCGAAGGCTGGATGCTGATCGTGGCCCGCTTCGTCACCGGCGTCGCCGCCGCCTTCATGACCCCCGCGGCCATGTCGCTGATCACCACGTCGTACGAGGAGGGGCCGCAGCGCAACAAGGCCCTGCTGGTCTTCGCCGGCACAGCGGCCGGCGGCTTCTCGCTCGGACTGGTCATCGGCGGTCTCCTCACCCAGCTCGGCTGGCGCTGGGTGTTCTTCGCGCCCGTGCTGCTCGCCGCGGGAATCCTGCTCGCGGCCGTCCGTACGGTCCCCGTCGAGCCCAGGCCCGAGCGCACCGGCGGCTTCGACCTGCCGGGGGCCGCGGCGGCGGCGGGCGCGATGCTGCTCCTGGCCTTCGCGATCGTGCGCCTGGAGCACGCGGCCGAGGGCTGGGCGCTGCCGGCCGGTGTCTTCGCGGCCGGACTGCTCCTGGCCGGGCTCTTCGTCCTGATCGAACGACGGGCGTCCGCCCCGCTCGTCAGGCTCGCGATGCTGCGCAGGGCGTCCATGATCCGCGCCGACCTCGGGGCGCTCCTCTTCGTGGGCTCCTTCTTCGGCTTCCAGTTCGTGGTGACCCTGTACCTCCAGGAGCTGCGCGGCTGGTCCTCGCTGCAGACCGCGCTGGCCCTCGTGGTGATGGGTGTCGACGCGGTCCTGGCCCCGACCCTGACCCCGCGCCTGGTCGACCGCTTCGGCAACGCACGGGTGATCCTGGGCGGTTTCGTGCTCGCCATCGCCTCGTACGGGCTGTTCCTGCCGATCGGGCTCGACTGGACGTACCTCGCGATGTTCCCGACCCTGATCCTCACCGGAACCGCCTTCGCGCTGGCGTACGGTCCATTGTCGATCGCCGCGACCGACGGCGTGCCCGACGCCGAGCAGGGGCTGGCGGGAGGACTGCTGCACACCTCGACGCAGTTCGGCTCGGCGGTCGGCATCTCGGCCGTGACCGCGGTGTACGGCGCCGTCTCGGCCGGAACGGACGGATCGGCCGCCGCCACGCTGACGGCCTTCCGTGCGGCACTGGTGGTGCCGGTGGTGATGGTGGTGCTGGGCGCGCTGATCACGGCGTACGGCCTGCGTGCGGGGAGGCGGAAGGCCGGCCCTGCGGACGGAGCCGCCGCACCGGAGTTCGCAGGGGAGCCGAGGGCCACCGAAGAAGTCGGGGCCTGACCCGGCCCGGCGCGGCGGAGCGGCGCGGGTACCGGATCCACCTGGCCCACCCGGTCAGGAGGCCGGTGCCCGTTCCGCGGCCGCCGCACCCGAATCCGTACCGGCGGCAGATGTCCCCGGCGTCGTGCCGGGCACCGCGTCCGGGGCCGGAGCGGCACTCGTGCCCACCGGCGCCCCGGCCTCCGCGGCCAGGACGGCCAGGCGCAGCGCCTCGGCCCGTGTCCGTCGTGCCGTCCGCAGCGCGTCCCAGGTCAGCAGCATGAGCGCCACCCAGACCAGAGCGAATCCGGCCCACCGCTCGGGCGGCATCGCCTCGTGGAAGTACAGGATGCCGAGCCCGAACTGGAAGACCGGCGCCAGGTACTGCAGCAGACCGAGCACGGACAGCGGCACCCGGATCGCCGCCGCACCGAAGCAGACGAGCGGGATCGCCGTCACGAGGCCCGTCGCGGCGAGGAGGGCCCCGTGTCCCGCGCCTCCGGCCAGGAACGTCGTGTCGCCCCGCGCGGCGAGCCACAGGAGGAACGAGAGCGCGGGCACGAACAGCACAGCGGTCTCGGCGGCCAGCGATTCCAGGCCGCCCATGTTGACCTTCTTCTTCACCAGGCCGTACGTCGCGAAGGAGAAGGCCAGGGCCAGCGAGACCCAGGGCGGCTGCCCGTAGCCGATCGCCAGGACCAGCACCGCGGCGAAACCGGTCGCCACCGCGGTCCACTGCACGGGCCGCAGCCGCTCACCGAGCAGCAGGACACCCATGGCGATCGTGACCAGCGGATTGATGAAGTAGCCGAGCGACGCCTCGACGACGTGGCCGTTGTTGACGGACCAGATGTAGATGCCCCAGTTGACGGAGATGACCGTCGCGGCAATCGCTATGAGGCCGACCTTCGCGGGCTGCCTGAGCAGTGCGCCGATCCAGGCCCACCGGCGCAGGGCGAGCAGCGCGATGCCCACGACACCCAGCGACCAGACCATCCGGTGGGCGAGGATCTCCATCGCTCCGGACGGCTGCAACAGCGGCCAGAACAGGGGCACGAGGCCCCACATCCCGTACGCGCCGATTCCGTACAGCAGGCCTGCCCGCTGTTCGTTCTTCCCCTCCACGGGCCCTCCCGGCGCTCCTGCGTCGGCGAGCGGCCGACTGCACGACGGTAGCGCCGGAAAGGCCCTGTGTCATAGCCGTCTCACGGAAACGCTCGTGACACGGCTACCGTCGGCCGTCACCCGGCGGAGACCGCGGCCGCCACCGTCACGGCGAGCGGAGTCGTCGGCCGGCCGATCAGACGGGCCAGGTCACCGCTGGTACCGGCGAGGAGTCCGCGCCCGATCGCCTCGTCGACGTCGACGAGGATCGCCGCGAGGCCCTCGGGCAGCCCGGCACCCACGAGGATCTCCCGGTGCGTGGCGGCGGGCACGTTCGTGTACGTGATCTCCTTGCCGGTCGCGGCGGCGACCACGGCGGCGTACTCGGCCAGGGACCAGGCGACGTCGCCGCCCAGCTCGTACGCGGCACCGAGGTGGCCCTCGCCGGTCAGTACGGCCGCCGCGGCGGCGGCGAGGTCGTCGCGCGAGGCGGAGGCGATGCGGCCGTCACCCGCATTGGCGACGACGGCCCCGTGCTCCAGGACGGGCCCGAGGTTCGCCGTGTAGTTCTCGGTGTACCAGCCGTTGCGCAGGAAGGTGTACGGGAGTTCCGAGTCGAGGATCAGCTGCTCCGTCACCTTGTGCTCGGCAGCCAGCTGGAAGTCCGCGTCCGGGCCGCCCAGCACACCGGTGTACGCGAGCTGCGCGACGCCCGCCGCCCTGGCGGCGGCGATCACGGCGGTGTGCTGCGCCACCCGCCGGCCGATCTCGCTGCCGGAGACCAGCAGTACCCGGTCGCCGGCCCGGAAGGCGTCGGCGAGGGTCTCGGGCCGGTCGTAGTCGGCGATCCGGATCTCGATGCCGCGGGCGGCGAGGGGGGCGGCCTTCTCCTTGCTGCGGACGACGGCGGCGATCCGGTCCGCCGGGACCGTGGTGAGCAGCTGCTCGATGACGAGGCGGCCGAGTTGTCCGGTGGCTCCGGTGACGACGATGCTCATGGGGGTCTCTCCTGGTGGTGCTGATGCGTGGGGAACGACACTCACCATAGGGGCGGTACTAACTGTAGGAAAGTACCCACTTTGAAGTAAGGTACTGGCATGAAGGTAAGCATCCTGGACGAAGTGGGCGGCAGGCGCCCGGACGTCAACCAGCAGAACTGCCCCTCGCGGCTGGTCCTGGAACACATCACCAGCCGGTGGGGCGTGCTCGTGCTGGCCGTCCTGCTGGAACGCTCCTACCGGTTCAGCGAACTGCGCCGCGAGGTCGGGGGCGTCAGCGAGAAGATGCTGGCCCAGACCCTCCAGACGCTGGAGCGCGACGGTTTCGTGCACCGGGACGCGAAGCCGGTGATCCCGCCCCGCGTGGACTACTCGCTCACCCCGCTCGGCAAGGAGGCCGCCGACCAGGTCTGGGCGCTGGCCCGCTGGTCCGAGCGGCAGGTGGACGAGGTCGAGTCGGCGCGTGCGGCATACGACGAAGCCCGGAACCAGTCGGTTCCGGGCCCCGGCGATCAGGAGTGACGGCGGATCAGCCGATCACGGTCCAGGTGTCGTTGCCGGCGAGGAGGGTACTGAGGTCTCCCTTGCCGTGTTGTTCGATGGCGGTGTCGAGTTGGTCGGACATGAGGGTGTCGTAGACGGGTCTTTCGACGCTGCGCAGTACGCCGATGGGGGTGTGGTGGAGGGTGTCGGCGTCGGCGAGGCGGGAGAGGGCGAACGCGGTGGTGGGGCTGGGGTTGTGGGCGTCGTGGACGAG